>JADJIS010000003.1:1708928-2050714 GCA_016706865.1 Bacteroidota bacterium | reverse complement strand
AACCTGTTGACTTGTAAAACCGTCACCATTGGCAATTAAAAACCGTATCCTGCAATTGATATAAAATGTTTTGAAATTCAATTTAAAACCACAGGTAAGATATTATTCAATAATAACCAACCTCCCTTGTTTCAGCTCCCCATTATCTGTATTTTTTATGGAAAACAAATAAATTCCCTGTGTAATGGTCTGATTACTTTCACTTAATATATCCCATGCATGTTCTCCTCCTGAAAAAATTCTTGATTCTTCATTGCCTCCATAAATTTCAAACCAGTTTATATCATTTCCATTATATGTTTCTCCTTCATGCTTGAGAGAAGCAACAAGATCTCCACTCAGTGAATAAATAGAAATATCGCAATGCTGAGGTAAATTATAAAATATTATTTTTCGAGTAGTTGATGTACTTCCATCCCAGGCAGCATTAATTCGATAAGGGTTAGGATATACGCCAATTTCAAGCGTGCTGTGGTTCTCCGCAGCAGTAGTTCCCGGAAATACCTGCACTGCATTCGCAACATACGATGATTCGAGGCTTTCAATATTTAAAGTTTCATTACCACTGTCAAAAGAGGTTAAAATTATTAAATATTGCCAACCGTTCAATAAATTGTCGAGAGTATATTTATAATAAAAAGTATCTTGTTCAAAAATTACCGGTGCAGTTAATTTTATTGCTGCATTTCCATTGTTAAATCCAATATTATTACCTGGGTTATCCCATTGCGCAATTAAATTTGCATCGTTGATCATATTTAAATTGAAGTCATCGCCAACCTGAGTTCTGTAAATACGATAACCTTCAAAATCCATTTCTTTTGAAATAGGATCTATGGAAAATTCCGCCTTATTATCCCAATAAATTTCTACTGACCTGTCATTCACCAGAACCTTCATTTTAGGAGTAGCAGGTGGCTCGGGTAATATATAACGGTCCAAAATTGCATCCTCGTCCAGATCCTCACCAATATCCAACATACCGTTTTCATTTTGATCCTCACCCAGATAGGTTCTTTTCGACCAACTCAAATGATCGGCTAAAATTTCCTGTGCTTCGGGAGTATCCATTTCTTCTCCGCTAGTACCTCCAACTTCCACTTGTTTGGCGCAAACAATCCCAAACACAAGATGGAATGTTTCTCCCGGTTCCACGCTAATCATCGGTCCCGCAGAAATTAAATTGGTAAGTCCTCCACTTGTGGAAGGATCATGTAAAAAATCTCGTATTCCCGGATCAACATAATTAAGTCCCATCTTTAATTTATCATATCGCTCCACATCATTGGCAGGAGCATTATAAGGTGGAGTGGCGGTGGAATTAAATATCCAGAAATTACTATTTACATCCGCCGCAGGATATCCATTGGCGATTAAATTGGAATTATTATTAGGATGAATAAATTGATCTCTCCACTCTATTCCTAAAAATTGAATTGCACCGTAAGAGTTTGTAAATCCGGGATCTCCATCAATATCAAATCCGTAATTGGTATAAAATGTATCAATAAATCCATAACCTCCATGACTAAAAAATGCAGAACCAAAATCGGTGGATACGTTTACGTTTCTAACAACAATATCCGACCACATTCCGCACCAAACACTGTCCCACACATTTGGGGATGAATTTGTAATACTATAATTAAATATAACAAAATAATCAGCAAAAGAATAATTCCAGGCGTAAGTTTCCAGATGCACATCAGCATTCAAGGGCTGTGTATGATCGGCAATCGTGATCAAAGTGCCGGGAACCACCACATTTTTATCCGAAAAATCAATAAGCATATCTTCATGTGATATTGCATCAAAGGAAAAAAAATCGCTGCCGGTCAATAAACTTCTTTGTTGAATTGCATTTCCGATCTCTGCAGTAAACTCATATCCTGCCAATCCCGTAGTATAACCACTTGCTGCATCCTTTGCAGAAGTGGAAACCAAATATTGTCCGTCTACCAAAGCGCCTATCCAAATTCCACCCTCAAACAAATGTTCTATACCGGAGTTTATTGGATATTCCATGGAAGGGTCACCTGTAGGAGTGTTTCTAACATCCGGCCGCCCAAAGGTTCCGGAGTTGGTGATATATAAACCGATATTACCCGGATCAATTACCTGGTGATCAAATGAAACCTGTGCCCTTAACAGGGTATTTACAGCCATAAAGCCAATAATAAAAAGGGAATTTTTAAACATCAGGGTTTAAAATTACATCATTCCAATAATTTTTAAGGCAGTTTTTTTACTGAAAATAAATCTAAACAAACTACTATGTCGTATATGGGCTAAAATCTATTATTAAAATGAAGAATATGCCATGAAATAATTCCAAAACCTTTTAATCGCTTTATTAATCCGATAAAAGTATATAATAAACTTTTAAAACGACCACAGCAAATTAAATTTTTATTAACTCACTTTTAAATTAAAATGTTATGTTACAAAAAACTTTACTTCACAAATTAAGTAACTTGGTCGGCAGAAAATTTACTGCGATCTGCCTCTTTGCTGTAGGCTCCTTTTTTTCCATTAATGCACAGGCTCAAACAATTTATGCCTTAAGCAGCGGAAATCTTTATTCTTTTGACGCAGGAACACCCGCAATTACCTCTTTTGTGGGAACAATTTCCGGAATAACCGCTGGTCAGGGAATTGAAGGATTGGATTTCAGACCTTCAACTGGTCAGTTATATGCTTTGGGATACGACAGAAATGCGCAAACAGCTCAGATCTATACTGTAAACCTAATGACGGCTGTTGCAACTCCTGTAAATATTACACCAATTTCCCTCGTTTTAGGGCCCGTAGGTGTTTCTCGTTTGGAAGTTACTTTTGATTTTAATCCTACTGTCGACAGAATTCGTGTAATGAGTAACCGCGATTATAATTATAGATTAAATCCAAATAATGGTTTAATTAGTTTTACAGATCTTACGGTTAATTACGCTGGTGCCGATGTAAATGTTGGTACAAATCCTTATGTTGCAACCGGAGCTTATACAAATAGTTATATTGGTTCAACATCAACAATTTTATATGATATTGATGCCCAATTAAAAGTATTGGCAAAACAAGATCCACCAAATAATGGAACTTTAAACACAATTGGAAGTTTAGGTGGCGGAGTAAATAAAAATCTTTCTGCCATTGATATGGATATTTATTACGATGTTGCAACTCAAACAAATATTGCCTATGTAACAGGAAATTCTAATTTCGGATCTGATTTTCTTGCAACAATAAATTTAACAACAGGAGATGGTACACTGAGCGCTGCAAGTGTAGGTGGTTTATTTATTGATGATATTGCTTGTTATATCGACAGAACAGTTCCAGAACTTACAGGAAATTTGGTATATGCTTTAAATTCCACTAATTTTTTATTAGGAATGGATGCAAATAATACTTCCATTATCAGAACAAGTGTTCCTGTTACCGGTATAACTTTAAATCAGGTTATTGTTGGTATGGATTTTCGTCCTGTAACCGGCGATCTTTATGCATTGGGATATAATTCAGCTACCAACGAATCACAATTATATACTGTAAATACATCAACAGGTATAGCAACAGCAGTAAATGTTACACCAACAATTTTAATGCTTGGTGGAAATAATGTTGCTGTTGATTTTAATCCTTTCGTGGATAAAATTCGTGTTGTAAGTGCAAATAATGCAAACTACAGATTAAATGTTGATGGAACTTTATTCTTTACCGATCTTAATTTAAATTATGGAGTTGTTGATATTAATTTCGGAGCCGATCCAATGATTGGTGCATGTGCTTATACAAATAGTTATGCAGGTACTCCAAGTACATCATTATATAATTACGATCAGGCGTTAAATATTATTACAAATCAAAATCCGCCGAATGATGGTGTATTAATAACCATTGGTTCTTCAGGGATCATGCAAAATTTAACTGATCCTACAACCGATATGGATATTTATTACAATGGTGTTTCTAATGAAGCATATCTGAGCGCAAATACAGGTGTATCCACTTTTGATAATTTATATATGGTTGATATCATGAGCGGAACAGCAACCAACCTCGGTAAAATAGGAAATGGTATTGCCGTTAAAAATATCGCAGTTCCATTAATGGGTGATATGAGAATTTTTGGCGGAGTGATAAATACTGCCGGTAAATTAAAAGTAGATATTTTCCCTAATCCGGTTCACGATCTTTTAACAGTGCAGTTCCATCTGAAGGAAGCATCTGTTGCCAATGTAAAAGTGTTCAATTTATTTGGTGGCGATACCGGAATTGGCTTTGCTCAATTGGTTAATGCAAATGGTTCGGTTACTTTGGATGTTAGTGCTTTAGTACCAGGATCATATGTTATAAAAGTTCAGGCTGACAGTAAAACTTCTTCTCAATCATTTGTTAAGTTCTAAATGGTGTTGACAAGTAATTTTTAGTGGTTTAGTTAAACAAATATGCGGGATCTCGTCTTGAAAAAAGGCGGGATCCCTTTTTTTGTTCTGATCAATATCAACCTTTCATTAATAAATTCCCCCTATTTTTGCATTCAGTGAAAAAATATATCTGCATACACGGCCATTTTTATCAGCCACCAAGAGAAAATGCCTGGCTTGAGGCAATAGAGAAACAAGAATCCGCATCACCTTATCACGATTGGAACGAACGAATTTCCGCGGAATGTTACGGCCCGAATGGAGCTTCCCGAATGCTTAATGAGGAACAAAAGATCATCAATATTGTAAATAATTATACCAATATCAGTTACAATTTTGGACCTACTTTATTGTCGTGGCTCGAAAAACATGACCCTGATGCATACCATAATATTATTATCGCCGATGTGTTAAGCCGACAAAAACATAATGGACATGGAAATGCAATTGCGCAGGTTTATAATCATATAATAATGCCCCTTGCTTCTACACGGGATAAGGAAACTCAAATTTTATGGGGGATCAGCGACTTTACAAAAAGATTTCAGCGTGCCCCCGAGGGAATGTGGCTTGCAGAAACTGCTGTAGATACCGAAACACTCGAATTACTGGCGCAAAATAATATCCGTTTTACTATTCTTGCTCCTCGTCAGGCCAAAGCTTTTAGAAATAGTAATGAACTGGTTTGGAATGAAATTACCAATACAGACACCTTTGATACGGGTGTTCCTTATTTATATAAATTACCGTCCGGACGAACCATCAATTTATTTTTTTATAATGGAAAAATTTCCAGAGATGTTGCCTTTAATGGATTGTTGAATTCGGGAAAATTATTTTCTGATTCTTTGTTGAATGCGATCGATCACAGTAAATCGGAACCTCATTTAATTCATATCGCAACGGATGGTGAATCATATGGCCATCATCATTACCGCGGTGATATGGCTTTAGCTGCGTGTATTTACAATCTTCAACATACAGAAGATGTTGTGATCACAAATTACGGCGAATTTCTGGACCTTTTCCCACCTCAACAGGAAATTCAAATAGTTGAAAACAGCAGTTGGAGTTGCGTTCACGGGGTGGAGAGATGGAGAACTAATTGCGGATGTACCGATGGCGGTCACCCGGAATATCATCAAAAATGGAGAGCACCTTTGCGCAATGCATTAAATTGGTTAAAAGATCAGGTGGATATAATATTCGAAAAGGAAGTTTCTTTTATTACTCCAAATCCCTGGCAGCTGCGCAATAAATATATTGAACTTGTTCTCAACAGAAATGAAAATGTAATAGAACCCTTTTTTGAAAAATATTGTGTTATAAAAGTATCTGAGGAACAAAAAGTTAAATTAGTTCGCTTGTTGGAAATGCAGCGACATGCTATGTTGATGTTCACAAGTTGCGGTTGGTTTTTTGATGAAATAAGCAGAATTGAAACAAAACAAATTTTGCAATACGCCGATCGTGTTATTCAGATCGCCGAACATGAAACTTCCATCAGATTATATGAAGATTTTCTGCAATTGCTATCGCTAGCTCCCACTAATCTCGAGATTTATAAAAATGCAGGCGAATTATACGAACAGGAGATAAGGACCGGCAGACTTACGCTAACTAAAGTAGGAATGCATCACGCAATAGAAAGTTTATTTGAAGATATTCCGGACAATGCGGAAATGTTCAACTACAAAATGAGCAGTGAATTTTTCGAAAAGATCGGGGCTGGAAACCATATTGTCACCGTAGGAAAAATAAATCTCACCTCAAAATTTACTTTTGCAAAAGAAAACTTTTTTTTCGCTGCACTTTACCTCGGTGAACATAATATAATTGGCGGATATGCCGAAAATATGGATGCAGAACTTTTTGAGGAAATGTTTTTGAAGATAAGAGATGCGTTTCGGAAAAGTGATCTCAGTACAGTAATTACCTTAATAAAAGAAAATTTTGGGAATCATTCATTTTCTTTCAACGATCTTTTTAAGGATGAACAGGAAAGGATAGTAAATGTTTTATTGCAAAAAGATATTGAAGCTGCGGAGGAGAGTTACAAAAAAATATACGAGAGCACTTATACGCTCGTAAATATGTTGCAACAACAGAAAAAACATATTCCTGATCTTTTGAAAGTAAATACACGGGCATTTATTAATTCTGAACTAAAAAATATTTTCAAAGCAGACAGGCCTAATATTTTTAAACTGGAACAGATGGTGGATGAAGCCATTCGTTGGAAGGTGGACCTCGATACCGAAAATATTTCTTTTGCGGTTTCTAATAAATTGTATGAACTAGTGAGCGGACTCAGTTTTAAAGTGCATGACATTATTTACCTGGAGATGCTCAGCAAGATATTAATAGAAATGAATGAACTGAAACTCAAATTCCGTTTGTGGAAGATACAAAATAAATTTTTTAGGGTTGGGAAGGATTTTATTGGGAATGAAAAATTCATAAAATCTCTTGGTGAACCGGAATACAAAAAATGGTTGTTGAAATTCAAAGCACTCGGAGAACAACTCAATATCCGATTCTGATTTATTTCTTACCTTTCAATAATTAAAGGAGGATTTCCTGTGGCGACTTATTTTGAAATTGTGGATCAATGGTATGCTAACAAAAAGTGGCAGGAATACGACTTTCAAAAACATATTGCGCAGGCATATCATGAAGGTTTTAACGGATTATTGAATGCACCTACCGGAAGTGGAAAAACCTATGCAATGTTTATTCCGATTCTTGCTGAGGCACTGGAAAAACAAAATACATCTTCCCTTCAAAATAAAAAAATACCATCATCACTCAAAGTTTTATGGATTTCACCTTTGCGAGCACTTGCAAAGGACATCAGAAATGCATTGCAAAACGCCTGCGATCAGATGGAATTAAATTGGCGTGTGGAATTGCGTACAGGAGATGTATCTTCTAAAACAAAACAAACACAAAAAAAGCAGATGCCGGAAGTGCTTATCATAACTCCGGAAAGTTTACACGTTTTATTATGCGGAAATAATTATCAGCAGCTTTTTATTGATCTCGAATGTGTGGTTGTTGACGAATGGCACGAATTACTCGGAAGTAAACGTGGTGTACAGGTTGAACTTGCAATATCGCGATTAAAAGCAATTGTTGCCGACCAAAACCGTTCCTTGCGCACCTGGGCAATCAGTGCTACTATCGGAAATTTAGTGCAGGCAATGGAAGTTTTATTGGGAAAAAAGGATGCGGAATTAAATTCTATTATTATCCGATCTGAAAATAAAAAAGAAATTGCGGTGCATACAGTTTTGCCGGATGTAATTGATGTGCTTCCCTGGTCCGGACATATCGGTTTAAAATTATTACCTCAGATAGTACAAATAATAAATAATGCAGGCACCACTTTGGTATTTACAAATACCAGAGCAATGGCTGAAATCTGGTATCACCATATTTTAAATTATGATGAGGAATTAGCAGGATTAATAGCCATGCATCATGGAAGCCTTTCAACCGAAGTGCGCGAATGGGTGGAAGAAAATTTGCACTCCGGAAATTTAAAGACAGTGATCTGTACTTCAAGTCTTGATCTTGGTGTGGATTTTCGTCCTGTTGATACCGTAATTCAAATCGGTTCACCAAAAGGAGTAGCGCGATTCACACAAAGAGCCGGTAGGAGCGGACATCAGCCGGGTGCTATTTCCAAAATATTTTTTATTCCTACCAACGCTTTGGAATTGGTGGAAATATCTGCAATAAAACAAGCGATCAGCGAAAATGTTGTGGAGAAAAGAGAACCTGCCATTATGTGTTTTGATGTACTCATACAATATATGGTCTCCCTTTCCATCGGCGGCGGATTTAATGCAGAAGAATTATATAAAGAAGTGAAATCAACACACGCTTATCATTTAATGAATGCAGACGAATGGAGTTGGTTGATAAAAAGTATTACCCAAGGTGGAAATACTTTGCAGGCATATGATGAATTTATTAAAGTGGCAAAAGTTGATGATAAATATCGCATCGTTAATAAAAATGCAGCACTCAAACACAGATTGCAAATAGGAACTATTGTGAGTGATCCTGTAGTTCGTGTTGCTTATTTAAAAGGAGGATCATTAGGAACAATTGAAGAATATTTTATCGCTTCCTTAAAACCCGGAGATGTTTTTTGGTTTGCCGGACAATGCGTTGAATTTTTAATGTTAAAGGATATGACCGCTTTCGTTCGAAAGGTAAAAGAACAAAAAGCAGCCACCGCATCCTACATGGGAGGAAGAATGCCGCTTTCTGGATACATGGCAGAATTAATGCGCATTCAATTAGGTAAAGCATCTGATCATAAAATGGATAATGTGGAATTTAATATGTTGTTTCCTTTATTATCACTGCAGGAATATAGATCTGCAATTCCACATACCGGACAATTATTAGTTGAAATTACAGAAAGTGACGAAGGCTACCATATATTTATTTTTCCTTTTGAAGGCAGAGTAGTGCATGAGGTAATGGCAGGACTTACTGCCTTTCGTTTGAGCAGAATAAAACCCATGAGTATTTCTGTTGCAATGAATGATTATGGATTTGAATTATTGTGCAACGAAAAAATTCCCATTGATATAAATATTATTCGCAAATTATTCGATCTTAAGGAAATGGAATCCGATCTTTTTAATTCGGTAAATGCCACAGAAATGGCGCGACGAAAATTCCGTGATATTTCAATTATCTCCGGAATGGTATTTCAGGGATATCCGGGTGAGTTAAAACGAACAAGACATTTACAATCCTCCGCCCAATTAATTTTTGATGTACTTCGCGAATACGAACCCGATAATTTGTTGCTTAAACAAGCCTACGACGAAATTCTCTACGACCAAATGGAAAATGCACGACTTCGAACCGCTTTTCTGCGAATTCAAAAAGGGGAGATACTGATAAGATATACACAAAAATTTTCTCCTTTTGCATTCCCAATAGTTGTGGATAGTTTGAGAGATAAATTAACTTCCGAAAAATTAAGTGACAGGATAAAAAAAATGGTAGTGGAAAATCAATGATTTTGAAGATGACAAAAACATTAATCCTTAATAAAACTGATACCAGCCTCGCCATCGGCAGAAATAAATTTCAATAAATAAACCCCACTGCTATATTGCAATAAATTGATCTCCGTGTTTGTAGAAAATAATGCTTTTGTATAAATAATTTGCCCTGTAGAATTTAACACCTGAATTGTAATTTCTTCCGCACCTGTATATTCAATATGCAAAACATTTTCGGCGGGATTGGGATATATTTTAACCTCGTTTAATATAAAATTATTTACCGACAAAAATTCATCAACCATTTGATCACAATCATCATCCAAACCATTTAATACTTCTTCTGCACCGGGATAAATAGTTGGATCTAAGTCATTGCAATCTGTGTTATCAGGTATATACCCTATAATTGTTGAACACCAAATAGAATCTGTGTTTACATCGCCATAATTATCACCGTCCTGGTCAATATAATAGGTTGTAAAAACTAAATCCTCGTCAATAATTAAATTACAATTTTCATCTATTAGGTTACATATTTCCGGAGCGCCTGGGTTGATTAAATTATTTGTATCGTTACAATCTGTTGCATCAAATACATATCCGGTTAACTCAAAACAGGTAAAAGTATCTATTAAAACATTGCCATATCCATCGGCATCAGCATCCAAATACCAGGTTAAAAAAACTGCATCTTCATCTGTTAAACCATTGCAATTATCATCTAAATTATTACATACATCCAATGCAAAGGGGTGAATTTCGGCAACAGAATCATTACAATCCGTCATATCTAAAACATAACCTGCCGTGTCAAAACAACTGTATATCATGGCCGTTATATCTCCATATCCATCTGCATCAAGATCGGAATAATACGGTATGTGGTTACATGGTTTTTCCAGTTTTACGACCCAAAAATCAAGATTTAACCCGACACCATGATGTTCCGTTACATCACCATCGGTTGATAAAGCATAACCGGCAATAACAATTCCGCTATCCAAAGATTCTATAATAGAGTATGCTCCATCAGCGCCATTTCCACCAAGAGATTTTTGCCACTGTATACTTCCAATGGTATCCAGTTTTACGATCCAAAAATCAGCATAAGAAATCCCTCCGTGATGCCCGGTAACATCACCATCATTAGAAACTGAACCTCCTGCTAAAATAAATCCTTTATCAATTGTTTGACAAATTGAAAAAGCGCCATCATCTCTAGTACCTCCATAACATTTCTGCCATAACAAATTACCCATGGAATCTAATTTCATTAACCAATAATCACTATAGCCAACGCCATGATGGCCTGTAACATCACCATCATTAGAATTTGTAAACCCAGCACTTACAACAAAACTGCCATCTGCAGTTTCAAGTATAGCTTGTGCAGCATCAGTTTGGGTGCCCCCAAAAATTTTCTCCCATTCAGTCTCGCCTTCAGAACTTAACTTAACAATGTAGTAATCCCAATCATCGCCATTTTGACGATCACCTGCTACAATATAGCCTCCATCAGCAGTTTGTTTAACTGCATTGGCAACATCATCTTCAAAAGTGCCAAAACACCTTTGCCATAATAAACTTCCCTCAGAATCCAACTTAACTACCCACCAATCAGTAGTTCCTGTTCCATGATTATCTGAGACTTCGCCATCGTTAGAATAGGTAAAACCGGCAAAAATATAACCCCCGTCAGATGTTTGTTGTATTTCATTTGCATATTCTGTACTAGATCCACCATAGGATTTTTGCCACTCAATTGCCCCCACTGCATTAATTTTTACAACCCAGCAATCTGTGAATCCATGATTCAGAGTTATATCACCATCTATTGATCCTGTGTGACCTGCGACAATAAATCCATTGTCACTTGTTTCCGATATTGAAAACGCTTCCTCCCACCCCGATCCACCGTAACTTTTCTGCCAATCAATATTTCCGATAGCATTCAATTTTACAACCCAATAATCAGCAGCACCTCCATGAAAACCCGTCACATCTCCATCAATGGATGATGTATATCCTGCAACTATGAAGCCGCTGTCGGGAGTTTGTTGTATAGAGTAAGCATTGTCATAATTTGAACCACCTAAACATTTTTGCCATGTTATACCAGGTGCTTGCGCAGCAATGTTACACCAAGTAAACATACATAATAAAACAATTAAAGGATACAACTTCGGCATAGATAAGTAGTAAAAAACCAAATTTACTGATATTTACACAAATTTCCCACAAAACAAGTACAAATTCAGGTTTAGTAATTAATTAACACTATGAATTTGGTAATTTCAATTAATGTTCTCAACTTACCCTTCAATTTAAACAGATTTATTGAAATTAATTCCTTTACCATTTAATTTTCTACACTTTTACATTTAAATTCTTCGACCATGAAAAAAAATTACTTACCACACTTTTCTAATCAACGATTTAATATAAGACATTTATTAACTGCACTTTTATTTATTTCAACTCTTATTGGACTGTCAATCAGGATGTCGTCAGCTAATAATCGCTTAAAGGTTTTTATATGCAATTCGGAAAGCCCATCACACTTTTTTATGCCGGACTCTACTTTCGACTCCACAATTAACACTGAAAACTACTCCTATGGAGATACAATGGAATTTTATTTGGATGGCCCTGATACCATCTATATGTTATATGTTGATACAACTACCGCCGATTCCATTTCCAGTTTAGAACGTGCTTTTACTTCTGATGATATCGTAATTAGCCTCACCGATGTTGTATTGCCCGTGCAAGAAGGTCTGTTTGGGTTTAATACACAGGATATTTTTCGACTTACCCATTATGATCCTGCAGACAATGTTATTTATAGTGCATTAGGATTAGATAATCCAAAAGAGTTGATGGTTTCCTTGGCTCCGAAAAATTTGCGATATCCTAGTGGTTCTTCCAGTAAATTCCGTCATGCGTTAGGTTCCTGGAATTCTTCCGATCCTAATAATCCTTTCCATGATCAAAAAAACGGAGGTTATGGGATTAATATTGAAGAAATGATTCCTTATTATGATATTACAAACCCATTTGTTCCATATCCTGGATTTTTGATTGTTTATAATGATTTTATTGAAGACTCAGAGCATGATATTGATGGTAATTGGCTTATTGATGATGTAAAAGCAAGTTTTGAAGACTTCTTTGGAGAATGGCTTGAACAACCACATTATGATCCCGGTATGTATTTGGGTATTTGGGAGGAACCACTTTATATTAACGAATTTATTGGAATGGTTAAAGCAATTGAAGATGAAAACCCCGGTTTTACGGTTGATGTTATTTATACCTTGGATATACTCAGTGAACCTGCAGCAGAGTGTAAATTAATAATTGAGTATTTGCGTAATGAATCGTTGAATCATCAACTTGATGTAAATGTTGTGGGGGTAGAACTCGGCAACGAATGTTACAATAATTTTTTTGAATTTACTATGGGCTTTAAGTTATATGATGATTATACTGCCTTTGAACATTATTGGGCTTATATTAATGGTGCTGATGATTATAATACTTTTTTTGGCATTACAGGTGATTTTGATCTTAGTGCAGTTTTACCTCCCTCAATGATGGGTTTGGATGCGTATGGAATGAATAAACATAATTATATCGCTGCATTTAAAACCGATCCTGAATTTGATGATATTAAAATAGGTTTACCTGCAGAAAATCCTTCTTATGAACCAACTGAGGATAAAGGTCCATTTATTGTAGAAGAGGATGAAGACCAAGCTGTTTTTACCGGGCCACCAAGTTACTGCCACTCCTGGAATGAATGTCTTTATTATCGATACAGCGAAACAATTGGCGGTAAATTTAAATTTGATGCAGTTATTCCCCATATTTATTTTACAGCTGAAAATGACGGAGATTCTTTCGAAAATACAAACTGGGGCGAAATACCAATAGGGCTTGGTCCAAATTGTCTGGATGAAAATTTATCCTTGTCAGGTCATCAGGATTTTATTATCCCAACATATAATTTTTTAGGATCTGATCCACGTTTATCTTGTGCTTTTGATGGTATTGTTTCCGCAAGCGGATATCCATACGCAGGTTCCGGTTCATTTAGGGAGTTTGTTGCAACTCGTGAAAAAATAGGATTTATGGATCTTAACAGTGAATTGCATTTTGACCACCCAAGTAATAAAGAATGTTGGCCTACCGAATGGAATTTAAAAACTAACGGAGGTTATCCTGCAACTGATTTAGATGGAGGTGCAAAAGTGCTTCGCCGTGATGTTTATGCAAACAGATTTGTGCATTCTTACTTATTACAAGAGGAATTATTAAATTTTATTAAATTCAACAATAATGCAGCTTTCAGAGTTGGGTTTATGCCTTATGCAAATGTTCAAAATTACCTGGGCGGAAGTTCAATATCTTTAATAAGTAGAGCAAATAAACAAGATAAAGTTGAATTAGGAGTTGGAACCTGCGGTGACGACCTTTTTGATCCATATGTAGCACGTACAACATATTATTCGTTGCGGTTGTTGAATAAAATTGCACTCGAGAAACTAAACTATTTAAAAACAACACAGGCAATTTATTATTTAAATATAAACCGACCTCCCACAGCCTTTATCGCTGATATGCCTCCTTTAGGATTAACCCGTGATGTTTATATCTATTACACCAATATTAAGAATGTAGATCAAACCTATGTGATCAGACCCGGTAGTTTGGCAGGTGCATATTTAACTGGAACGCATGCTGAAATACATTGCGTTGATGGACTTCAATTATATTCCGGTTCAGGCAAGGGTGCTGTTTATGATATTAATGATGCTTATGATGATTGTAATCCGTCAGGCTACCCGAATCAATTTGAAATTCAAGGAGAACGACCACCTTACATTGATTACTCCGAATGTCCTGAACCATTACCCGCAGGTGCAATGTGTGTTACAGTCCCTGCTTTTTCCTGTGGTTATTTTGTATTTTCATATAATCCTTATCTGCGACTGGAGCAAGGTGATAATATGTATGAAATGTATCCAAATCCGGCAAATACCTCTTTCTCTATTAAAAAAGTTTATGCTATGCAAGTAGAGGAAAATCAAACTTTGGAAGTAAACATTCGCAACATGACAGGCGCAATTATTAATACCGTAAATGTTTTGCAGAATCAGCAAATCGATATTTCTAAATTACCCGTTGGTGTTTACTTGGTGGAAATAAAAAGTGAAGGGCATGTCACAGGAACGGAGCAATTGGTGAAGATGAAATAAATTTCAAAAACTTTATAGGAAATAATAACTCCCACTTGTTTTCGTGGGATTTATTATTTATATAATAGTGAGGTCACATATGCCATTAGTTTTTCTTTGTAATAAAGATTATATTTTGTTATTAAAATTAAAAAACTAATTGCAAAACTGATTTATTAATGGGTACAAATACATTTATTCTATGCTATAATTAACAAATGCAACTAAATCTCCACAACCAAACTTTTCTTCTTTCCGAACATAAAGCACTTTTCTGGCTCGAACAAAAAATGCTGATCATAGCAGATGCACATTTTTCAAAAGAAACGCATTTTCGGAAAAACGGAGTTGCAATTCCCGCAGGAATATTACAAAATGACCTTCGTCGCATGGAAACTATGATAGATACCTTTGATCCTGATCAAATACTTTTTCTCGGCGATATGTTTCACAGCGAGGAAAATGATGGATTAAATGAATTTTTAAATTGGAGAAAAACTTTTTCCTCCCTCAAAATAACATTAGTAATTGGCAATCATGATATTTTGATAAATGAATGGTACACGCATGCAAAAATCGATTGCATAAAATCTTTTTTACAAATTGAAAATATTATTTTAAGTCACGATAAAATGATAATGAAGGATGAAAACACATTCAATTTATATGGCCATATTCATCCCGGAATTTTATTGCGCGGAAAAGCAAAACAATCACTGCGTTTACCCTGTTTTTGGTTTTCAAAAAATTATGGAGCGCTGCCCGCCTTCGGAAGATTCACAGGCTCGGTATCTGTAAGGCCAAATAAAGAGGATCAGGTTTTTGTAATAGGAGATGGAAAAGTTTTTGATCTTCAACAGTAAAAAAGCCTAATTCAAAATAGGATCCTCGGGATAATTCGTGATCTGTTTGTATTCACCGCCGAGATCATTCAAAACTTTTTTCCACAATTCTTTATTTTCAATATCAAAAATATATTGACTTTTTGCAGGAGTAACTATCCAACTGTTATCTTCCATTTCTCCCTGCAACTGTCCGGGGCTCCATCCACTATATCCCAAAAAGAATTTGATATTTTTTTGATCTATCGAACCTGCCTTTAACATATTGCCCACCTGCTCAAAATTGCCTCCCCAATAAATATCATCAATAATATGCAAACTATCCTCAATCAGGTCGCCATATCGATGTAAATAATGCAGTGTATCCTGAGCCACCGGTCCGCCATAAAAAAGTTCGTTTTTAACCTCATCAAAGTCGACCAATGCATCACACACCTTTATATTGAGCGTTTTATTCAGTATAAATCCAACAGTTCCGCCTTCCTCAGCGTGTTCACATAACATGATGACCGTGCGTTTGAAGTTCGGGTCAAGCATAAATGGTTCACTCAGTAATAAACTTCCGGTTGTTGGGGTTACTTTATTTTTGATCATAGTTAAATTATTGGAGGAGAAATAATTTTTTCAAATATCCGCATATCTGTCAAGTAAACAAATTATTTTGTTAAAAATATTGCCAAAGCTATTAAATGCCTTTAAACAGAATTGACATTTTGTTAATATTAAGAAGTAATGAAATGTTCTTAAATTTGACGACATTTTAAAAGCAAATAAAGAACAACATGAAAAAATTATTACTTGTTATAACTATTTCTTTTTTAGGTAGTTGCCTACACGCTCAATTGAATATTGCAGCCATCGGCAGCCCTGAAACAATTGATTTTACAGGATTTGCCGGGGCAGGATTTCAACCCGGAGGTGGCGTGGGAATGCTCAATTCGGATACCTGGAGTGCAATTGGCTTCAGCGATGGAGATGTAGCATTTGGCGGAACAGCTGTTTCTGGGGATTTTGCCAGAGGTTCAACTATGGGTCTTGTTATTACCGGTGGTGTTTATGCCGTTGATATTACAGGAAATCAGGGTTTGATGGTGCAACCGGTTGATGGTGACTTTACCCCGGGAAGTTTCATTCTCAAATTGCAAAATAATACCGGGGAAGCCATTGGTTCCTTCGACCTAGCCTATACCATTTATGTTTTAAATGATGCTGGCAGGTCAAATAGCTTTAATTTGGGATATTCCTACGATAATGTTACCTGGTATAACGTTCCGGATGCGGACTATACCTCCCCTGAGGCTGGCGACTTTACACCTTATATGACAAATATTACCACTTCCATTTCAGCGCTTTCCATTGCTGATGGATCACTATTTTATCTTAGTTGGACCGGAAATGACGTAAGCGGCGCAGGAACAAGAGATGAATTTGCGCTTGATGATATTGTTATAAATGCCGGACCCTTTGTTCCACTGCCTACCTATACCTTTGATGTTACTGAGGTTACTGTAAATGAAGGCGACCTGGAAGGTTCTTTTGATGTGAGTTTATCGGAAAGTGCGGATTGCACAATTAATTTCGGATATGGTGCCGCTGCAACTGCAACTCCAGGTTTTGATTATGGACTTATGGGATTTACACTTGACTTCACCGCAGGTGGACCAACCACTCAAACTGTTATTTACGGATTGGTGGATGATGTTACTGCTGAAGGAACGGAAACAGGAATAATTTTACTTGCGAGCGGTGTTGGTTGTTCAGCAGGTGCCGATACTGTGTTTACTATTACTATTGAGGATAATGAATTAGTTACTCCACCAATTGCATCTTACACCACAATCGGAGCAACAGAAGATGAATCTGTTGGAACGGTTACAGGAACAATTGAATTAACCGAGTCTGCTGATTGTGAAATACAAATGTATTTGGATGGTGCAACAACTATGACCGCAGGTTCTGATTATGTTTTTAGTTTACCGGTAAATTATACTTTCACTGCAGGTGGTGCAACATCACAAAGTTTTGATATATCTATTAATGATGATGTGGAAATTGAATCCACCGAAATGTTGCTCATGAATTTAACTGTAATTTCCGGAACATGTGTAATTGGCGCTATTGCAGATTTTGAAATAAATATTAACGATAACGACGCAACACCTCCAACCTATACCGTTTATGATATTGCAGAAGTAACAACTGAAGACGTAGATGGCAACGCAGTTTCCGACGGCGAATTAGTTGACCTTACCGGCATTGTTTACGGAGTAAATCTTTGGGATGGTGGATTACAATTTACTTTAATTGATAACACCGGAGGAATTTCCGTATTTAGTTTTGATAACGATTTTGGATACACTGTAGTTGAAGGAGATGAAGTAAATATTTTAGGTGCAATAAATCAATTTAATGGATTAACAGAAGTGGATGCGGATACTTTGATTTTTATTGATGGTGGAAATGCTTTAAAGGTGCCAACATTTGTTACAGATTTGAATGAAACTACCGAATCGGATCTAGTTGAATTGGGATTGGATGGTTACTATCTTGCAGACGAAGCTCAATGGTTAGGAGACGGCACTTCTTTTAATGTTGAAATAACAAATGGTACCAACACATTTATTATTCGTATTGATGATAACACTGAATTATCCACTTCAACTCTTTTGGATATTAATTATCTTGGAATGTTCAGTGATTTATTTCAGGTAAAAGGGATTGGTTCCCAATTTGATACAGATGCTCCATATTCTAGTGGTTATCAATTAATGCCGAGATATATTTCTGATTTTGAAATTTTTTACGAATCTATCGCTCAACTCGATCCATCCCAAATAAATATCTACCCAAATCCAGCAATTAACAGTATCACACTTTCCGGAAAAGAAAACATCCTTTCTCTGGAAATAATCGATAACATGGGTCGCACAATAGAAATTATAGAAATAAACAATTTCGAAAAAACAATTTCTGTTCTCGATCTTCCTGCAGGATTTTACGGCTTAAAGATCAAAACAGAAACCGGAATTTATGCATCCGGATTTATTAAACAATAAACTCAAAACAACCTTTGTGCCTTTGCGGCTTTGCGAGACATATTTTTTTTCACGCAAAGCCGCAAAGGCGCAAAGAAAAAATGATTTTTTTTTGCATTATTCAATTATCATTATTTATTTACATAACACAAACTTCGCGCAACCTTCGCGCCCTTCGCGTCTTCGCGGCAAAAAAACATCATACAAAAACATCATATAAACTATCTTAAAATGTATTGACAAACCTCTCCTCAAATCAATGTCAAAAATATCCGCCTACACCAAAGCCTTTTTCAACCACGAAAACTATCACGGATGGTTTAAGAAAAAGACTTTTTTTGAAGGATGGTATTATAAAATTGTAGATAAAACAGAAAAATACGCATTTGCCATCATCCCCGGAATTGCAATGGATGCGCAGGGAAACAAACAATCGTTTATTCAGGTGTTGGATGGAAAAAATCTAAGCGCCGAATATTTTAAATTCGATGCATTGGATTTCAGGCCCAATGCAAATAAATTCAAAATTAAGATCCTCGAAAATAGTTTTTCCTCCAAAAGATTAAAACTCGATCTCCCTAAATTAAAAGGTTTATTGCATTTTGATGAGCAATTTTTATGGCCCAAAAAACTCACCGCTCCCGGAATTATGGGATGGTACAGTTTTGTTCCATTTATGGAATGTTACCATCAGGTAATAAGCATGGATTTTAATATCACAGGAAAATTAAATATCAATAAACAGGAAATTGATTTTACCGGTGGAAGAGGTTATATAGAAAAAGATTGGGGTCGTTCATTTCCCTCCAGTTGGATCTGGATGCAAAGCAATCATTTTTCAAAACAACAAACATCCTTTAAATTCTCCGTAGCTAAAATTCCCTTTTTAACCGGCGCCTTTGTCGGATTTATTTGTGCATTTTTAATTGATGGAAAGTTGATAAAATTTGCAACCTATACGGGCGCCAAATTAAAAAAGATACAATTCGATGATAAGAATATTAACATCATACTAGAAGATAAAAAATATCTTCTAACCATCAACGCCGATAGGGCAGAAGGAGCCGAACTGGCTTCACCCGTTTTAGGATTTATGGAAGGCAGAGTTAAGGAGAGTATGAATGCACTTATTCACATCACCTTACTCGAAAAAGCAACGAATACAATTATTTTTAACGATGCCGGCAGAAATGGCGGACTCGAAATTGCTGGAAATACAAAAGAATTACTCAACTTTGATTGATATATGCGTTACCTGATACTTCTCTTACTTTTTATCCCCTATAAAATTTTCGCTCAAGACAGTACCACTTACAGCGAATTCAGATTTACCATCATCGATAATATCTCAAAAAAAGATCTCACCAGTGATGTTTTGGGCGCAAGAATAAGCGATGTGTTTTTTACCGACAGCACCCAAAAAGATCTCGATTATGTTTTTACAAAATTGGAATATTCCAAAAAAGACAGTTGCTGGATATTAAGTCAGACTCAACCGCTGGGTTATAATTACAAAATAGAAATTTTTCGACTCTCCGATACCGTAAATCAAAAATTATTAGACCTTCGGAAAATGGTTTTGATCTACAATGGATACAATATCAAGAACAATTCCGGATGCCAATATTGTTTATGCAACGAAATTCCTTTTACCTCAGGCACATATATAATTGATATTCCAAGAAAGGTGGAATCATGGTTTTATATCCGATCCGTTTCCATCAACATTAAAAATATTCCCGTCGACTTCAGAGATATTACTGGAATTCAAAACTGGTTCTTTAGAAAGGAGTGAGCACAAGGTATAGGGGAAGGACATAAGACATAAGACATAGGACATATGACATAAGACATAGGACAGACGCCAGTCCCGTAGGGACGACCCATCTTGTAACAACGGACTTCAGTCCGTGAGTCCTCCTGTAACCGGAGGGACTAAAGTCCCTCCTTACAAAACCTATCGATCCTTCGGATCTTAAGTTTCCAGTTGAGCACAAACGCCAGTCCCGCAGGGACGACCCATCTTGTAACCACGGACTTCAGTCCGTGAGTCCACAGCAGCGAAGACCCATCTTGTGACCAGAGGGACTAAAGGCCCTCTTTACAAAATCTGTCGATCCTTCGGATCTAAAGTTTCAGGTTGTGTAAACACGCCAGTCCCGAAGGGACGACCCATCTTGTAACCACGGACTTCAGTCCGTGAGTCCTCCTGTAACCGGAGGGACTAAAGTCCCTCCTTACAAAACCTATCTATCCTTCGGATTTGAAGTTTCAGGTTTTGCACACACGCCAGTCCCGCAGGGACGACCCATCTTGTAACCACGGACTTCAGTCCGTGCGTATCAGACCGCCCATCTGTAACCGGAGGGACTTAAGTCCCTCCTTACAAAATGTATCGATCCTTCGGATCTGTACTTTTATTAGTGATGATACTCTCAGTGCGCCACGGCGGACGACCCATCTTGTAACCACCTACTTCAGTCCGTGCGTAAGTATCCACCAAAATTTCGCCAGAAATTTAAACTCCTCCCTCCTTTCTCCTCTCTCCTCCCTCCTCTCTCCTCCCTCCTCCTCTTATACCTACAAAGAGGTATTGAATTCCAAACGATTTTGTAGTTACTTTTGCACCTTATTTAGAATGATTTTAAACTAATGGGGTTAAAGGGTGGGGTTTTGAAGGTATTTACCGATGTTGCTGTAATTTGGTGCATCGTTTGTGGCATATTTCTAAGTACCTGTAAATCAAGCCCTAACACTCAAAATGACCCGCAAAAACAGGTTATTTCAGGGTATTGTGATATTGTATTCTCCACCTATTCCGATGCCCTGGCGACTGCCTCTGAAATGCAGTCGTCCATAAATACCTTTCTTGCCCAGCCAACGGAAGAAAATCTCAAACTTGCTAAAAGCAGCTGGAAAACTGCTCGTGAATTTTACGGCAAATCGGAAGTGTTTCGGTTTTATGATGGTCCTATCGATAATGGTTCAACCGGAGTAGAAGGTTTATTAAACGCCTGGCCATTGGATGAGATATATGTTGATTATGTGGTTGGAAATGAAAATGCAGGTATCATAAATAATATTGCAGAATATCCTACAATAACAAAAGAATTGCTGATTTCGATGAATGAAAATGGCGGGGAGGAAAATATCAGT
Organism: Bacteroidota bacterium; assembly: GCA_016706865.1. Taxonomy (NCBI): domain Bacteria; kingdom Pseudomonadati; phylum Bacteroidota; species Bacteroidota bacterium. The sequence continues at coordinate 2,028,978 of JADJIS010000003.1, read as the reverse complement.
TCCGGTTTTCATGCAATTGAGTTTTTGTTATGGGGACAAGATCTTGATTCTTCAGGTCCCGGTGCAAGACCTTATACTGATTATTTAGCCGAAACAAAAAATGCCGAAAGGCGAAAAATATATCTGAGTACCGCAGTTGAATTACTCATTGAAAATCTTGGTTATTTGAAATCAGAATGGGAGCCGGGAAAAGATAATTATCGCAGCGAATTTATTAATTCAGATCATAATATCGCACTCCAAAAAATTATTACCGGAATAGCAGTTTTAAGTAAAGTGGAAATGGCCGGAGAAAGAATGTTCACAGCTTATGATAATGCCGATCAGGAAGATGAACAAAGTTGTTTCAGCGATAATACAAAAGCGGATCTGATATTTAATCTCGGTGGAATTATTAATATATTTTATGGTACTTATTTGAGAAGTGATAAAACAACATTAGAGGTTGCGGGAATTGATGAAATAATAAAATCAAAAAATATGGATCTGTATAATGAAACAGATTCACTTTTAAAAAGTGCTATGAACGATCTTATGCAAATGCATTATCCCTTCGACCGCGCTATTGTATTAGAGGATAAAAGACCTCAGGTGATGAAAGCAGTTTTATCCATGCAAAAATTAGGTGATCAGTTTGCAAAGGTTGCAACGGAACTCGGTTTAACTATAAATGTAAATGCAGCTGACTAATGATAAAAATTTCTGCAAAATATAAAAACTCTTTTATTGCAGTATCACTGATAGCGGTATTTATTTTATTATTTAGTTTTGCTTCGTATCAAAAAAAAGATACATTATCAACCTCATTAATTAATAATGAAAAAATATTATCCGGCGGAGAAACCACCGTATTCGATCAAAGTGTAAATGCATTTGCTTTGCCGGCTCCCGGACTTTCGTCACAAGATGAATTATTATTTTTTGTAGGCAATAGTTTTTTTAATCAGAATTGGGTGCAGGCTCCTTCGAGCACAACCGCACGTGATGGACTCGGTCCATATTTTAATGCGAAGTCATGTTCCGGTTGTCATTTTAAAGATGGCAGAGGACAACCTCCAACTATTGCCGGACAATTATCACAAGGATTTATAATTCGACTTAGCATACCCGGCAAAGGCCCTCACGGAGAACCTTTAGACGATCCTAATTATGGCGGACAATTTCAGGAGCATGCCATTGACGGATTAAAAAAGGAAGGTGATTATACTTTAAACTGGGAGGAAATAAGTGGTATTTATCCTGACGGTAATTCCTTTGTTTTGAGAAAACCAATAATAAATTTCGGTGAATTAAATTATGGTGAGATGCAACAGGGTATCATGTATTCTCCACGAGTTGCTCCACAAATGATAGGATTGGGATTGTTGGAAGCCATTGAAGAAAAAACCATACTTTCTTTTGCAGATGTTAATGATAAAAATGGAGATGGCATTTCCGGAAAACCAAATTACGTTTGGAATGCTATTGAGCAAAAAGAGCAATTGGGTAAATTCGGATGGAAGGCAAATCAGCCAACAATTTTACAACAGATCTCCGGCGCATTCAGTGGCGATATGGGAATAAGCACTGATCATTTTCCAGAACAAAATATTGCATCTTCCCAAAATAAATATCGCGATTATGCAACTGGCGGTGAACCTGAAATAGAAAAAGATGATCTCCATAAATTACATTTATATTCTTCTACACTTGCAGTTCCGGCCAGAAGAAATGTGGAAGATAAAGATGTAATAAAAGGCGAAAAAATATTTGCTGAAATAGGATGTGATAATTGTCATATTCAAAAGATTCAAACCGGCGTGCATGCTGAATTTAGTATTTTATCCAATCAAAACATTACACCCTATACCGATCTTTTGTTGCATGATATGGGAGAAGGATTAGCTGATGGTCGACCGGATTTTGAAGCAACAGGGCAGGAGTGGAGAACACCACCACTTTGGGGAATAGGTTTATTTCAAACAGTAAATAAACATACCTTTTATTTACACGACGGACGCGCAAGAAATTTGTCAGAAGCAATTTTATGGCATGGCGGAGAAGCAGAAAAATCGAAAAATGAATTCATGCAACTCTCTCAAAAACAACGGGATCAATTGATCGTATTTTTGGAATCCCTTTGATAGGCAGTTGGTTAAAACAATAAAATCTTCCTATATTCGTTCCTCCAAATAGTAGGGAACTAAATGCAAGCTATATTTTTATTAATTTTTAGTAATTTACTCATTCAGATAAATGCTGATGAAATAGCAATATCGAGTACTCCTGTAATTAAAGATGAATATATTACAGCTGAATTTCTTACCGGAAAAAATAATTATTATACAGATACCAATTTTATTGAGATTCCTGAGCACATGGCATATCGCAAACAAATGTTCCTGTTGAAGGAAACTTATTCTGCATATAATAAAATGTATCTCGCCGCAAAAAAAGATGGCATTAATTTAAAGATAATCTCCGCTTCCAGAACTTTTGTAGAACAATCGTGGATTTGGGAAGATAAATGGAAAACCAATAAGTCAAAATTTGCAACTGACAATGCTCTGTCGAGTTATATCATGCAATACAGCGCTATGCCCGGAACAAGCAGGCATCATTGGGGAACCGAAGTAGATCTCAACAGCACTTCTGCTTCCTACTTTGCCTCCGGCACCGGTTTAAAGGTGTATAATTGGCTTGTACAAAATGCCGCTACCTACGGATTTTGCCAGTCGTATAACGCAAAGGGAACTGAACGCGATACGGGTTATAATGAGGAGATGTGGCACTGGTCTTACTTTTCGCTGGCCAATCGTTTTTTAGAAGGGTATAAAAAAAAGGTGGACTATACCCATATTACCGGATTTTCGGGTGATTTTACAGCAAAATCGCTGGAAGTCATCAACAATTATGTTTTGGCGATCAGCAATAATTGCAGCAATTAATTTTTTTTTCGAATGATATTATTTTGTATCTTTGATATCAGGTTCTGTTAGTTCGTTCATTTCGGATGGTTATTTTTAGCTCACCGTAGTTTGGATTTATTCATTAGAACCTATTATCTTTATTTTAATAAACTAAAAAAAAATGAACATTTACGTTTCAGGTTTGAGTTTTAAACTCAACGACGCCGATCTAAGGCAATTATTTGAAGCATACGGTGAGGTATCTTCAGCTAAAATTATTATGGACAAATTTACAGGTCGCAGCCGTGGTTTCGGCTTTGTCGAGATGAACGACGAAGAAGGACAAAAGGCTATTGATGCCTTAAACGAAACCGAAGTTGACGGTAAAGTTGTTGGCGTTTCTGTTGCGAGACCTCGCGAAGAAAGACCTCGCGGTGGCGGCGGTGGCGGCAATTTCAATCGCGGCGGTGGCGGCGGTGGATTCAATAAAAGCCGTAACAACGATCGCGATGGCGGTGGTTATGGTGGAAAGAAAAATTTCAACCGTTGGTAATAAAAATAATTTTATAAAAGAAGATCCGGTTCCTAAGACCGGATTTTTTTTTGTGGTTTAGCCTGGGAAAAAATGTTTTTCATTACTGCTTAATGTTTTTTCAACTGATCGAGAGATATTACCAAATTCTCTGCCTCAATTTTTTATATGATTTAGGATATGCTTAATATTGTGTTAACATTCAACACAATTCATGAGAAATATCCTTTTTTCAATTGCAGCAGTTTTGAGTCTGCAAATTTCTGCCCAATCTTTTAATGCTATAGTTAATACAGAAATTCCCGACGATGGTACTGATATTTCTTTCGATATAGAAGTAACAGGTTTACCTGATGTGATCGACACCCTCTTTGGTTTGGAAACGGTTTGTTTAAATTTAGACCATACCTGGGACTCCGATCTGGAAGTTAAATTAATTGCTCCCGATGGCACAACCTTTTTATTATTTTCCGGTATTGGTGGCGATGGAGATAATTTTAATTTTACCTGTTTAAATAAATATGCCGATAATAATATTACCTCCGGCGTGGCTCCTTATTCCGGAGAATATATTCCGATGGGTGATATGGGACTTGTAAACAACGGACAAAACCCAAATGGAACCTGGAAACTCCATATTTATGATACTTATGCTTTCGCAGATATAGGATTTATTTATTCATGGAATATCACTTTCGGTGATGAACCGGCGAAACCATTTAATTTTAGTTCGAGTAATTTACCTATTGTAATTATTGATACTGATGGCGAACCTATTTATAACGAACCTAAAACTCCCGGTCAAATTTATATTATTGATAATGGTATTGGTTTGTTAAATCATCCTAATGATACTGTATTTGCATATGAAGGTAAAATTCTCACCGAATTGCAAGGGTTTACCGGTCCCTATTATCCAAAAAAGAATTATGATTTTGATCTGCTTAATGAGGCTGGATTTGAAATTGATACAACATTATTAAACCTTCCTGCTGAAAACGATTTTATTTTAAAAGCGGAGTATCTCGATTATAGTTTAATGAAAAATGCGCTCTCCTATGAAATGAGTCGCCGCATGGGTCAATATGCACCGCGCACAAAATTTTGTGAATTGATGGTAAACGGAGAATATATGGGAGTATATTCTTTAACCGAAAAAATAAAACGCGATGAGGACAGAGTTGACATTGATAAATTAGATCCCGAAGATATTGCAGGTGATGCATTAACAGGAGGGTATATTATCGAAATAAATGAGAATGGAAATCCAAACGATTGGAATAGTTTATTTGAAGCAATAAATGTAGGTACCTCCGGTTTACCCGTTGCATATAAAATGGTATATCCTCAAATTGATTCTATTCAACCCGAACAATTAGATTATATTCATAATTATGTAGATAGTTTTGAAATTGTTTTGGATGGCCCCGATTTTTTAGATCCTGAAAATGGTTATAGAAAATATATTGGCGTTAAGTCATTTATCAATTTTATGTTGGTAAATGAATTCAGTGCAAATTATGATAGTTATGGAAGAAGTACGTTTTTATATAAGGAAAATATTTCCGATGGAGGTCAATTAAAAATTGGACCACCATGGGATTACGACCGGGCGTATGCACCATGGACCGTGAATGGTTGGGTTTGGGAGATAACGCATCCTGCATGGCCCTTTCCATTTTGGTGGAGTAAATTCAGAGAAGATCCGGAATGGGTTGATGAAGTGTATTGCAGATATACTTCGTTGCGTGAGGATATTTTAAGTGATGAATCCTTTCAAACATTTATCGATTCTATTCAAATATTGTTGCAGGAACCTGCTGCACGCAATTTTTCAAAATGGACCGAATTAGGAGTTACGGATTATAATTATTTCGTGGATGAACTTTCCAATTTTATGGTTGACCGTCTCGCATGGATGGATAATGCGCTCGACCCTGATCATGTGGAACCGCCTGATGCAAATTATTCGGTAACAAATATATCTTTTTTAACGTATGCATTTGATCCTGTAACTGAAGGCGCAACTTATTTATGGGATTTTGGTGATGGTACAAATTCAACAGAAGAAAATCCCGAACATACTTATGCTGGTCCCAATTCGTATTTAGTGAGTTTAATTGTTGATCAATATTATGGTTGTACTGCTATTAATAGTTCTATGTTGGATATTCAGATCGGTATTGAAGAAACTTCGCAAAACGACTTTATATTATTTCCCAATCCATTTAGTAACCAGTTGATCATTAAATTAAATGAATCTATTGGTGATGGCGAAGTAAGTCTTATAAATAATTTAGGAGAGATGATATTAAAACAAAAATATCGCAGTGGAAATGAAATAGTTTTAATTACAAATTTAATTCCGACAGGTACTTATATTTTGAAAATTGATAATGGGGATAAACAATATTTTGAAACTGTGGTAAAAAAATAATTTGTATCAAACGGGTCGGTATTTTGTTCCAATATAATCCACAAAATCCGGAACCAGTCCTTGTTGTCTTATTAGCATTTGCATCTGCGCGCGGTGATGAATACTGTGATAATTTAACTGCAATGGAATATCTTTTAATTGCGCAGTATAGGGTGCATTGCCAATTCCCATCCAAATAACTTCCTGTAACAATTCTGCTTCCGATTTTTTATCGAGGAACCAAATCCAGGCATCTAAACTTTTATCCCATTCCTCTGCAAGATCTTCCATTGCATAAACCGGCTCCCACCAGTCCAGTTTCGAAATTTCAGGATAAATTTTAATTCTATCCAACCATTTATACTGACAATTGATAAGATGACTGAATAATTTGATGCATTCCATCTTATCAGGGAGTTCAGCTATTTTATTTAATACCAGTTTATTGGCGAAATCGTTGTATTCGAAGGTTTCTACAAGATAATTTTTGAGTTGCATGGCAGTCACAATTTTATTGAATTAGTAGCGTTAAAATTATACAAAATAACTAATTTTGAATGTTGACAGCTGTAATTAAATATCTTCCGGTCGTATTTGTTTTATTTTCCTTTTTTAAAATGAAGGCGCAAAATGATACTTTATTGCCATGGGAATTGCAGTTGACCATGGGTAGTGCATTACCCTTGGAAATAAATAATATGAATGGAGCTGACCTGGATTTGGGTACAAATACTGAATTTTCAATCAATTATCATTTTTCTGATCAGTACTTTGCCTCTGTAAAATTTAGTTCTGCCAAACATGAGTTCAGTGATCAATATTCCCTAAATGCTTATCCTAAAGTTCGTACACATTATATTATTCCAATGATTGGAAAGTCTCAAACCATTGGTAAATTTCATTTTGAGGAAAGAATTGGATTTGGAATGTTTTATGCCAGGATTCCGGCTTATCTCTCCCAAAAAATAGGCGAATATTATTTTGGTAAATCAGCTGATGAAAGTCACACCTTTATTGGAGAGTTCAACTTTTTAACTGCATATAATTTTACAGAACGTTTTTCAGTGATAATGAATGTTGCATTAAAATATTCAGAAATAAATTGGAATATCAGATATAATGGTTTCGTTGAAACTGATCTCGGTCTTGATTATATTTTAACTGACAGTTACAAACAAAGAGTAATTTATTTTCCTGTAGCCATGTCGTTAGGTGTTGCCTACCATTTATATAAAAAGCCGCCTGTAGGCAGCTTTTTTTATAATTTATTAGATGCTCCTCTTTAATTATTGATCATCTCTCCACAGTGTTTTTCATAAGCACCAATAAGATCATTTGCTATCATCATGGCATTTCTTCCTTCAATTTGATGACGCTCGATAAAGTGCACTAATTTTCCATTTTTAAACAATGCGATACTTGGAGAACTCGGAGGATAAGGCAAAGTAAATCTTCTCGCCTCTGCTACAGCTTCCATATCAAATCCTGCAAAAACAGTGGCTAGTTTATCAGGAGTTTTTTCGTTTGTCAAACTCATTTTTACACCCGGTCTTGCCATTCCTGCAGCACAACCACAAACAGAATTTACCACTAATAAAAGGGTGCCTTCCGTATTTTTAATTGCATTCTGAACCGCCTCAGCCGATGTAAGGTCTTCAAACCCCGCATCTGTAAGCTCAGCCTTCATTGGTAATACTAATTCTTTTGGATACATTTTTTATTTTTTTACAAAGTTAAGCAATATGTCATTAGTCAGGAGACAATAGTCATTAGTCAATTGTCAATTGTCAATTGTCAATTGTCAATTTTGTTTGAACCACACCCCCCTATTTTTAGTTCATACATTGTGCATGGTTGATCTATTTTTTACCTTTGAGGGAAAATAGGATTTTCGTTTATTGCACATCGCAATTTGTTTTCACTAAAATACATAATCAATGGAAGTAATGACTGACAAAAAACTCCCTTACAAGGTAAAAGACATAACTCTTGCAGCCTGGGGACGTAAAGAAATTAAATTGGCTGAGGTTGAAATGCCCGGTCTTATGGCTATTCGTGAGGAGTATGGCCCATCCAAACCTCTCAAAGGCGCTCGTATCGCAGGGTGTTTGCATATGACCATCCAAACCGCTGTTCTTATCGAAACCCTTATAGAATTGGGGGCCGAGGTGCAATGGAGTTCTTGTAATATTTTCTCCACACAAGATCATGCTGCAGCTGCTATTGCCGCTGTTGGAATTCCTGTTTATGCCTGGAAAGGGGAAACATTGGAAGAATATGACTGGTGTATTGAACAAACCCTGTTTTTTGGCGAAAACAATGAGCCCTTAAACATGATCCTTGACGATGGTGGCGATCTTACCAACCTTGTTTTGGATAAATATCCGGAAATGGTTAAACATCTGAAAGGAATTTCGGAAGAAACCACAACAGGTGTTCATCGTCTTTATGGTCGTATGGAAAAAGGAACTTTACCCGTGCCTGCGATAAATGTAAACGATTCGGTTACAAAGTCGAAATTTGACAATAAATACGGATGTAAGGAATCGTTGGTGGATGCAATTCGCAGAGCTACAGATGTTATGATGGCAGGAAAAGTTGCCGTTGTTGCAGGATATGGCGATGTTGGAAAAGGCTCCGCACAATCGTTACAAGGAGCAGGTGCCCGTGTTATTATTACGGAAATTGATCCAATTTGTGCCCTACAGGCTGCAATGGACGGATTTGCTGTGAAAAGAATGGAGGATGCAGTGAAAGAAGCTGATATCATCGTTACTGCAACAGGAAATTGTGATATCATTTTAGGACATCATTTTAAATTGATGAAACACAATGCCATCGTTTGTAATATCGGTCACTTTGATGATGAAATTGATGTTGCATGGTTGAATACCAATTACATGGATTCCAAAGAAGAAATAAAACCTCAGGTTGATAAATATACTATCGATGGAAAGGACATTATTTTATTGGCAGAAGGAAGATTAGTGAATTTAGGTTGTGCAATGGGTCATCCATCTTTCGTTATGTCGAATTCTTTTTCAAATCAAACCTTAGCTCAAATTGAATTGTGGGTGCATGGCAATAAATATGAAAATAAAGTTTACACCTTGCCTAAACATCTCGACGAAAAAGTTGCTCGTTTGCATTTGAAAAAATTAAACGTACAACTTGAAGTATTAAATGATAAACAAGCAGATTATATCGGCGTCGACAAAAACGGCCCTTATAAACCTGAATACTACCGCTATTAAAGAGACGGTAGTATATAGTAGTTAGTAGTTAGAGGGGTCCACTTCTTACTACTAGCTACTATTTTTAAACCCATAACTTCCCATTATTTCGAAAAGCATCTTGGAGACTATCTATATACTAAATACTATATACTAAATACTGTATAAATACTATTCTTGACAAAATTATCCATCAACATAAACAAAATAGCTACCCTTCGCAATGCCCGTGGCGGCACCATTCCCAACGTAGTGCAATTTGCTATCGACTGCGAACGATTTGGTGCTGATGGAATTACCGTGCATCCAAGACCAGATGAACGACATATTACTTTGCAGGATGTTTATGATCTTAAAAAAGTAGTTACTACCGAATTTAATATTGAGGGATATCCCGATGCCCGTTTTATGGAGATGATAAAAAACATAAAACCTGCTCAGGCAACGCTTGTTCCCGATCCTCCTCATGTAATTACTTCCAATACCGGTTGGGATGTTATTAATAATATGCATGAATTAAAAGAAATTATTGCTACGATAAGATCCTATGGAGTGCGCGTTTCTCTTTTTTTAAATCCGGAATTACCTCAGGTGGAAGCTGCAGCATCAAGCGGAACCGATCGAATAGAGTTTTATACCGGACCATATGCGGAGGAATATATTTCAGATAAACACAAAGCAATATCCGATTATATTTCTGCAGCAGAACTCGCACATAAATTAGGTTTAGGAATAAATGCCGGTCATGATCTGAGCCTTATCAATCTAAAATATTTCAAACAAAATATTCCCCAACTCGCCGAAGTGTCTATCGGACATGCATTGATAAGTGATGCATTATATTATGGTATTGAAAATGCGTTACAATTATATAAACGTCAGCTTCAGGATTAAAATACAAAGAGAGATTTCTTTCTGTCAATTATTTTTATTTTCCGCTACAGATTTTAACACCTCGTTTCTTGTGAGCAGAAATCTTGTCATATATTTCTTAAGATAAATCGCATCAAAAATTTTACCTATAAATCCAAATGGAACACTGTATTCCAATTTATCTTTCATAATAGTTATTCCATTTTTTTCTTCAAAATAGTGTTGATGTTTCATTGATTTAAATGCACCTTTCAACATGATATCTTCAAAATAATGCGGCCGATCAAATTGAGTTATCCTAACAGTAAGTTTTTGCCTTATACCGAGATGTGTTGCTCTCCAGGTAATGGTATCATCCAATTCACACAGGCCGTTCATTCTTCCAGCAATTGCTTCTTCCCTGGTATTTTTTGTAGATAATTTATGTATATCAATATCTCTTGCAACATCAAAACAAATTTCAATTTTTGCATTAATTTCCGTTGTGAGATTAATAAGCGTCATAAAATATTAGCAAAGTTTTGTATGTATTAAATTAAATTTCGATTCAGTAAGAACAATTAAAGAGTGAATAATAAAAGTGGAGATTAACGTAATTTTCATACAAATTATGTCCTCAACCCTTGTCGAAACAATAAAATTAAAGTTTTTGTTTAAAGATTGGGATTGGGGGGTATTTATATAATCAAATTATACTTTCTACTAAATAATTGGCTTTGGCAATGATTTGCGATTATCCCTTCGCCTATTTTCCTCCGAATTTGTTTACGGAGAAGGAAGTGGGCATCAGCAGGTGGCTTTAATGTCCCTTATGCGCCGCCACATCAAAATAAAAGCACCAATGGTAGTGGAATTTGAGCGAAAATAAGCGCCACCATTATAAAAAATATTAATTTGATTTTGGATTTAATTTCACACGAAGCTGATAATTCCAGTTTCGTCGTGGCGCCTTTTTCGGTCCGGGTGGCAAGCATTAGGGACATTCAAGCCGCATGGTGAAGCCCTTGATTTTTGGCGCTACCTTTTGATCAAGCAAAAGGTAGCAAGGTTGATGTTACCGCAATTAATAAATCGGAACTGGATTTTGATTTTTAATATTATAAACGAACTTTTAAATGCATAATAATAAATTTGCAATGATACTTGCTCCCGAGAAAATGAATTTGATCCCAAATAAAAAACCCTCCGAAATAATTCCGGAGGGTTTTTTTAAGGTATTAATTAGTTATAAATGCGTTTCCTGTGCATTCACATAAGTATATTTTTCTGTAGCAGAATCATATTTCCAAACGATGGCAACACAATACATATTTTCCACTTTCCAATCATCTTCTTTTACAACCTGATAAGTTTTAGTAAATGATTGTCCGGTAACACCTGCACCAAAAATAAATTGTTCACCCCATGCACTTCCGTTAGAAGATGCGCGGATCAAATGATTATGCACCCAATTAGGATCAGATGGAGCTTCTGCAATTTGTTGTTCAGCAACAATGCCGTTTTCCATTAAATAAGCAGCAACAAAATAATCGCCCGTTACATCGGCAAACATTTTAGCGCTCACAGATATTGTAATAGAGGTAACGTTATCAGTTAAACCTGCAACAGCACCAGCTTCAGCCGGGCCACCAGAGATCTCTGAAGTAACAGCACCTGCGCCTGCAACACCATCAGAAAAAGAAGACTGGTTCCAAACATATAATGTTGGATAACCACCTACAATTCCTTCTGCTCCGTAATAATCAGTTAAAGCTGTAGATTCGGTTGTAGTAAGCTCATCGGTATTATGAATAGATAAAGCAATAGCGTTAGATCCTGATAATTGAATTGCTTCATCAAATTCAGGTCCGCCCCACTGGCCACAATAAGGGCACCATGTTGCTGTAAAGTCACCCATTAATGCGCGTCTCTGACTTGACGGAATAAAACATGAACCATCTTCATCGGTTGCATTAGGGTTATAGTTAATTGAAAAAGGGTCTGTACAACCTTTGATACGGTCTTTAGCACAGGAGGAGATAGCAAATACCGATGTTACGGCTATGGCTATTACAAGTATTTTTTTCATATTGGTGAATTATTGGTTTTAAATCCGATACTAAAGTAACAACTATTTCTGTATATACAAACATATTTACAAACAAATTTTACCCAAAGATTACAATCACTCCAGTTTGCTTACACGTATCTTTAGAAAAATTTTGAAAAGATGAAATGTCGTATACTGATCTTTGCTCTGATCCTGTTCCACATAAATTCGCTGAAATCTCAGCCCACCATAGCTTTAGAAGAATTCGCATCCGGATTTACTTTCCCGGTTGATGTTACAAATGCAGGCGACGAACGCATGTTTGTAGTAGAGCGAATCGGGTATATTAAGATCACCGATATGTTGGGAAATGTTTTCCCAAACGATTTTTTGGATATCCATGATCAAATAGAATCCGGGTACCAGGAACAGGGACTTTTAGGTCTGGCATTTCACCCCGACTATGCCACAAATGGTTTTTTTTATGTCAACTATATAGACAATGATGGTAATACGGTTGTTTCCAGATTTACAGTGAGTGCCACCGATCCCGACAGCGCGGATACTGCTTCCGAACTCATCATTTTTACTGCCGATCAGCCCTTTACCAATCACAATGGGGGATGTTTGAAGTTTGGATCGGATGGGTATTTATACATCGGATTAGGTGATGGCGGGTCTGCAGGTGATCCGGGTGACAGAGCGCAAAATCCTGAAAATAAATTAGGAAAAATGCACAGAATAGATGTGGATGCAGCAACTCCTTATGCAATTCCCGCAGATAATCCGTTTGCCACAGCAACCGATACCTTACCTGAAATTTGGGCAATAGGTTATAGAAATCCCTGGCGTTTTAGTTTCGACCAACTTAATGGAAATATGTGGATTGGTGATGTTGGACAAAATGTTTTGGAAGAAGTTGATTATGAACTTGCAGGTAGCGGTGGACATAATTATGGATGGAAATGTTATGAGGGATTTTCGGAATTTAACACTGATGAATGTGATGCAGATTCCACTTATGTTTTTCCTGTTTTAGATTATCCGCATAATTTTACTACAGGTGGATTTAGTATTTCTGGAGGTTTCGTTTATCGCGGTGATAATTATCCCGGTATGTACGGTTATTATTTATGCGCCGATTATGTTTCGGGAAATTGGTGGAGAGTTAATGCAGATGGTGGATTGCCGTGGATATATTCCAGAATGGATGATATACAAACTGATATATCCTCTTTTGGTGAGGATATGAATGCAGAATTATATTGTGCCGATTATGACGCCGGAATTATTTATCACATCACAGATGTTTGTGGTGATTTTATGATATCAACTTCGTCTATAGATTATCATTGTGGTGTAGAGGAAGGTTCGATCGATCTCACAGTAACTGCAGGCGAAGAACCATATACCTATGATTGGACGGATGGCTCAATAACAGAAGATATTAGTGGATTACTACCCGGAATGTATACCGTTGTTGTTACTGATAATTCCGGTTGTGAAAGAAGTGAAAGAGTTACAATAAATGAAATTCCTGCTTTTGTGGTTAATATTTCTGTATCCGGAAATGTTTTAACCGCGGATATCGGTTCAACATGGCAATGGTATTTGAATGGTACTGAAATACCTGGTGCAAATGCAATTTCCTATACTGCGACAGAGGATGGAAATTATTCCGTTTTAGTTACTGATGCAAATGCATGTAGTGTATTAAGCGAAGAAATAAATATAGTTTTAACTTCATTGTATGAAATTGAAGGTTTAAGTTCAGTGAGCTTATTTCCAAATCCTGTAAACACAAATATTAATTTGGAATTAATGTTTAACGGAAATGCTACAGTTGCATTAATTTCTTTAATTGATATTTTGGGAAACAAAATGTTTGAAGTAGAACATTATTTACACAATGGTAAAAACTCTTTTGAATTTGATCTGGCTAAATTTCCATCCGGAGTATATTATTTAAACATGAATGTAGAAGGAGAAAATATCAACCTCAGTTTAATTAAAAATTAAAATAGCAATACCTCTTATAAAATAAAATACCCGATCCCGAAATTAAAATTCATAAGGAAAGTACCTTGTACACGATCTATGGCGTGTTGTTCGTAAGTGGTTTCACCTTCACCGTAATTACCGTCAGAAGAAATGTCACTACTTCCTATTACCCAGCCAAATTGTGTGCTGAAATCGAATAATAATTTTTCGGTAAATGCCCAGGAATTTCCAAAGGTATAGAGCAAACCAAAAACCTTTTCATCCAATTGATAATTGAGGTCTTCAAATGTAGGAAGTATCAGCGATTCACCATATTCATAATAACGTGAAATGGTCGGGTCATAGGTATCAGACGACCATCCACCGGTAGAACCGCCTATCATTCCCACCATTAACTCAAATTTATTATAATTGCCTACAGGTGCAATTACACCTCTTCTTCCAAAGGGATAAAATTTTAAATAGAAGCTGGCAAAATTTGCGTTGAGTGTAACATCTCCAAAATAACTCGCCTCATCAAAATTGGAAAGATCAGTATTTAGATCAACAGAATAATACGCGTAGGGTATTTTAGTTGTGATATGTTTTACCGAACCTCCAATTGCAACTATTTTACTCAGAGTAAAATCAGTTGAAATATCGAAACGCGCATTAACTCCAATATTGGGCGCGGTAGAATTTCCTTCCTGATCCAATTCAAGATATCTTTTATTCAATGCCGGAGATAATGCGGTGGAGCCATATACCACCCATTTACTTCCCATGTAACCGGGGTTTTGAGTAATACCATTAATAACACAAAAAACAAAAAACAGATTTAGCAGGTTCCTTTTCATTTTTTATGTTTTGTTTTTATTTGTTGAAGCATATAATAAATATTGCTGTTCTGACTGGATTCGTTATCATTCACCTTTGTATTATTAAAATATTGCATTTCCACATTACCTGTTTTGCTGTTTACAACAAGTGTAAAATAAAAGGTATTGAAATTTGGTTTCAGCATATCGTAAATTAGAAATGGTGCAGCAGGATAAAATAAACACAATACGATCTTACCGCCAATATATCTTTCCTTTTCGCGAAAGGCAATAATTCCCATCCATGCAAAGTTGTCGATATTGTATTTTGTAGAAAGTTCAGCTAATTCGTCATTGGTTGTATTTATCATTTCAACGTCTTCGTCCAGATGATCCAGTTTTTCACTTATCCATCGGCTGAGTAAAGCAAGGTCGTTGAAAGTTTCTGCATCATTGGCTGCAATACCGTTGTGATCTACATATTCAACTTTTAAATCGAGTTTTCCTGCACTGGAATAAATTTTATCTTTTAATTCCAATCTCGCACTTTCTGCTGCCTCATATTCCACAGGATTTTTACTCCTCTCATCAATACTTACATACACGGGATCAACAACTAATATTTCGTTTAATCCAAGATTATATTCTATTTTGTTTTTATTCGATTTGTAATAGGAGATTTTTGTATCTTCTTCCTTTTTTTCTACATCAAAAAGGTTGGTAAAACTGAGATCATCCATATAATCAACAAAAGCAAATTTCCAATAGGTTACAGCAGTTTGGTCCTTTTTTTCTATTGTAACAGGTGTTTCCTTTTTTATTTTCTCGTATTTGGATTTTGCTTTTTCCACTTTTGGTTCTTCTTCAATGTCAACTGAAACGGAATCCTTTTCCTCTAATTTCGTTTTTACTTCCAATGCTTTCAATCTTTTTATGTCGTAAAAATCGGAAAGCATGGCGTCATTTTTATTTACGAGTTCGTCGGAGAGTTGTTTGCAAATATCAGTCATTTGTTTATTGGCAGGATCGGCAAGATGCGATTCCCAAGCGTGTTTTAATGCCAGAATATTAAGATCCACTTCCGGAATTTTATACATAAAATAAAATACCTGCTGCGAATTTCCCTCTACTTTTTTATAATATTTATGCCAGTCGGGAGTGGCGTCTGCATTGTGATACATGCTTAATCCGTATAAGGCTTGTGTCACAACATTTTTTAAATATTGGTTCGTAGAATCTTCCAGCAATAATAAATATGCCTGATAAATTGCATCCTCATATTCAATATCACTCAAATAAATTTCACAACCCTGATACCTGCATAATTTTTGAATATATCTGAATTTTTCTTCTCCGAGAATAAATGCTTGTCTGCCTTCATCTTTTATTTCCCGCGCGGCCAGAATCATAGCATTCCTTCTTTTTTTAATGTTGGGATGTGTGCTTTCTTCATCATCATAATCTTCTTCCGCAGTTATTACACTAACAGTATCAATAAAAAATTCCGAAGGAAAATTGTAGGAGCCATCATCAAAAAAAGTGGTATCAAATTCTACTTCATCAAAAGGAAGATATGAATACAATAATACATCAAATACTCCTTGCGCAGCTTCTGCACTATAATTCGTTTTTTTGAATAAATAAAGTCCGAGGTCATCAGCTTCACTTTCGAGTTCTTTAGAATAACGGAATTTTTCCAGATCACCTTCGCCGGCACCTAAACTTCTGTATATTCCTGATCCACGTTCTATACGCTGATTCTCCACATAATTATTAATGGCGTGTTTTTTAATAAAATGATTAAATTCATGGCAAAGTATAAATACTATTTGAGCTTCATTCTCTACCTGCGCAAGTAAACCTGTGGTAACTAATACTATTCCATTGTCGGCAGTAAATGCATTTACCTCATTGGATAGGAGGGTATAAATTCTGATGCTCTCTCTTGTATCCGGATCATCTTCAAATATAATATCCTTCAGTTCATTTAAATAATTGGTAACAGGATCTCCGAAAATTACCCGGCCACTGTGCAACATATCATCCATTAAAAAATTGGATTCCAACAAAAAAGTTTCCTGGTCTCTTCTTTCGCTGTTATTGCCCGAGGTAATATTTTCTCTGTCCTCGCGAAATTTTTCTGAAGATAATTTTGTAAAGTCTTCAGGCACTGTTCCAGCCGAACGCAAACTTTTGAATTGCTCAAAATCAACGCTTTGTGCAAATATTGTATTTATAACAAGGAAGCTAAAAAGGAAAGGGAGGAGTGGTCTTTTCATCTAATTAATAGTTTTCGAAAGCAATGATAAGGAATTAATATTAGTCAGGCGCATTTTCCACCACTTTGAAACCAATTTTTAATCCCAAATGAAAAAGTGGAACTACCTGTGTGGATGTGGTTCTGTCGTACAAATTAAACTGATCGGAATGATAATTATATCCATAACTATTTACGAGGGTATCCTTAAATCGCACCTGTAATCCGAATCCCAAAAATCCATTGATCTCAAAAATGTCTCTGGGAATAATATTGTAACCTGCCTTCCAGGAAAGACTGATGGCATGCATGGATTCTGTAATGTTAAATAGTTTGCCTTGTTCACTTTCATCCTCAAAATCAAGTTCATCAAAACTTAAAAATTTATAGGCAACTTCCATTTGATTGTAGTCAGTTTTAAGTGGATTCGGCCCTCTGGGAATTACGGACAACATCGAAAATTTAGCAAAAGGACCGTAGTAGTAAAAAATACCTGAGTTCAGAAGATTCTCATAGGTATCGGCAGTATACGAACCTTCAATATCGTTAATATATCCTGCGTTGATATCAAAAGCCCACTCCTCACTGAATCGGTATTGCAATCCCAGATTGTATTCCCCAACCAAAAAGTTGAATGGAAGCAGATAAATAAAGAGTTTTTTATAGAGAAGGGCTTCTACCATAATTTATGCAAATCTATCAAAATGTCAGTATAATTTCGTTTTTTGTCATGTTTTTCGAGTTCTGGAACCCCGTATATTTGTAAGGCATGACTATTGGAAGAGGGTCATCTTGCCTGTGAATTACCATTGGGCATTAGAAAAAGGGTTTGGAATATGAAAGAATTCGGATTTGATGATAATTTGTTTGCCCCTATGATGGATGATGATGTGGAGTTTATGCCCATTTTATCGTTGGAAGAGGATGATGATCAGGTTAAGATAGACTACCCTGAAACCATCGCCATTATGCCTTTGCGAAACACTGTTTTGTTTCCGGGAGTTGTTTTACCAATCACTGTAGGAAGAGAAAAATCCATAAAAGCCCTTCAAAATGCCTTTAAGGGCAACAAATTGATAGGCGTTTTGTCACAAATGGATGGAAGTATCGAAGATCCTGATATTTCCCAAATTCATAGAACCGGAACCATTGCACGTGTTATCAAACAATTAAAAATGCCCGATGGTAGCACTACAGTTATCATTCAGGGTAAAAAAAGGTTTGTTGTGAATGAATACACTACCGAAGAACCTTTTTTACAGGCAAAAATTACTTTACTGGAAGATAAGATCCACAACGATAAAAAGGAATTTACTGCGTTAGTTTCCACCATTAAAGATCTTGCATCTAATATTATCAAAATATCTCCGAATATTCCGCAGGAAGCAACAGTTGTTTTAAAAAATATTAATTCTCCGGTTTTTCTCATTCATTTTGTTTCTTCCAACTTACAAATTGATGTTGCGGATAAACAAAAATTATTGGAGACCGACGATCTGCATACACGCGCTCAATTAATTCTCGATCATTTGAATAATGAATTGCAAATGCTCGAATTAAAAAATAAAATTCAGAATAAAGTACGCACCGATCTGGATAAACAGCAACGCGATTATTTTCTCAATCAGCAAATGCGAACAATTCAGGAAGAGTTGGGAGGAAATGCGCAGGAGGAGGAAGTAAAAAGATATAAATTAAGAGCCACAGAAAAAAAATGGAATAAGAACGTTCAGGATGTTTTTAATAAGGAAATTGAAAAGTTACAACGGTTAAATCCGAATGCTGCCGAATACGGTGTAATTACCAATTATATCGAAATGCTTTTGGAACTTCCGTGGAACGAATTTACTGTTGATAATTTCGATCTTAAAAATGCCAAAACAACAATGGATGAAGATCATTTTGGTTTGGAAAAAGTGAAGGAAAGATTATTGGAATATCTTGCCGTTTTAAAATTAAAAGGTGATATGAAATCGCCGATATTATGTTTGGTAGGCCCTCCCGGTGTTGGTAAAACATCCTTGGGACAATCGCTGGCAAAGGCTTTAGGGAGAAAATACGTGCGCATGAGTTTGGGCGGTTTGCACGATGAAAGTGAAATTCGCGGACATAGAAAAACCTATATTGGTGCCATGCCGGGTAGAGTAGTGCAATCAATTAAAAGAGTTAAATCTTCCAATCCCGTTTTTATTTTAGATGAAATTGATAAAGTTGGAACAGATTTCCGAGGAGATCCATCCAGTGCATTATTGGAAGTTTTGGATCCGGAACAAAACAGTACTTTTTACGATAATTATTTGGAGCTTGAATACGATCTTTCTAAAGTATTATTTATTGCAACCGCAAATAATTTAAATACCATTCAACCCGCCTTGCGCGACAGGATGGAAATTATTTATGTGAGTGGATATTCCGGTGAAGAAAAAGTGCAAATTGCAAACAGGCATCTTGTTCCGAAGCAACGCAAAGAACACGGATTAAAACAAAAAGATGTTACATTAAATGATGCTGCGTTACAAAAAATAATTCAGGATTATACACGTGAAAGTGGTGTGCGAGATCTTGACAGACAAATTGCATCCATTATGCGCCGAATTGCAAAATCGGTGGTTACCAAAGAAAAATATAATAAAGCAATTAAACCTGCCGACATTGAAAAAATATTAGGTCCTACGAAATTTGATAAGGATTCTATATTTGAAATAAATCCTCCGGGTGTAGTTATCGGACTTGCATGGACCTCCGTTGGTGGTGATGTTTTATATATTGAAAGTTCGTTAAGTACCGGAAAAGGCACCTTACAACTCACAGGAAATCTCGGTGATGTAATGAAAGAAAGTGCATCCACGGCATTGAGTTATATTCGTTCGCATGCAGAACCGCTTGGTATCAAACCGGAAGTATTTGAAACAACAAATATTCACGTGCACGTTCCGGAGGGTGCAATTCCAAAAGATGGTCCGAGTGCAGGTATTACAATGTTAACTTCATTAGTTTCCGCATTTACCGGAAGAAGAGTAAAACAATATTTTGCCATGACCGGTGAAATTACCTTGCGCGGAAAAGTATTGCCTGTTGGTGGAATAAAAGAAAAAGTTTTAGCCGCAAAACGCATGGGAATAAAAGAGATCATCATGTGCAAAACAAATAAAAAAGACGTTCTCGAAATAAATCCCGAATATATTAAAGGCGTAAAGTTTCATTATGTTTCAACAATGATGGAGGTGATTGAAATTGCGCTCGAAAAAGCAGCTAAGGGGAAAAATAAAGGTTGAAGATAACATAGGGTGTAAAAAAAGAGGAACCCGCCAGTGGTCGGACAGGCACGGATGACGCTGATTTGGCGGATTTAAAAAGGATAAAAAAATATTAAGTTTCGGAGCGAGTGAGGCTCTCGCTCTTCGCGAGGGTCTCACTAACGCATCATACCTACTTCACCCACCCACTCACCAATTCCCACCCTACTCACCCAAACTCACTCTTCACCACTCCCCACTCACCACCTCATTCACTATCTTTGTCGAACAAAATTTTTCACACAATTTTACGTTTAGGGCAATAACCGGTTGAAAATGCGGATAGTTTTAGTTTTTCTTTTTACGTTTTGTTTCTTTTCTCTGCGCGCGCAGTTTGGCGGCAGTTATACCTATTCTTATTTAGGAATGTCGCCCTCTGCGAGGATAAGCGGGCTTTCTGGCTTGAATATCAGCACTTTTGATTATGATGTAGCCTTTGTTTTTCAGAACCCGGCCTTGTTGAATCCTTTGATGGATAAAAGATTGAGTTTGAGTCATGCACTCACTCCCGGAGTTATTAATCAGGGCACAGTCGGATATGCCAAAACGCTGGAAAATAAAAATATTACCATGGGTGGAGGATTACTTTACCGCGCCTATGGAACATTTAAACTCACCGAAGCAAACGGAGATCAATTGGGAACCTTTAGTGGGGGAGAATATGCAGCGCAGTGGGGAGCATCCTATGGTGTAAATAAGTTGCGATATGGTGTTAGTGTTAAAATGTTGTATTCGCAGCTGGAATCTTATAATTCTTTTGGAATGGCTGCTGATTTCGGAGCTGTGTATGTGGACACCGCAAGGTTATTTACCGCAGCTTTAGTAATGCGCAATGCCGGAACTCAGTTTAAACCTTTCACGGAAAATAATTATGAAGATCTACCCTTCGAAATTGATTTCGCCCTTTCTAAAAGATTAAAACATTTACCGCTTCGCATCAGTTTTACCCTGCACGATCTTCAATCAATTGATATTAGATATGATGATCCGAATGTTGTTTCTGATGTAAATATATTTGGAACTGATTCCACAGTTACAGAAAAAAAATACACCGTTGATAAAATTGCACAACATTTAAATATTGGAGGTGAATTTTATTTCGGAAAAAATTTTATGCTCCGCGGAGGATATGATCACATGACCAGAAAAGAAATGTCCATCGACACCCGAAGAGGACTCACCGGATTTTCACTCGGATTTGGATTAAAAATAAATAAATATTCCATCGACTACGGACATGAATTTTATTCGCAGGCAGGAGGAACAAATCATATTACGATCGCGGCGAATTTGAATGAGGTGTTTAAAAATTGACAATTGACAATGAAACAGCCGAAAAATAATTGAGAATGGAGAGTTGAGAATTGAGAATGAAACAGCCTCAATTGATGTGCCAATGAACAGCCAAAAAATGTACCAATGTACCAATGAACAGCCGAAAAAATTGAGAATTGGCAATTAATAATGGAACAGCCAAAAAATTAATAAAGAATAAAGAACAAGGAATAAAGAACATCTAACCATCCACGACCGAGTAATTTTCCTCCGTAGTGAACCCAGAACTCAGAACCCAGAACAAAATGAAAATAATTATCGCAATAGACGGTTATGCTGGTTGTGGAAAAAGTACTTTGGCGAAACAACTTGCGGAGGAACTGCTATATTTATTTTTAGATACGGGAGCGATGTATAGGGCAGTTACTTTGTATTTGTTGGAAAATGATATTGATTGGAATAATGAAATTCAATTGGGACCTGTTTTGGAAAAAATACAGATTGATTTTCAGTATGATGTTGCTGACGATAAATTTTTTACTGTTTTGAACGGTAAAAATGTAGAAGAGGAAATTCGTGGAATTGCTGTTTCGAATAAAGTGAGTGAGGTTGCTGCAGTTTCTTCCATCAGAAAATTTTTGGTTAAACAACAACAGGAGATCGGTAAACAAAAGGGAATTGTGATGGATGGAAGAGATATTGGCACCGTTGTGTTTCCCAATGCTGAATTAAAAATATTTGTGACTGCAAAAATGGAAGTTCGCGTTCAGCGGCGATTATTGGAATTGCAGTCGAATGGGATTATGGTGAGTGAGGATGATATCAGAAATAATTTAATAAAACGCGATCGCGAAGAAACAACACGTAGTGATAGTCCCCTAAAAAAAGCGGAGGATGCTATTGAGTTGGATAACTCTGACTTGTCTATGGAAGAACAATTACATTGGGCTTTGGCAAAAGTCAGAAATCTTCACAAATAAATTATTCAATTTATATTTTTGTTACCATCTTGAATGGTATGATTACAAGTTTTGTACTTTTTGGGGTCAGTGGTAAAAGTTGTGGAGTTGGGAACTTTTATAAAACAAATACTTTCTAATTAACTTGTTTTGTTTTAAGTTATAATTTAAGATTCCATCTACAATACGAGATTTTTGATCCTCCATAAAAGTTTACGGAGATGATTGCGGGCATCAGCATGTGGCTTTAATGTCCCTTATGCGCCGCCACATCAAAATAAAAGCACCAATGGTAGTGGAATTTGAGCGAAAATAAGCGCCACCATTATGAAAAATATTAATTTGAGTTTAGATTTAATTTCACACGAAGCTGATAATTCCAGTTTTGTTGTGGCGCCTTTTTCGGTCCGGGTGGCAAGCATTAGGGACATTCAAGCCGCATGGTGGAGCCCTTGACTTTTGGCGCTACCTTTTTGTCAAGAAAAAGGTAGCAAATTTGATGTAACCGTAATTGATCAACGGGAGTTGGATTTTGATCTTTAAATAAATATTTAAACTATTACAGCACTTATTATTCATTTGGAATAGAATGTTACTACCTAGAAAATGAATGTGACCCAAATTAATGCAAACAAGGGAAAAGTTCCATTAGTTAAAGCATCAATTAATGCACTGATATTTCGATAAGAGTATTGACAATACTACCTTAGATCTATACAAGGAAACATTGTTTTCATATAAAAATACCCATCATATTTTGTCATCCATGCTTCTTTGGAGTGTTCATGTAATTCCCCTTTCATTACGAATTTCTTATTGTGGTCACCCTTGAAATTTTTAAAGTCAATAAATCCATAATTATAGGTTTCATCCACCCAGCCTTCAAAGCTACGCTTTTTGTTTTCGGTGTAATAAATACGGTTGTCAGGTACTCTTCCTGTTGTTCCATTATAAGAAGTAAATCCGAGCACATAGGTTTGTGCTATTAATGCTGTATCTAATGACATAAATCCTCCCATGGAAGTTTCCCCGTAATACTTTTCCGTTTCATCCATGTATTGTTTTGAAATATGATAATTATGTGCCCAAATAATAATTTTTTCATTGGGATATTTTACATTGTTAAGCCAGGTAATATTTTTTGCCATTTGTAAATCTCTAATTTCATAGTTTTTATCACCTATGTCTATATCTTTGAATTCCTGATTGGCGGCCAATAAATTATCCATAATTAATACCCAAAAATCATCCATTTTTAATGTGGTTAACATCTCTGTTCTTATTTGACGGAAATAAAAATCGCACTTGGAATACAAATTGGAATCTGCATAGTGATTAGGCCAAGCTGTAGTGGAATCAATTAATGGCAAAATTTCTGAATTATACTTTTCATCTTGTACAATGGGTAATTTATAATGGCGCATCACGCTATCTAATTTTTCACGGAGTAAATAATAGGAATGGTTCATAAAAAGTTGGTTGTCGAAACCTGAAAGTTGTAATGGGTTTTCGGTAGAAAAGGTGGCCGGAATGTAATTAAAAAACAATTCCTGGCAGCCATCGCATGCCGTCCATAAAGGAAAGATATTACCCCTTATAAACGAATCAATGTCGTTGGAATTTTTATCCAAATTTTCCCATCCCTCATTTAAGGCAAAAAAATCGCTTTCAAAAGCCAGTACATTAAAGCCCTTTACTTCGTGCAAATATTTTATGAGCCAGGTTTTTGCAAGAAATGCTGCCGCATCGCCGTGGTCTTGTTCGCCCAGCATAACGATCTTGGCATCTCCAATTGCATTGCCGAAAGATTCAAGATCTGTGAAGTCGCCGGTGTAAGGATTGATGCGATCTATTTCAACAGTATTCTCTTTCACATATTCCTTAATAGAATTCTGTGACTGTATAGTACAGGAAGCCAAAAGGAGGATGATGGAAGTGATATGTGTAATTTTAGACATAGCACAAATTTAAATCCTAACTTGGAAATATCTTAACGATACATTGTAAAATTTGGATTTTTGAAAGTGGTTTTCAAATCCTATTCAAGACACTGCAAAATAAAACTTCTAGATAGTTTATTATTATTAACTCCAATTGCCTGCTTCAACTATTGCATATTTCAGGACTTTCCAATATTTCCCAAAAACATTATATTTGGCTCGAGTTATTTTTAATAAAAGTCCCACTTATGAAAATAAAAGTCTTTGCGTTTTTTATTGCATTTAGTTTTTTACTCGCAGCACATGGACAATCGGTTAAAGTATTTTTAAATAGTCAGGTACCTTTTCAGGGCAAATTCCAAGGGTTTTCCACTGTTGATATTTTTGAAGAGTGTCCACCTTCGTCAGATACCTGCATGAATTGGTTGGCTGCTTTAAAGCCAAATGTGATCAGGTTTCCCGGTGGAGGTCAGGCAAAATTTACGCATCTTACGGCTGGTCCGGGATATGGATATAATATTGATGAAATTGAAGAGTATTTTTTTAATTTATTTAATTGCGACGATGAAGATTGTGGTGCCGGATCTAATTATGAGGAAGCAGTAAATGATTGGTTAATTAAGTGCCTCGTACAAGATTCTCTGCCGGAGGGACAGCGGTATATTGATGATTTTGTTCTGATGATACATAATCTGGAGGCTCAGCTTGGATATACCATTGATGTATTATTCTGTTTAAATATTGTAACTGCAAATGCTGCTGAAAATAAGGCTGCACTGGACCTTCTGATCTCGAATGGAATACAGGTTACCGGTGTGGAAATGGGAAACGAAACGTATGGGCAATCCAGTGGTTTTAATAGCTTTGAAAGCTATTTAACTCATATACAAAATGCGGATGGTTTACTGGGTGATCAGGATTATATCGGCATGATAAGGCAATATTTTCCGGAGATGAAAATAGGGGTTTGTGCTGCGCCTAGCGCAACAGTTGATATGGAACCCGGCCCCGGCATTACCTATGTTATAAATCCGGAAATAAAAAGGATAAGATACGATGACTGGAATATAGCATTGGGAAATACTTGGGATACATCGAGATTGTTCAGCTTACCAGTGCCTCATACTGCACCGCTGTTTGATGCAGCTATCGTGCATTTTTATTACAATAGCGGTTTCTGGTCTGACTGCTCTTTTCAATTTCTTGAGGATTATGATACCTATGGAGCGGCTTGTTGCCCTTATACCTTTGATTCTCCGGATTTGCGACTGACAGGAGCATTTGATTGTTTTAACACGCAAAGCAAATATTTCCGCGATAGTTTATATAAAAGTATAAATGATTATTACGCTGACCGCCTGCAATTAAATAATCCTATATACATCAATAAAAAAATATGGTCGACAGAATGGAATATTCTTGAAAATGATAAGGATCTTGAAACAACATTATTTCACAACACACTTGCTCAGGCATCTTGTGTTTTCGACTGGCAAAATCTTGCCTATCAATTCAACACATCGCCTTTATATAATGCCGGTTTCCAGGAATACAGAACCATGCACAATGCAGCCAGTGTTTCGTACAGAAATATGATCACAGCGCAAGCAGATTACGAAAAAAGTGCTCCCGGTGATACAACACATATCAGAAAACGTATATTTTACCATGCCACTTATTTAATGCGGCATATTGCAAATGTGCCGGTAAATACCATTAATATTTCTACTACACTTCCCAATTTAAAAATGTATGGCTACATTGATCAGGCTAATGAGAATGTATATATTTATTATAATAATTCAGGTGTTGAAAATATAGATCAGCAACTCAATATAAATAAAATTAAATTTTTTAATGTACCTGGCTGTAATTCTATTTTGGAGTATCCTGTCACGCATGAATATATCCAAGGCAAACAATTGTATTCCGGTTCAGGTGTGGCTTATATGTATGATATTAATCCAATGTATAGTTCTGATAATAAGATAAGTTCCGAAATTAAGGGCAGTAAATACAAGACCTATACAAGCCCGAAAAAGTTAATGCTCTATAAAAATTCGTTGGGCGTTATCAAAATTCCGATCAGTATAACTTGTGATGAAAAGTTCGGTAATGTGTCGGATGTTTTTGTATCGGCATATCCAAATCCTGCCTCTCAATATATTGATATCGATGTTGGAAATGCAGAGAATTTTGCGAATGGATATACTATTGACCTGTATGATCATACGAGCAGACATATTCGACAAATAACTTCAAGCGATGAAATATATACACTCCACAGGAATGATCTCCCATCAGGTATCTATTATTATTCTATACACTTTGCAGATGGATCTCGAATTGGGGGGAAGATAGTTTTTCAATAGTTGATGTGTCATTTCACATTGCAGAACCCGCATTTCATACATTAGATCGTATTGTTCATACAAAAGTTCTAAAAATGAGCAATTCAAGGGATACCTTTAAACAATAAAGTAAACCTATGAAATTTTTTATTTTACTGTTTTGTCTGATCTTTAGTTTTGAACTTTATTGTCAACCGGTATTACAACTCGAAGAATTTGCAAGCGGATTCACAAAACCTGTTGGATTAATTGATGCGGGAGATGAACGTGTTTTTGCAATTTGTCAGGATGGTTTTTTGAGAATAATCAGACCGGATGGAACGGTTGATCCGGTTCCATTTTTAGATATAAGTGATAGAGTGGAATCTATTTATAATGCACATGGTTTTTTAGGTGCGGTTTTTCATCCTGATTATGCAACGAACGGATATTTTTATGTGAATTATATTAATAATGATGAGAATTCTGTCATTTCCAGATTTTCTGTTGATCCGGCTGATCCTGATCTTGCAGATGCAAGTTCCGAAGAAATATTATTAATTGTAGAACAACCATATAGAGTTCATAAAGCCGGCGACATGCATTTTGGTCCCGATGGATATTTATATTTTCCATTAGGAGATGGGGGAGTGGTAACGGATGGTGAACCCGGTGATCCAGATAATCGTGCACAAAATCCGCAAACCTATTTAGGAAAAATGTTGCGCATTGATGTGGATGGAATTTTACCTTATGAAATTCCAAATACAAATCCTTTTTATGGAGCTGTGGATACCTTAAATGAAATTTGGGCAATTGGTTTACGAAATCCCTGGAGATTTTCGTTTGATAAATTGACGGGTGATATGTGGTTGCCGGATGTTGGTCATGATTTTTGGGAAGAAATTAATTATGAACCTGCCGGATCTACCGGTGGAAATAATTATGGCTGGAGATGTTACGAATCGAATGCCGAATATAATTTTGATAGTTGTGATGCAGGCGTTGATTATACTTTTCCATTATTCGAATATCCGCACAACGATTCTACGGGTGGATATTCCGTTACTGGTGGATATGTTTACAGAGGTGCTTTGTTTCCCGGAATGCAGGGAATTTATTTTTGCTGCGATTATGTCACCGGAAATTTTTATACTTATAAATATGATGATGTAATGGGTTGGATCTCCAATATTTATCCTTCCTTATTATTTGGTGTGGTTTCTTTTGGGGAAGATAATGCAGGTGAATTATATTGTGTTGTGCGCGAAACGGGAATTATTTATAAATTGAAAGATCTTTGTCCGCTCGTGAATGTGACAGAAACAATAGTTAATACTGATTGTGTAGAAGCAATGAATGGTAGCATAAATTTACTTGTTGATGGCGCAATTGAACCTTATGAAATTAATTGGTCGACAGGAGATAGCACTTTATTTGTTGATTCTTTGTTGAATGGAAGTTATCTTGTAACTATTACCGATTCACTTGGTTGTAATACAAATGAAACATTTGAAGTTTTATTAAATCCGGAACCTGTGATCATAATTACTTTGGATGGAGGTGAATTTTATGCAGGGGAAGGGGAAAGTTATCAGTGGTATTTTAATGGAGAAATTATTGATGGAGCAACGGAAGATCATTATTATTCACCAGTTGGAGGATTATATTCTGTTACCGTAACTTTTGAAAATGGATGTACATTTTATAGCGAAGATTTTGATTGGCTTGGTATTGGAATTGAAAGTTTTGAAAACAATAATGAATTAATAATTTTTCCAAATCCGGTTGAAAATTTTATAAATATTGAGGAAGCGGATATTTTATCAAATTATGCAATTTATAATATGTCGGGACAATTAATGCAATTAGGTAAACTCAAGGTCCAATTCATAAATAGTGCAGACCTGCCAGGTGGAATTTATCGTTTAATTATTTTGTCGGATGAGAGTTTCAGAGCGGGAAATTTTGTAAAAATTTAAAATAGCTGCAGACCTAGAAATCTCCGGGGTTACAGAATATGGAGCGTTTTTTGCTTATTAGCGAAAACGTATATATTTTTATACTGTCAAATAAACCACACATTTATGAAGAAGCACACACAGGTTCTTCTCCTATTTTTATTGGGATTTTTATTTAGTGCAAATGCGCAGCGCATAAGCAGAACAACCACGGAAGCAGGTAATGTTTATCCGCTCATATCAGCTACCAATGTTGCATCCATGTTCACCATGACTTTGGGCGATTGGGAGC
The DNA here is from genome assembly GCA_016706865.1 of Bacteroidota bacterium. Taxonomy (NCBI): domain Bacteria; kingdom Pseudomonadati; phylum Bacteroidota; species Bacteroidota bacterium. The sequence continues at coordinate 1,999,899 of JADJIS010000003.1, read as the reverse complement.
GCGGGATGAAACTTATCACCAAAGTGCGCGACGATTTTGGAGAATTAGGAATTTCTTACACCTGTGAAAGCAAACCTGGCACCGATGATGGTTTTTGTTTTGTCACCAAAAAAAACGACGCCGTTGAGATCGTTTACAATATAGGTCCCAATAAAATCCCACTTTTCACCAAAATGATCGCTGAATTGGAAAAGGATTATGTTAAGGATGTGGATGGTTATAAGGTTTATACTTTCGAACATACGGATGCGATTGAGTATATTTTTCTGATTAAAATTACGGGTGATACGGAGTATGTGAAGGTTTATTTGAACACGCAGAATTGAGACACAGGAGAAAGGACACAGGACAAAGGAAAACAAAGGGATTGGGAGTTGGAGTATTGGATTCGGAAGTTGGGTTCAAAGGATAGAAAAAAAGTGGAACCCGCCAATAGTCGGGCAGGCGCTGATGACGCGGATTGGGCGGATTTAAAAAGGATAAAAATTACTTTAGTCCCAGCGGGACGGCATATCGGTAGCTAATAAAAAAACAAAATTACACAAGTCCTGTAGGGACGAAATGTAAAAATATTTTGGAAACAATCTTATTTTTAATGATGCATTATAGTTAAAAAATGGTTGGTTTCAATATTCTAATACACCATTTCTTAAACATGAAGATCTTTCTCCGTTTGAACATTTCATATATGCCGTCCCTACAGGACTTGGGTTTACTGGTTTGGATAAATGCTACCGATATTTCGTCCCTAACGGGACTTCCTTCATTGGTGAGAAACACCTAACCACGGCGTGGGAAGACAAATTTGTAGCATTGGGAACGTATTCATCCGAAATAAACTATTTCAACCCCTTCAACAAATCGCAATGATTGTTTGATGATTAGAATAATTCAAGCTCCGAACTAAACCCTGCAAACCTTGCCAACCCTGCCAACTCAACAAACCTTCACTCAATCTTAATCCTTTAGGTCTATTTCCAAGTTTAAATCGGAGGCATTGAAAAGCCTTGCAGAACCGCCGCGCCCGCTTCCTAGCCGCGATTGTAGCGGAAAGCCCGCATCCGCCGCGGCGGAGAGGACTTGCAGCGAAAAGCGCGTGGAGGTGAGGGGAGAGGGATAAGGGGAGTTGCTACTAGTCACAGTCGCAGTCACAGTCGCAGTCGCAGTCACAGTTGCTTAAATTGGAGATTATTCCTCAGTATTAAACATTCAAATTTACGAAAAGCAAACTCCCCTATGGGGCTGGGGGCCAGTCACAGTCGCAGTCACAGTCGCAGTTTTGAAGGCTGTAACCCCCTTTTTTCAACCTTACCCCTCTTCCTTCCTTAGATCCTTAGACCCTTACCCTTCGAATCTTCTCCCTTCGATTCTTAAAAAAAGATCTCCCTTCGAATCTTTTTACGTATCTTCGCACTCCCTTTGTTTTGCCGTTGAATGGCGGATAACAAAGTGGTCAGTTTAGGCTGATAATTTAATTCACCTTTTTAAAAATTTTACCTTGGATAACCAAGAACTACCTGAGTTGGAAGACTCACAAAACACGGAATCAACAGAAACTGTTGAAGTACCCGTAAACGAAAATCCCGTAACAATTGAACCGGAAGTAGCAGAAACAGTAGCGACTGCGCACGATGATTTTGATTGGAACGTGGACAAACGCAATCGTATTACTTATTCGAAAGACGAAAGCGACAAAATGGAAGTTACGTATGAGGGCACTTTTAAAACCCTGAACGATAACGAGATCATTAATGCAACAATTGTAGGATTAACCGATTCTGATGTAATTCTTAACGTAGGTTACAAAAGCGACGGACTTGTTTCAAAAACGGAGTTTCGCGACCTTGAGGAACTGAAAGTTGGAATGGAAGTGGAAGTGTATGTTGTAAGCAAAGAAGATGGTAAAGGTCAACTGAATTTGAGCCGCAAGAGCGCGAAAATGATGAAGGCCTGGGAGAAAATTGTGGATGCTTACAAAAATGAAGTTATTGTTACAGGTAACATCATCAGCAAAACCAAAGGCGGACTTATTGTGGAAGTATTTGGTATTGAAACATTTTTACCGGGTTCTCAAATTGATGTTAAACCGATCACGGATTATGACGGATATGTAGGCAAGAAAATGGAATTCAAAGTTGTGAAGATCAACGAGACCATTAAGAATGCTGTAGTATCACATAAGGCATTAATTGAAAGTGATATTGAAACACAACGTCAGGAAATTATCGGTAAACTCGAGAAAGGTCAGGTGTTGGAAGGAACAATTAAAAACATTACTGATTTCGGTGCATTTATCGATCTTGGTGGCGTTGATGGTTTATTGTATATCACGGATATTTCATGGGGACGAATCAATCATCCGAATGAAGTATTGCAGATGAACCAGAAATTAAATGTGGTTGTACTCGATTTCGATGATAACAAAAAACGTATCTCTTTAGGTTTAAAACAACTTACTCCGCATCCTTGGGAAATCCTGGATGCTACAATTGAAGTTGGCAGCATAGTGAAAGGTAAGATCGTGAACATTGAAGATTACGGTGCTTTCTTAGAAATTCAACCTGGTGTTGAAGGATTAATTCACGTATCAGAAATTACCTGGAGCAATCAACCGATAAACTCTAAAGAATTCTTTACCGTTAATCAGGAATTTGAAGCTAAGGTTGTAACTCTTGATCGCGAAGAACGCAAAATGTCGTTGTCGGTTAAACAAATGACCGAAGATCCTTGGAAGAGCGCTAAAGACAAATATCCTATCGGAAGTCGCCATAAAGGTTTAGTGAAAAACATCACTAACTACGGTGTATTTGTTGAGTTGGATGAAAATGTTGGCGGTATGGTTCACATCAGTGACCTAAGCTGGATCAAACGTTTAAATCACCCTGCAGAATATGTGAAGATCGGCGAACATCTGGATGTTATCATCATGGAAATTGATGAGGAAAACAGAAAGATAAGTCTCGGTCATAAACAAATTGAAGAGGATCCTTGGGATACTTTTGAAAATGTATTCCCAGTTGGATCAATTCACGATGCAACTATTATCCGCAAAGATGATAAAGGTGCTGTTGTTTCTTTACCTTATGGTTTAGAAGGATATGCTCCGAATAAACATCTTGAAAAAGCAGATGGTACCACTGCAGCTGTTGAGGAGATGTTATCATTTAAAGTGATAGAATTCGATCGCAACGATAAGAGAATTCTTGTATCACATTCTAAATTCCTGAGAGATAATCAGGATGAAGAACGTCGTGAACAAGATAAAACTCGTAAACGCGATGATAAAAAAGGAAAAACTCAGCTTAATAAAGTGCAAAAAGGTTTGGAAAAAACCACACTTGGCGAACTTGATGTTCTTTCACAATTGAAAGAGCAAATGGAACAAGATGAAAAAACATCTGCCAAAGCCGAGAAAAAAGCCAAAGAACCGAAAGCAGCAAAATCAGAACCTGTTAAAGAAGAATCCGCAGAGGAGACCGAAACAACAGAAGAAACTGATGAGACTGGAAAAGAGTAATTGGTTTTGATATTAATTCTAATCCCGCCGGAGAGTTTCGGCGGGATTTTTTTTGGGTGAATGGTGAGTGGGGAGTGGTGAGGATGACAGCCCGGGAGATTATGCTTCGAAGTGAACGTGGAAGAATAAAAAATAATAATCAAAAAATAAAAAATGAAAATCGGATCGACTGCATCGGAGATCCTCCTCCGTAGTAATCAGAATAATATCGAATAATGAACAAGGAATAAAGAACATCAAACTTTAGACGCCCGGGTGATTATCCTCCGTATTGAACACAGAACACAGAACACAGAACTCAGAACACAGAACACAGAACTCAGAACCCAGAACTCAGAACAAACCGTGTTAACTTTGCTCTAAATAAAAATCTATGACATCAAATTATTGGTTGATCAAATCAGAACCAGATACCTACGGTTGGGATAAATTTGCGAAGGATAAAAAAACTTCATGGACAGGAATTAGAAATTATGCTGCGCGAATACATTTAAGGGCGATGAAAAAGGGTGATATTTGTTTATATTATCACAGTGGAGGAGAAAGCGCAGTAGTTGGAATTGCAACCGTAATTAAAGAAGCCTATTTAGATCCTACCGCAACAGAAGGCGAATGGTATGCAGTAGATGTGAAAGCAGAAAAAAAATTAAAAAACCCGGTAACTCTCAAACAAATTAAAGCCGAAAAATCTTTATCCGAAATGCCGCTGGTAAGAATAAGCAGATTATCTGTTTCGCCGATATTGGAGCAGGAGTTTCTCAAAATTCTTGACATGTCAGGTACGGAAATTAAAATTGACAAATGACAAATAATAATTGATAATTGACAATTGACAATTGATAATTGGGTTATGATTTTGGATGGGAAAATTTATTTAGCAATTGAGAATTGAGAGTTGAGAATTGAGAATTGTACTTTGATTTTGGATGTGAATTCCTATTTCTTATTTCAAAGTACGAGGAAGGAATAAAATTCTGAATGAATACTGGTAGCACTCTTATAACTCATAACTCATTACTGAATCTCCCATCCGAAATCAAACCTAACATGGTTACCACACCTCCCCGGCCGACAAACTGCCCACTGCCCACTACCCACTGTTGACTGCCTTTGCCTCATCCTATAAAAACGAAAAGTATAATAATTAATCAACTTAACATGGTCACGACAATGTTCCGGCCGACAAACTGCCCACTGCTACTGCCCACTGCCCACTGTTGACTGTTGACTTCCCAATGCCACATCCTACAAAAACAAAAAGTTTAATAAATAATCAAACTAAACGTGGTCACCCAAATGCACCGGCCGACAAACTGCCCACTGCCCACTGTTGACTGCCTTTGCCTCATCCTATAAAAACGAAAAGTATAATAATTAATCAACTTAACATGGTCACGACAATGTTCCGGCCGAAAAACTGCCCACTGCTACTGCCCACTGCCCACTCCCTAAAGCATCCGTCGTAACCACAACCTCCCTCACGTCTTAGGTAAACTAATGCGAAAAACAGTCCCCTTCCCCGGAGCAGAATATTTAACAAAGATCTTTCCATTATGATAACTCTCCATAATTCGTTTAGCCAAAGTAAGTCCTAATCCCCATCCGCGTTTTTTGGTGCTGTAGCCGGGTTCGAAAACGGTTTTTTGTTTGGAGCGGGGAATTCCTTTTCCGGAATCGGTGATGTCTATAATTGCGTTATCTTTTTCTTCGGTGACCTCAATTTTTATATCTCCGCTTCCATCAATTGCATCGAGAGCGTTTTTTAATACATTTTCAATCACCCAATTAAATAAAATGGGATTCATTTTTACGTTTATTCCGGAACCAGTGTAGATGAAATCGAAATTCACTTTTTTGGAAGAACGATTTTTTATGTAGTCGATGGAATTATTTAATTCGATAATTAAATTTCTTTCGGTAAGATCAGGTTGTGAACCTACTTTGGAAAAACGATCCGCAATTAATTCGAGTCGCTGCACATCTTTATCCATTTCCTCCACAATATTCTTTTTTCCTTCCATGGCAGGTGATTCCTGCAGATATTCTATCCATGCCACGAGAGAAGAAATTGGAGTTCCGAGTTGGTGTGCTGTTTCTTTTGCCATTCCCACCCAAACGCGATTTTGTTCCGATTTACGTGCAGTATTAAATAAGGTATAAGCAACAATTAAAAATGCTGCAATAATAATGAGTTGCACATAAGGATAATATAAAAGTTGTGTATATAAAACGGAATGTTTGTAATATACATATTGATAAATACCACCGCTTATTTCCAATTTAATTGGTTCGGCGAAATCTTTCATTTCCTCTAGTCGTCTGTTAAGATAAGTGCTATCCTCTGCAACTTTTACAGTATCTAAATTTAAATAAGCAACAATATTTCCATCGTTATCGGTAGAAATAATAGGAACAGTTTTATTTGCCTGAATTAATTCCACCAAAAAACCATAATCGGTAATATCGGTAGCAGTTGCAATATAATGATACACATCCGCGATCTGAGCAACCTTTTGTTTTTCCTCACTCGCCAATTTCCCCGCCAGATTATCCGTATAAAAAAGCGTAGCCGTAACGATCAATAATGCCGATAGCACTAATATTAATTTCCAACGGTATTTTCTTTCGTACATGTTCATGAAGGACATAGGGCACAGGTTAAATGACCTAGGACATAGGACCTAGGACATAGGACTTGGTTTGAGATGGGATGAAACTTTATTTTCATTATTTATAATTCGATTTCAATTTAATAATTTGATGAAAATTTATTTTAATAATAAGAAAAATGCCATAGTATGGTATTTCGAAAAGTTTAATAATTAATCAAACTTAACATAGTTGCGATATTTCTCCGGCTTAGAAACTGCTCACGCCCCCCCGGCCCCCGCTTGCCAGTTTCCCCCCCCCCCCCCCCCCCCCCCCCCCCCCCCCCCCTCACCGCCCCTGGCGCTCAATTCGGAGCCAAAATCTCCAATGTTACAAACTGCCAACTGCCACTGCCCACTGCCTACTCCTCATCCTCAAACTCAATAAACTCCGGCTCCACCGTCTCCGTTTCTTTCACCGCCTTCTTCTCCGGAACAACGTCATTTTTCTTAAACATTTCCTCCTCCGGATCTTTTTTAAAGATATCAATAAATCGTTGATCTTCTATACCGCTTTCTTTTAATTTTTGTTTTGCTTCGCGTTTATTGTATTTTAAAACAGGGTCGTTAACGGTTCCTGTCATGGAGACAAAGATATTAACTCCGCCTTCAGCATCCTCTTCATAATTATCTTTTTGTTTGTTGCCGCCTAAAAATTTACGCACCATAATATCGGCGAGGCTTAGTTTAAATTGGTAATCTATTCCGTCGTCGAAGGTGTGTTTTCCACTCATGTAAAGGTCGACGGCGGATGATTTTATTTGCATAGCCGGAAGATTTATCACACGATCTTTTATTTCTATTTTATTTTCGAGTGTGGAGAAGGTGATATGTTTAAGATCTTTAATATTCACGAAAGCGGAAAGTGATTCCAGAGGTTTGTAATCGATGAGTTCGCCATTTTCAATTTTCATGTCGCACAAAGTGTATATCGATTTTTCGTTGAGCACAAAATCTTTATTCCAGGTTATGGAAACATCATAAACATTTGCGGTGATATTTCCTTTGATGTTTTTGTTTGTGAGTGTGGTCTGATCAAAATTATCGAATTGATAAAATAATTGCGCAACATCAATGGAAGTTATGGTTCCTGATGTTTGTAAAAATATATCTCCGTTCACAATTTCGCGGAAGGTGGCATTAAAATTAAAATAGCCATCCATTGCATTGCCTTTTAATTCGTTTACGATCAATAATCCCGGTGCGAGTTTTAGTCCTGCTGTGATATTGTTGAAAATAATTTTCTCATAAATAAATTCCTTACAGGTTAGATCGATAAAGCCACTGAAATTATATTTTGTATCGCCCATTACCTGTTCATTTGTTATTACCGGTTCAACTGGAGTTTCTGTATTTTCATCACTTCCGAATACAGCCATTAGTCTGTTTAATTCTATTTTATCGGAAGAAACGGTACCATTAACATTAAGCGCAGGTTTCATTTCCGATGGAAAAACATTTTGTATCCAATTATTTACCTGCATATTAATTTTAAGGTCAGAACCGGCAAAGGAGCCATTGAGATTATTAAAAATAATTTCGTTGTTGGCGACCAATGCTGAACCTCCGGGAATTATAACTTTTTCTTCATTTACCACAAATGCAACATTATTAAAAGTAATATTTCCGGTCGGTTGCGAGGTATAAGCTTCTGATGATAAGGTTTTAATATTTCCTTTGATATTGATATTATTTAATGCAATTTCTCCCTCCACATCTGTTGCATTCGGAATTGCCAGTGGAATAATTATGGATGCCGGAAAATTCCCATCCAACTGCATATCGATGGTTGGATTTTTAAAATTTCTGTATTCCAGTTTCATGGTCACAGGATTAGAACCCTGTTTTGCTGAAAAATCTTTTACTAAAATATAAGAACTGGCGGCACTCTGTTGTTCACCGTTGGAATAGGTTCCCGAAAAATTAATGGATTTTATTTCTCCACCAAATTTTTCATGCGCAATATTTCCGTTTTTAACATCGAATTTTAAATTAATTGCAGGAGTTTTTGTTTTTGAATAATTTCCTTTTATGGTAGAGGAGAAATTGATATTGCCTTTACTTTTTAAGGCACTCAGGTTGGAAGAAACAGAACCCGGCAATAATAAAAGTAAACCTTCCAGATTTATTTTGTCACCCACCACAGAAAGGTCGTAATAATCTTCTCCCGATAAATTAATAGAACCATTTAAAGCAAAAGTATTTTTATCGATCACTACCTTTCCTTCCTTAAAAGAATAGGTATTATTTTTTACATCCACTGTCATTTTGGTGTCCAATAAAGTTTCTTTGTTCACCAGATAATTGGAGCTTCCCACTTTAATTCTTTTTGACAACAGGTCGCCGTTAATTTCCAAAACATAATTGTCGGAGGAGAAATTTCCCATCATTTCACAATTATGCAGCAACATCGAAATATCCTGATTATGTTTAAAATCCAGATATTGAAAATCGATATCCGAAAATATCACCTTTTCCAGGTTCACGGAAAAATCTTCGGAACTTGTGTCTTCACTATCCTTCCAGAATTTGTAGTTGATATCGCCTTTTTTGTCGGTGATGAGATGACAATAGCCATCGGTGACAATAATATTCTTGATATTATAATTTCCGCGGAGGATATTCATCACATTAAACAACAAACTGATCTCCTGCGCTTCTAAAAAGTTTTTTTTCGAATTTGGAACACTCTCCCGTATTCCGATATTGTTAAACACCACTGATGCCTCCGGAAAGTTTTTGAGCAGACTGAGGTTAATATCCTCCTGTTTTATGGTTATTTCGGTAGCCAGACTCTTATTCAGCTCCTTAATAAAGATCTCTTTGATCCTTTTTTCAAATAAAAGCGGGATCAGCACAGCCATCAGCAGCACAAATCCGACTATACAACCCAAAGTAACAAGAATGACTTTTGTGACATTCCTTCGTTTTTTGGGCAGGGGTGTGGGGTTTGGGAGGTTGGTTTCTGTTATATTTTCCTGCACATTCAAAGTTAATACCCCTGCTTAACGCTCCCACCACATAAAATATGAGAAAACTGTGGACAAAATTTGAAAATTGGACACAGCCTTATATCTTTGCACTCTCTTTTTAGGGGGTGGATGGAGGAAATGGGTGGTTTTGAATAAAAAAGAGGTTTTTGGGAGCATAGCTTCCGCCGCGGCGGAGTAAAGTGCATCCAAAGAAAAAAATAGGGAGCATAGCTCAGTTGGTTTAGAGCATCTGCCTTACAAGCAGAGGGTCCTTGGTTCGAATCCAAGTGTTCCCACTAGTTACACAAGGGTTTCAGCGATTTTAAAGCTGGAACCCTTTTTTTATTTGCAAACAATTTGCAAACATTTTTACCGTAATTTAAAAAATTCCCTTATTTTGGATGTCTAACCCAACTCTTAAACCATCATTTGAATGCCCACTAATAAACATGCAATAATTCGTTATCAAGCTTTGGATAAATGCTTTCGTAATCCAGGTCGTAAATATTTCATTGAGAATTTAGTAGAAATATGCTCCAATGCACTTCAGGAGTATACAGGGAGCGACTATGGTGTTAAACGTAGACAAGTCTTGGAGGATATAAAATTTATGGAGAGTAGTCAAGGTTGGAATGCACCAATTGCTCGCGAAAGAGATGGTCATCGAGTTTTCTTTAAATATTCTGATCAAAACTTTTCTATAAATAATCAGCCATTAAACGAGACAGAAGAAAATCAATTGAGAGAAGCAATATTAACTCTTTCCAGATTTAAAGGAATGCCACAATTTGAGTGGGTAGCTGAAATTTCTGCTCGTCTGGATTCGGGCCTAGGTTTGTCACATAGCTCTGAAAAAATAATTGAATTTGACCAAAATAATTTTTTAAAAGGTTTGGAATTTATCACACCAATTTACAATTCAGTATTATATAAGAAGGTAATCAATATTGAGTATCAAAGTTTCAAACAGGATGGATCGCAATCAATTGTTTTTCATCCTTATTTTTTAAAACAATATAACAATAGGTGGTATGTTTTTGGGAAGAATGATAATAGCCAGTATATCATGAATCTTGCCTTAGATAGGATTACGACAGTGGGGGAAATCCCCAAAAAATATATCCCTAATGAAACTATAGATTTCAACGAATACTTTGAAGATATTGTTGGGGTTACTTTAAGTAATGATGGTAAAATTCAAAATATAGTATTGCAGGTTAATAATGAACTGTTTCCGTACATAAAAACAAAACCTATTCACGGTTCCCAAAAACTGAAAGAACGAGGACCTAAACATACACTTATTTCACTTGACTTGATTCCTAATTATGAATTGGAATCAATAATTCTTTCCTATGGTGAAGGCATGCAGGTACTTAAGCCTTTATCATTGCGAGATAAAATCAAAACGAGAATTGAATTAATTAATACTATCTATAAAGATAAGAGTGCAAATAAACTGAACAATAAAGCATAAAATTTGCATTATGAATAAAATAGGGGTTAAAAGATTTATACGGTTTCGATCTTATTGCCCACCGGAATATCATAAGTTTGATATCCAATTTTACCGATTCTTGCACCGCCAAGCTGTTGAATTAATATACCTCAATTTAAAACTAGAGTGTCAATCTATAAGGCAGGCTATAGAGCCTTTTGATCCCAATGAAAACACTAGGATTTTAGGAGATTGCAAAGCTGAAAACTATTTAAAAAATGGTTTATTTAACGAAGGTTAAAATTGTAAATAAGAATGCATAACTACTGCACTATTGCGAAATACTTTTGACCAAATATCGATAAAACTAAAGTAATAAGGTACAAAAAATACATAAAGTGATAACTGAAAATGAATATTTAGAATTAAAAAAGTATTTTAAGCAAATCAACTATTTCACTAGGTTAGATACGTTTAAATGTGCTGATTACTATGCTGGTTGGTGGAAGTTTGAATATGAAGAGGGAAAACCTTCTAAGGAAGCCATATTTAATTCTTTAAGCCTAGAGGAAAATTACACTTCTGCGGAAGAATTTTTCAAATGTGCAAAGAATGGTGGATATCGACGTGGATTAAATTGGATTAGAACTGAAAACACTCTATACTTTCGAACATTACTTTTGCAAGGAAGAATTCCGATTAAAAGTTTGAAAAGATTTAATACATATTGGACAAGGTTCCTTATTAAAGTTATTGAAAAAAGACCCAACGATATTAACGATATTTCAAATGACCATGACATTATTAGTCTTCTGCCCCTTTCAACAAGAAATGATGGGGTTTATGAATCTGCTGTTGAAATTTCAAAAGCAATTTGGGAGGATTCAGAAGAGGGTAAAAAATTATTGGAAATTCTAGAGCAAAATGATCAAAAAGATCTTGTAAATTCATTAAGAACAGAAAAAGAGAAAATAAGGGCAAGAAATCATACTCTGATAAAAATAAAACCATTTTGGGAATTAAATATACTGAGCGATAATAATGCTGAAATTTCCCTAAAGCTTAACTTGCCAAACAAATTGGTAAAGGAGGCATTTGCAAATTTAATTGGTTTAGAATTAAATGAGCTTGCAAATTCATATAATTTATTTTGCGATGATTATTTACAAGCAACTTATAAAAGGAATTTAAATGGAGATTACCTCAGATACTCCACTTCAAACATCCCAATGTCATGGAATACCCATATGGACAAAATTCCACTAATATTTTTTGCAAATAATGAGGGAACCAAATATTATATCGCAAATCAATTAAAAACAGTACCCTCACTTTCGAATAACTCGTTTTGGGTTCCAATGGAGGAAAATAGATGGATGATGATACCTGGAAATACTTTTAAGGGTGAAAAGGCTTTCTTATTGACTAAGGAAAATCAATTAATCGACAGCCTAAGTCCTTATTGCCTTAATATCGAAAATTATTCAGTTTGTTTATATGAAATTAATGAAAATTCCATTGTAGAAATAAACGATAAGCTATCTACTAATTTTCAATTGAATAAATCAAATTTCGATTGGGCAATTATTTCTGAAATGCCAGAGTGGCTAGATCGAGCAAATATGGTAGTAGTAAAAAAAATGCCAACAATTTATTTTTATGATGAAGACTACAATAATATCCCACATAAACAAATTAATGTCACATGGAGAAAAAAAGGTGATTTGATTTGGAAAACTGAAAATTTTATTCCTAATGGAATAGTTGAATTGCGATTTGTATACAAAGACTTACTAGAATATGATAGAATCTTTAATATTGGTAATTTCAATTTTAAATATATTAATAATAACGTAACAACTGCGGAAATATTATTTCAGCATGAGCAATTACACTTATCTATTTATAAAAATGATCTATTTGAACTCCAATCTAATGAGGCAAGCAGGATTATTCTTAAATTTAAAAACACAAATCAAATTCCAAAAAAGATTAAAGGCGTAATTTATTATAAAAACGAAGCCTTACAAATTGAAATTTTAACGCCTTCAAATGGAGTAGATATTGTTGATAAAGAGGATAAAATCATGGAGAGTAGGCATGTGTTTATTTTGAATAATTTGTTTGGATTTAGAATTGTTTGCAGCGATAATCAAATTATTAAATTTCGTAATCTTCAGTATCCAGATATTGTTATTAGACAAAAATTAAGTGGAGGTCAGATCCCGCTTAGAAACTTTCAAGGGATTATACAAAAGTTGTTCTTATTAGCAGATTCAATGAGTAAAAGAAATATTGTTAAAATGGAGATTGCGGGAAAAATCTATTTTTTTCAAACCTATAATTCAGGATTAAAGTTTAAAAATGAGGATAATTTACTTCTTTATACAGAGGACAACAGGGTATTAATTCAAATTGTTAAGAATGAGCTTGAAGATTTTAACGTTTTAGAATCAAATTGCACCTTGTTTGCAGTTCCGTTAAATTGCCCTGCTTCCATCATTGATGTGATTGAATTGGAAAAAGTTGTAGATGGGTATTCATTTCCTATTTCTATTAAAGACAAAGAATTCATTGTTTTTGATTATAACCGGGAAATCAACTGCAAAATATTACCCACATATATTTCTACTATTCAAGAGAACTTATTAGTACCTATAGAGAATGAAATGTTGAAAGAAAAAAGGAATATTAGAATAAGTAGCTATGCAGTAACCCTACTTGAAAGTAAAATGAATGATGAGGAGTGGCAAAAACTTTATAAATACCTAAAAATTTGCAAACATTTTAATATACCTTTTTCTGCATTCGATAATATTAGAGCTTCTTGTGCTTCTTCAGAATTAGCTGCAAAATTATTTTTTTATTTAATATTTTATACTGAGTCGGACTATGAGTTTATTGAATATTGTGAGAGGCTTGAAGAAGAATTAGGTTTTAGGTTTCATTGGTGCTCCTATAATTCAATTGGATCTGCTGTAGATTGGACCTTGATTGCCTGGCCGGAAGTGGGTATTGACAATATTTTAAGAAAGGCTAACCTGCACCTCGAAACTAAGTATTTGCACTTTAATAAAAATGATTGGGAAATAGTTACTCCCATTAATAGTGAGATAAATAACATGCGTGCAAGGTTAGGTGAAGCAATAATTAATGAATTACCTTCAAGAAGACCATGGTTGAAAGAGGAAAGAAAAGGTATTATTCCGTTTCCAAATGAAATTCCAAAACTTAAAATTATGGCTAGATGCCCTATTGCAATTGGCCTTATAAAGTGTGATATTTATTCAAGTGAATTACCGGTAAATGATAATAAATTTGATATCTGGGATCATAATAACCATGAGGTTAGACGCAATATAATCTACTGTCAACAGCTTGATCCTGAATGGTACGAATTAGCAGTTACATACACCATAAATAAATTAAAATGAACTTTAAACAATTTTACAACAATTCGGAACAACGGATAATTGATACCATACTCTCTTTATGGGCTACAGGTGATGCTGAAATGCAAACGTACCTTAAAGAAATTTTTGAGGTAGAAAAACTACTTGCGAAACCGGTTTTTCAAAATATGTTTCCATGGGAACCTTCAATTCATAAATTCAAAGATTTAGAATCAATATTCAACTCCGAATTTATTCAAAAACTTGACAGTATTTCTAATCCTGAATATCGTTTTCCTAGTGATAGATATCCTTACTTACATCAAGTAGAAAGTTGGAATGCTGCACTAACTGAAAAAAAATCAATCTTAGTTTCTACGGGTACTGGTTCGGGTAAAACCGAGTGTTTTATGTTGCCTGTTCTATATGATATTTTCACTCAAAACCCCAATTCAAAAGGAATTAATGCAATTTTTCTATATCCATTAAATGCTTTAATTGGAAGTCAGAAAAAAAGGATGCATGAATGGTGCAGGGCATTGGGTAAAATTAAATATGGTGTTTATAATGGTAACACCCAAGAGAAAGTTCCACAAAGTTTGCAAAATCAATCATACCCGGAGATTATCTCTAGAAAAGCTATAAGGGAAAATCCCCCTCAAATTTTATTCACCAATCCCACAATGCTTGAGTATATGCTTGTAAGAGACAAAGATACTCAATTGTTGAAAAATTCTCAAGGGAAATTAAGATGGATTTTGCTTGATGAAGCACATACTTTAACTGGATCGAAAGCAGCAGAAATGGCATTATTACTAAGACGTGTCATTGATGCTTTTGGTGTAGACGTAAAGGATGTTCGATTTGCGGTTACTTCTGCCACTGTTGGCAGTGGCAAGGACGATTCATTAAAGCAATTTATGTCCGATCTATGTGGAATTAAAACTTCACAAATAGTTATTATTTCTGGGAAAAAGGTTCTACCTGATTTTGATAGAAATATCTTAAAACAAATCGACATTCAAGAAAAAATAACACTTACATTAAGAAATAGACTATTTCAGAAAAGTTGTGTGGATTTAGGGGACATAGAAAATATCACCGGCATAAATAACATAAATGAGCAATTGTCTTTAATTGATAAAATGGCTGATATTAGGGATAATGGCCTATCCATTTTGCCGGTTAGAGGTCACTTTTTTGTAAGAAATATAAGTGGATTATATACATGCACTAATCCAAATTGCAATTTGCATCCAAATATGCCAGATTATATGATTGGTTCGCTTACTTCAATTGCAAAGAAGAATTGCTCATGCGGTTATCCCTTATTGGAATTGATTTCTTGCAGAAATTGCGGTGCATTTTTTATGGAAGGTGAAAAGTCTAACAACATTGTTCAACAAAATGCAAAACAAAACAACGATTTCTTTCAAGTAGACGAAATAGATGACGAAGAAGAAGTCCGTAATAATAACAATAGCAGAGTAGAAAGGTTTATTTTAGTTAAGCAGTTGCCAAATAAATCATTTACCAGAGATAACTTAATACCTGTTTCAATTAACAAAGATGCCTCTATTAATTTTATAACTGACGGACCCTTCCATGAAATACTCCCAGAAGAAAACGACCAATGCAGATGCCCTTATTGCTCTAATCGTTTAGATAATCCATTCCACTTTAGATTATCAGCATCTTTTTTAAACCGATTGATGTCGGACCTTATTTTAGAACAAACAAACAATGCCAATCCATTAACAAGCAGTATGCTTTGGAGTGGGAAAAAATATATTTCTTTCACAGATAGTAGACAAGGTACTGCAAAGATTTCAGCATTGATAAATATTGATAGCGAAACGTTTTGGTTAAAATCGCAAATTTATCATTCATTATGTTTAAAGAGAAACCATTTAATTCAAAAGCAATTAATAAATGAAGAAAGAATTACAATTGAAACTCAAATTGAACAATTAAAAGCTGCAATTGCCAAGAATGATTTTCCACCATTTATGTTAGAAACATATAATCAGCAATTAAAACTTAAAATAAATCAGTTAAATCCATCAATACCCTCGGTAAAAGATAGTAGAATTTCATGGAAAGAGGTTCTTGAAAATCACTTCTTTCAGGGAGACGAATTTAAAAATTTATTTCATCACAATGTAGGAGGGAATATTATTACACAAGGTGTAGATTATTTAAAAGCGCTAATTTATAATGAGTTTTCAAGAAGATTGCCTAGAGAAAGGTCTATGGAAAATTTAGGTATGGTTAATGTAGTTTATCCTGCATTAGATAATATTTCTGAACCTAAAATTGCGACTGATTTGGGTATTAAAAATGAGGAATGGAGGGATTTGCTAAAAATTGCATTGGATTATATTATTAGGTATAAATTTCATTATACTATCACTCCGACTGTTAGAGGATTAGCATCATTGAAGCATAAGAGTTTTCCAATTTATCCAAACAATACACAGGTCATAAATGTTACAAAATGGCCAAAATTCGATAAGAATAATATTCGCCCAAATCGATTAGCATTACTTATCTGCGCCGGCCTAAATTTTCATAATCCAACTGATATTGATGATGAAACAGAAGATCAAATTAATGATTTGTTAGAAGAAATTTGGAAAACAATAAGAGGCCAGTTCTTAACTGCAGATGGAACCTCAGATGGGTTAAGATTAAATTTGGAAACTAATGCAGCTTTTGAATTATCTGATAATCTTTGGCTCTGTCCTGTTAAAAAGAAATTAATTGACAAAATTTTTAGAGGTTATTCCCCATGGATTACTGGGCGTTTAGAACCCTCAAATATTGATACATTTAAAGTTTCAACTGAAGTTTCATTTCCTTTATTTCCGTTTCCATTTAACAGAAACCAGATTAATGAATACGACCAAGCATCAACAATTAATTGGATCAATAACGATACCGAAATTAATTCACTAAAAAATAAAGGTATATGGAATGGATTGCACGAAAGGATAATAAATTTTAAACCATTGTACCTTGCAGGTGAACATTCTGCACAGCAAACCAAGCAACGATTAGATCAACTTGAGCAAAAGTTTCAAGACGGTACAATTAATATTTTAAGTTGCTCCACTACTATGGAAATGGGTGTTGATATTGGTGGAATTTCGGCTGTAATTATGAGTAATGTTCCTCCAAGTCCGGCCAACTATTTACAACGTACTGGTAGAGCAGGAAGAAGGGGTGAAAACAAATCATTGGCGTTCACAATCTGTGCTGCAAATCCAATTGGTAATAATGTGTTAAATAACCCAAAATGGGCTTTAGAGCACAAAATTGCACCACCATTACTTGCGTTTAATAGCAAAGCTGTAGTGTTTCGGCATTTGAATGCTTTTTTATTAGGGAAGTTTGTTCAGTCCCAGCTACAAGGCATAAACATTGGTGAAAAATTAGAAGATTTCTTTATTAATAAACTTCCAGACCAAAATGAAAATGCTTCCAACATATTCTTAAAATGGGTGCTACTATTAGATGTATCCCATTACTCCAAAACGATTAACTCTATAATTTTCAATACTCCTTTAAAGGGCTATACTCCGTCTGTAATTATACAAAATGTTTATAGAAATTTTGAGGTGCTTAAAAATGAGACCGATAAAAGGTTTAACAGTTATGAGGAAGCATTAGAACGTTTTTTGGAATTACCTGGTTATTCAGAATCTTCTGCCGCATATAAAGCCGTTAAGTTTCAAAGAAAACAATTTTTTCAAAAAAATTTATTAGCATATCTTTCTGAAGAGGGATTTTTACCTGCAGGTGGAATACCTACGGGTGTTGTCGAATTTAATAATGCCTATATCCAAGATATTTCTAGGGATGAAACTAGAATAAAACAACTTCCTTCATATCATATCACGAGAGCTCTGTCGGAATATGCACCTGGTATGGAAATAGTTATAGATGGGTGGTCATACAAATCGGAAGGGATTTCACTAAAAAATAATTGGGGTGGTAGCTCCACAAGAAATTTATTGCAACATTGTACTAATTGCGGTGCCGAACATATAGTTGAGCATGGGGGAACCCAGATTTCAAAAATTTGTCCAGTTTGCCAAACCAGTTCTCTTTCAGGTATAATTCCAGGGTCTGGATTTACTGAAATTATCGAACCAGCCGGTTTTGCTGTTGATCTATTTGGTGAAAAATCTAGAGAAATTAAAGAAAGCTCTAATATTCAATATGTAGAACCATTGTTAATTGGAGTGGAACCATGGAGCGATGCATCTCATCCAGTTTTTGAATATAGAGACAGTAAAGACAAGGCTGAAATTCTTTATTATAACCATGGTGAGGGTAATGGTTATTCAGTTTGTTTGGAATGTGGGCGCGTAAGTATAAATGCCAGCGACCTTAATAGTCATAGAAGATTAAGAGGTGGAAAGGATAAGGAAAGTAATAGTTCAATTTGCAATGGTAATGAAAATCCATATGCCATTAGAAACAATGTTATGTTAGTAGGCCGCTTTCAAACTGATTTTTTTGAACTAAGATGTAAAGATAATAATGGGAGATTGATTAATGATGAAACAACATTATATTCTATTGGTCAAGCTATTGCCAAAAATTTAACTTCCTTTTTAGGTATTGAAGAACAAGAAGTAAATTTTGGACTTAAAAAATACAAGGGCTTTGGAAGTATTTTTCTATTTGATTCGGCGAAAGGAGGAGCTGGTTATGTTTCCCAGCTTGCCAATTTTTTTGAAGAAGTCTGCAAAGAAACATTAAACCAATTAAAAGAATGCGATTGCAATTCAGCCTGTACAAAATGCTTAATTGACCGAAATTCTCAATACCACATTGATAAACTGAATAGACAAAATGCAATTGAGTGGCTGAAAACAGTTGTTGATACCCAAGTAAGTGAAGAAATTTCAATGATTTTGCCAAACAAACCAAAAAAGTTAATAGGGACAATAAAAGACGATTGGGCACGATTATTTGGAAGGAAACAATTAGAAGAAGTGTGGTTCGTAGTTGACAGCGAAAATATTGATTTATGGGACACTGACAATTTTTTGCTTTTAAATAATATAAAAATGGCTGATTGTATTATAAATATTGTTTTCAGACGAAAACCCACTGAATTTACAATTGACCAAAAACTCACATTGAATCAATTAAAAGTATTTGCAAACATATTTTATACAGATTTCTTTGAAGTTACAAATAAATCTGACTCAAAATTAAGTTTGATTGGCATGGCGAAACTTACGGATAATCAGGTGTTTGAATATTATGCGGACGACTTCTCAGCTGATTTAAATAATCAATGGGGGGACGTAAAAAACTTCTTTGTTTATAAACAAAATTCTGCTGGAAATTGGCCTTTAAATAAATATGAAATTGACTTTCAAAGCATGCAAGTGAATGTTTTCGAAATGTTTTTAAAACCACCCACTAACTATATAGGTTCACAAAACTTATTCAATCATTTTTTTAATGGTTTAAAAATCAACGTAAGAAATAGGCTTGCGAGTAACTTAGCAAATAAAAACGTTGATATTGTTTATTCAGACCGATTTTTAGGAAATCCATTTGGTTGCATGTTACTTTTACAGTTTATTCTGGCACTGAAAGAGATGACTGACGTAAATTCAATTAACTCACTTACGGTACATGTAAAGGATATAAAAAATTATGTTAATCGTCCCAATTACCTTATAGTTGATAACTTCAATAACGACAATGAACGGGAATCATTTTTTCAACGTATAGCAAATGATTGTGGTATTTTAAATTTCAGTATTAAAAATTCTGCAAATCTACCTCATTATCGTTATTTAAATATTAATGTACAAGATGGAAATTCTATCACTATAAGACCTGACGCCGGAATTGAACACGGATGGTTTGTAAAAAACAAAAACATAAGAACCATAGATTTACGAGGTAATGAAAATTTAGATATTCAACAAAAATTAAATAAGGATTTATTATATACCTTGGTATTTAATTAGTATTGTAAAATTACCTGAACAGCTAATTATTAATTGAATTTTATGGCTGAAATATACACCGAAAACCAGATTTATTATATCTATTGTAAAAAAAAGATGTCGAATTATATTTTAAAGTTGTATATTGGCAAATTGATTAATTTTTAAAAAATCACTTAAAGCATGACAAATAAATGGGATGATAAAATTGATGGTATTTTTGTACGAACTGTATTTCGATTAATTAATGGGGTGTTTGATGTATACTTAGATTTTCAGATTTCTACTGCACCTGGAATTGCAACTCATTTTGAGCCCAAATTTATTCATATATCTGATGATATTTTGAAAAAGTTGAAAGAACAATATAAGGGTGGAGATTTTGAAAGTGATGATTTACCAGATTTTCTTGAAGAATATATTAAGCCAAGGCGAAATGTAATTTTTGAACAATATAAATCGTCAAATGCTGATTACTTAAATAATTTAAAAATTAAATTCCAATAAAAATTTTAATCATTTTTAATTAAACATCATTGTTTCGTATTTTTTCCGCCCAAGGACGCATATGGACAAATTTAGATTTATCGAGTATTAATTTCTTAGAGTAATCAGTCATTTTGATCCAATCCATCTGCATTTTTGTTTCAAGTGGTGTAGTAGTAGTAATATGATACGCTGAAGTAGGTGAATCAGGAATTATCGTAGTTATATTTTGGTGAGGTTTTTTGTATGTTTTAGACTTATAATATAAATTAAATATTTTTGATTTTGGCAATTCATTGTTGAAATAAATATTAATTCCACTATTTAGTATTTGAAGCATATTCAACATTTCAATTTCGGATTCCTTGTCAATATTAACTACTCTCTTTTTAGCAGACCCTACCTTATATATACTTTGATCAAAAAAAATTATCAATGTTTTGGGAGATAGTGGAAACATAATTTGTAACCCTAAACTGCTATAACCAGTATTCATTGAGCCAGGTAATATATTTTCTAAAAATTGATTGTATTTAATTACAGGATAATCAGAAGTTACAAAAGGAATGTTTGAACCATTAATAATCAATTTGAAATCCAAATCTGCACATAAATCAATTAGAACTGGCAATGCTGTCAGTGACAAATTTACGGTATTTTCTGTGCGAAGGTCGAATTTTGGGTCAACAACTTCACCTTTTTTATAGATGGAATTGTGCATGGAATTCAGTGACTCAGAAAATTTCTTATTATAATTTAGATTTCTTAAATCTGTAAGTAAAATAAAAAAAAGTAAAAATTTATGTACTTCAGATAATTGCTCTGGCAAATAAAGTGATTTTGCAATATAATTCAGTAATAAGGCGGCCTTGCTTTCAACATCAGCTAAATCTTTTTCCAAAAGGCCATCTGTGCCATAATAATACTTTTTATATGCTTGTGATGCCAGGCTTGCATTTTCTATATATTTTTCATTGTCCTTATTGAATATGTTTATTGATTTATTATTTCTATCAACTGAAAAGTATTTCAGGTAAAATTTCGGAACAAAATGTTGATTTACATGAGATGGCATCTAGTAAGAATAATTTAATAATATTCCTTAATATACTCATATCCCCTATTAAACAACTCCTCATCCTTAATCTGATATTTCGTCCAAAGCACCTTGCGTAATTCCCTTTTCACTTCACGTTCACCTACTGTAGAGTTTTGCCAACCGTCGAACCGAACTACTCTTACAATTTCATCAATGTCATTTACAATACGTTCTACAATTGCAGGTGTTGTTTCTGTTTTTAGTTCAAGGAATAATTCAGTCAATGCGGCTTTTGCATTTTTCTGTGCTACTTCGGGTTCCGTTCCTTTTTCAGCTTGTAATGTTTCTTTTGCTAGTTGACATAGTTCCTTAATGAATTCGATAGAATTTATCAATCCTTTTTCTGCTTTGTCACGAATAGCTTCAAGCCTTTCGCTTAGTCGTTTGAATGTTGGGTGGTTTCCGTGTTTATTTAAACGACTTACAAGAATTTTTAAAACTTTTTCCGCTTGTTTTGGATCTTTCTTGTTCATTAGTTCATCAATCACTTCTGCATTCAAAATCATTTCTTCCATGTCATGATTAATGCCAGAAACGTGAATGTGTTCATGTATGAGTGCTGTTGTCTGTGCCCCTAATGCATGCCATAATAATCTGCCATTGTCATCTGATGCTGGTTTTACGGAAGTATATACTTGCGACAACCATTTGTAATCTTTTTCAAATTGATTTAAAACCGGATCAGGTGAAAGTGCCTCCCATAATTTTGTGAGGCTGCTAAAATCTTTTGCAAATGCATCCCTTTTTTCGTTCGTATTAATACAGTCCTGTGCTTTTGATAAGCCCTCAAAACCTGACAGTGTTCTATCTGCGCCAACAAAATGATTTAAACATTTTTCCATCCATTCAGGAAGTCTGTCTTTCAATTCCTGCAAGTTGGTAATAACAAGTTTCACACTTTCTTCGTCAAATGCCAGTGCTTTTGCCGTATCGTCAAACACACCAAAGTAATCTACAATTCTTCCGAATGTTTTATTCGGGAATAAACGATTGGTTCTGCAAATAGCTTGTAATAGTGTATGATCTTTCAGAGACTTGTCCAAATACATTGTTTGCAAAATCGGAGCATCAAAGCCAGTCAAAAGTTTTGCAGTTACAATTAAAAATTTCAAAGGCGAATCTGCATCGTTGTATTTCTCAACAACTTTTTCCTGTTTGTCTTTGTCCATCGCCCACTTTTGTTTGAAATCATAATCATCATTTGCAGATGAGCTGATTACAACTTCACTAGCTTCGGGATTTATTAATATATCTAATTCTTCTTTATATTGAATACAAGCCTCTCGATCCGGTGTTACAATCATGGCTTTCAGACCTTCAGGTTCTACATGAGCTTTGAAATGTTCTACAATATCGGCAACAATTGTTTTTACTCGTTCAGGTGATTTTAAAAACACAGCCATGTTTGCGGCTTTCTGGCTGAGTTTGTTTCTATCTTCTTCACTCAGGTCGTTTGCCATTTCTTTAAAAGCGATATCCAAACCTTCTTTGTCTATATGATAATTCGGTAAACGGGGCTCAAAGTGTAAAGGCAAAGTGGCATTATCTCTTATACTTTCTTGAAATGTGTAACGACTCATATAACCACCACTGTCTTGTTCTGCACCAAAAGCCCAAAATGTATTTTTATCTGCTTTATTTATTGGTGTACCGGTTAAACCAAATAGAAAAGCATTTGGTAAAGCGTTTCGCATTTTGCGTCCCAAATCACCTTCTTGCGTTCTATGTGCTTCATCTACCATCATAATAATATTGTCCCGCTTATTCATATCGGGATATGCATCTTTAAATTTATGCACCATCGTTATTATGATTTTCCGGGTGTCTTGTTCCAATAGCTTGTGCAATTCTTTTATGCTATCGGTAGTAATCATATTAGGCACTTCAGCAGTGTTAAAGGTTGCAGTTATTTGTGTATCTAAATCAACCCGATCCACAACAATCAATACTGTTGGATTATTTAGGTCTTGTTGCTTTCGCAATTTTTGAGCAGCAAACAACATCAACAACGATTTTCCGGAACCTTGAAAATGCCAAATCAATCCTTTCTTAATTAAACCTTCTCTAACTCGTTGTACAATTGCATTCGCTCCTTCGTATTGCTGATACCGACATACAACTTTTATTTTTTTCTTCTTGCTGTTGGTGGCGTAAATGGTGTAATACTGTAAAATGTCCAACAGCGTTGAAGGCTTTAGTAAATGCGTTAATTGTTTAGCAACATCATGTAAACCGATAAAATGACTTAACTCGTCTTTTTCTTCCTCTATTCTCCAAGGACCCCAAAACTCTAATGGTGTTCTTATACCGCCAATAAATATTTCTTTGCCTTCGGTTGCAAATGAAAATACATTGGGCACAAATAATTGCGGAACGGAATTTTCATACACCACATTAATATCATGTGCTCCATCAAACCATGTAACTGCCGGTCGCACAGGCGTTTTCGCTTCTCCCACCACCAACGGAATTCCGTTGACGAATAAAACAATGTCCGGAATTTTTGTTTCTCTCGCTCTCAATTTAAATTGGTTGCAAAGTATAAAGCTGTTGTTCTTCAATTCGACAAAATCTATTAGGCGAATTGCAACATGTTCATTGTTTTTACCAATTGGAAGCGTTACTTCATTGTGCAACCATTTTGCAAATTCTTCATTGGCTCTAACCAAACCCACATTATTTACGGTAATAAGTATAGCTCTAAGTTTATGAATTACTTCTTCGGCTCGGTCAGGATTTGCGGCTATATCAGGATTGAGTCGGCAAAGGGCTTCTTTTAATTCCTTTTCTACAAACACTTCGGTAATATCTCTTTGCAATAAATCGGCTTGCACATATTTCCATTTTACCGAATCATATTCTACAGCATCTTCTTTTACTACATTACCTTTCACGGAATTTAAGTTCACCCCCGTGAGTTGGTGAATTATGAAATATTCTACTGTATTTTGTTCGTTAAATGCCATTCAAATCTCTATTATTTAAATATAATTCTATTACGATGGCTTGTACTGGAAATGGTAGAATTGGTAGTATCAATTCTTCGAATCTTATATAAATTTGTTTATAGAGCAAGGTGTATTCCGCCGCTGTATTCAATGCCCTGGATCTTATCTTATTCAATACATCATTAAACATTTGTTCAACATCATATAATATTGCTAGTTCAATCATTTCAACACATATATCAATTTCCTTTTGTCTAAAAAAGTTTAAGTCTTTACTATCTAAGCCCATTGTGTTTTTTGTCATTTCACCTCTGCCTTCTGCGTCTATCCCCCTAATTTCACCCTTAAAATTAAATGAAAAGCATACTTCAGGATTGACATATTCAGGATGAATAAGCAAAGGTTCTTCATCAATTAATGGTGAATTTTGATAAAGTAGGGTATCTTGGTCTAATACCTGAGTTAATAAATATGAAGGAGTAAATACTCGATTATGATGTTGATTTATTGGAAATGAATTAAGTTTTGATTCATTGCAATCTTTACAAGTCGGTAATAAATTGGTCCATGAATAGCATAACCAGTAATACCCTAAAGGATTAGGGGCTGGCCCTGTAACCCTCTTTTTCGGTCTAAAATGCTCCACTTGTGGCTTATATCGTTTAGACTCGCAAAAGGCACACTTCCATTCATATAGAGTTCCCAATGCATACGCAACATCTTGTACAACACTTCCATCAGGTAACGTTAATTTTTGACCTCTATAATAATTAGCGGAAATCTTTTTTTTACCCGCATTTATTGTTGTATCAATTCCAGAAGTAATGTCGTTAATTATTTCTGAAAGTGAATTTAAACATTCGTTTGATATTAGAGTTTGCGGAATTGGCATGTGTGTTCTATCCCTCGCTATCATTTTATATCTTCATTTAGATAATTATCTAATTTTTGTTTTAAAGTCTTTCTAAAAATCTCATCATTATAATAATCGACAGTAGAAATTCGGTCACTCCCTGGGTCATATGTAATGGGGAAAATATCTTTAAATCCAAAAATCGGGGATGTTAAAATGATGTTAGGATTCAATTTATCAAATTCAAATAATTGATCAATCCTTTCGATAGTAATACCTTCCTCTGAGGTTCGATTAATATTTAAAATTACTGAATTTTCCAAAGCACCTAGCAATGGAATTGGGCTATGAATTGAGCAAATAAATTGCACCTTTGGGAAAATACTTGAAAGTAATGAAGGCAATTTTTTTTGAAATATAGGATGTAAATGATTTTCTAATTCATCTATAATAATTATCCCTTCATACTGTTCATACGATATATCTTTATTGATTAATGAAAATCTACTTATTATATCGCCTACAAGGTTTATTAGCCCTTGGAAACCAGTTGATAATGCATCCACATTGTGAATAGTAAGTTCATTCCCTAATTCATCTGCTTCAGTATATAGCATTTCACCATAAATACTCATAGTAATATTTATAAGCCTATTATCGACAATTTTAATTATAGCATTTTTTAAATTCTCAAACTCGACCTTAGATTCTTTTATATAACTCATTAGAAGTAGGTAGTCGACATTTTTCAATAATCCATCTTTATTAAATAGGTTATAAATATTGGAAGAATTTAAACTTTCTTGATTTTGAGAATTACTTGCCTGAGTGATTAGTCTAATTGGTCCGTATCCAATAAAATGATGATTTATATTTGTAAAATCTTCATTATATTTTTCTACAACATTATTTCTAAAGTGTTTACCATTTTGGCAAAATCCAATAGTTAATTCACATCCTTTAGTAAGATGCTTGATGTTCTCTTCATAATTAGTTAGGCCAAGGGCTATTGCTTGTAATAATATTGTTTTACCAATACCGTTTTCCCCTGTAATATAAATCCATTTAGCATTTAACGGTAAGTCTTGAATCAAGTCATGACTTATAATGCCCTTATAATTTTTAATATCAATTGACCTTAGTGTTAAAGGTAATTCGGTGGCGCCTACTGGGTTTTTAGTTTCCGTATTTTTGACTAAATGCTCAAATCTCCTTTCATAATTTATACTTTCAACCCTATTGCGTAGTTTTTTAAATTGATTGATTGTAATGAACCCAAATTTTGATGAATATTCATCTTCAAGTAGAAATGAATCAGACTCATTAATTCTGTCGAGAGTTGTTCTTATATATTCATCAATAAATTCCTTGTCATTTTCTAAATACTGGGATAATAAATTGGTGATTTTATCTTGTTCAAAAGTGCCTAATTGTTTGCTCCAGATATCCTTATTTTTATTTACGCTGTAGCCTTCCAGGCTTTGTGCAAGCGCTTGGAAATATTTTTTTTTATTAATTGAATCTCTCGCAATAATGTATGCAAATATTCCTCTGTCTGGTTCAATGCAAAAGTAGATATTCGGCGTTCTATTTAAACTATCACCTCCTGTCCAAAAAGATATTGCAACATAAGACTCATCACCCGGAAACCAATAACCTTTTTTAAACCGTTCATCTTGTTTTGTTCTTATATAAAAAAGATTATTTTTAGCATCCGTGGTATCGCTCCATCGTGTCAAGTAATCAAAAACTAAATTATGTATTTCAGTTATTACCATTGCAATTAGTTTAATATTTCATGTAATAATTTTGTCTTCAAATTCCTTAAATTTGAATTTTGTTCTTTGATTTGATTGATAGTAGTTTCCAAAAGCTTTAATACTTCCAAAATCCGTTGCTGAGTTTTTATATCAGGAATTGAAATTCCAAGTAAGGCTAAATCTTTCCATTTGGTTCTTGGGGATAATGAACCGGCCGAAGTGCTTACAGCATGCTGAATAAAGGCGTCGGCTGAAATGTAGTAAGGTAATAACTCTTGCAACATCTTATTTGCTTTAGCTCTTATCACCAAAATATCGCTTGAACATATTCCATCAAAATGGGCAACAGCAACTTTTTTAAGATATGCTCTGCGTTTACCAAATAGAATATCGCCTGATGCAAAACGTTTGGTAAATGTGGTTCCGTTAGCTACTACACCAAAGCCTTGTAGTTGGAAATTATCTGCTTCAATCCACTCCAAACCAACAAAACGTTCAACTCCTTTTTCGTGTTCTGGATATTTCTTATCGCATTCTGCTATTTCGCCAAAGGTGGTTACAGTGCAATTTTTGCTTGTCAATAAATTTCCGAAAACAGGTTCTTTATTCAACAATCCATTCGCTAGTGATTTTTGTAACGCTTTCAAATTCTTCACCTGCCCATCCACTTGCCCCATAGCCGCTTCAATAGATTGAAAAAGTGTAGTTATTTGATTTTGTTCTTCGAGTGGGGGCAGAGGGATTTGAATTAAGTGAGCAATATTTCTATTAAGCCCAGGAACGGCAGTTGCCATATTCAATTGACGTAAATTAAAGTTGCTTAAAAACAATTCAAGCCATCGCAAATTTTCTTTACAAACCGATTCTTCAACATAATAAGTTGTATCAATTGGAAAGCAAGGTACATTTGAATAAAAAACATTCCCAACAGAACCTTTTCTGCCTACAATTAGTGTAGGTGATTTTGTCAACGGTTTATTATGCCAGCCAACAATTCCAGCAGAACCGTAAACAGGTACAGAACCACCGTTTCGCATTTTATCGGTAAGGTTATTTCCATATTCCAGTTTGCAGATTTCTCCCAAAGGAACTATTCTCCATTTATCTCTTTTCAACTTAATCATGAATTTATACCAATATTTTTAAGTTTAGTAAATAAATCCTGCAATGCCGCATTAATCTGTTTTTGGCTTGTTTTTACTTGAGCAATAAGGTCTTGTGTGTTATGTTTGTTGTCACCTACAACTTGCTTCACATACAATTGTATGCTCAGATTGCCATTATTAGCTAATACTTCTTTATTGCTTTCTATTTTTACAAGACCTTCAACATTTTTAAATTTCCAATAAGCATCACTTATCTTTTTTATATGCTGCGGCTCCAGCCAAGCGTTAGTTCGTTCGATTCGTAAATCCTCTTTGGCATCAATAAAAATAATTTTGCCTTTTCTTTCTTTTGGTTTTTTCATTCTACATACTAGCAAACAACTTTCCATGCTGCTGTTGTAAAATAAGTTTTTACCCAATCCAATAATGGCATCTACAAAATCTTCTTCAATCATACGTTTGCGTATTTCGGATTCGCTGTCTCTAAACAATACACCATGCGGCCAAAGTACTACACACCGGCCTGTTTCGGGGTTCAAACTTTTCATTATGTGTTGCTGAAAAGCATAGTCGGCACAGCCTTGTGGTGGAGTTCCCCAAATATTTCTACCATAAGGGTCATTCATCCACTTGGCTTGGCTCCACTTTTTTACACTGTATGGTGGGTTAGCCATTATTACGTCAAACTTTTTCAGTTCGTCATTTTCCAATATCTGAGGGCTATCTAAGGTGTCGCCCTGTACAATCGAAAATTCATCTACATTGTGCATGAACATGTTGATACGTGCAATCGCAGATGTAATTAAGTTAAGTTCTTGCCCATACAATTTCAGAGTCCGGTATTCTTTGCCTTGCTCTTTCAAATGCAAGGCGGCACTCAACAAAATACCACCGCTGCCACAAGTTGGGTCATAAATACTTTCGCTGCTTTTTGGATCGGTAATTTGTGTCATAAGTTTTACAACGGTCCGATTGGTGTAAAACTCGGCAGCAGTATGTCCGCTGTCGTCAGCAAATTTCTTAATCAGGTATTCGTAGCCTTCGCCCATTATGTCGTGGGGTACTTCAGCAATAGTGAGTTTCATCTTACTGAAATGCTCAATCAAGTCAAGCATTTTTTCGTCACTCATTCGGCGTTTGTTTGTCCAAGGGGCATCGCCAAAGACATCGTGCAGTATTTCAAGATTTGCTTTCTCAACTCCGTTCAATGCTTTTTGCAGGTAAGCACCCACATCAACTGTTTTCTTTCTTACGTCTTCCCAATGGCAACCTTTGGGTATTTGAAAACGGTGATTTTCTGCAAATTCAGCATAACTTAGGTCGTTACCACTTTCCAATAGTGCTGTTTGGAATTCTTCATCCCACAGGTCACTCACTCGTTTAAAAAACAATAATGGAAATATATACTGCTTAAAATCAGCGGCATCAATCATCCCACGTAGTATGTTGGCGGCTTCCAACAAGTAGACTTCGAGTTGTTTTTGGGTCATTTTTTAGTTACTAATTTTTTGAAAATTCAATTGTGATGATTCAAACAATCCCTTGTTATTAAATTGTCTATCAACAGGATGTCATGTACAATCATAAGTCCCAATACCTGCGAATATAAACAATATCGCAATTATTAGAGGGAAAATTTATTTCAGCAAAAAAACCTAATTTTAAACCATTATGCTCCCATTTATTACAGAAATGGTATACAAGCGGTCTGCAATTCATGATCAATATGGAGGTAACAGACAGGGAGGTATTGCCCCATGTGCCAGATTTCCATATATATTCATTTTTACAGGAATACAAGGAGCAGCCCATGGATATTTGGATGGTTGGGACAATCCAAATATTTTTTGCTATACCGGTGAAGGACAGCAAGGCGATATGAAATTTGTAAAGGGTAATCTAGCACTTCGCGAACATTTAAATAATGGAAAGA
Organism: Bacteroidota bacterium; assembly: GCA_016706865.1. Lineage (NCBI taxonomy): Bacteria > Pseudomonadati > Bacteroidota > Bacteroidota bacterium. The sequence goes on along the minus strand of JADJIS010000003.1, from coordinate 1,969,766 downwards.
GGGTTTTTCTTTTCGAATATGTTCGGTCAGCATATGTCAAATTTGTCTCAGAACTCGAATTTCATGACTTCGATTATTTCGAAACAAAAGATAGTAGCGGACATTTGAGGGTTGGTATTAAATACTTTTTTAAACGAGCCGGCGCAACTTTGCCCGCCATTGCATCCAAATTTGTTGGTGTGCAATCGGTAATGGAATTGGATTATGCTCACTTATTAGATACCCCGAATGAAACAGAGCGAAAAGGACTAGTAACTTCAAGAGTTGGCCAAGGTGCATACCGTAAAAGAATTATTCATCGTTGGCAATATGAATGCGCCGTTACCGGCTTTAATAAACCGGAAATCCTAATTGCTTCGCATATTGTTCCATGGAAAGATTCTACTGATCAGGAAAGGTTAGATGTAAATAATGGTATTTTACTTTCACCGGTTTATGATGCGCTGTTTGATAAAAGTTTAATAAGTTTTGAAAATACCGGTAAAATCATATTATCTGCAATCTTTGAAAAAAATGCATATGCATTGATTGGAGTTAGTGGAAAAGAGAAAATAAGAAATTTCAATTCTGAGAATTTTAATTATTTAGAAAGGCATAGGCAGCTATTTCGATAGGCTTATAGGGAAATTATTAATAGTAATATGAAAAACAAATTTTACACAAAACTGGAAAAGGATCAACTTTATGTCAATGAATTTATCAAAGACTTAAAAGATTATTTTTATGATCTTCAGGATATGCGCAGTGACCCTCATGTTCAAGCAGCAAGGACATATTCAAGAATGAAAAGGGAGAATAAAAGCGATGATATTATATTAGAAAAGGTGGAACGGGAGGAATTTAAGTATTTCAAGCGTTACCCGCATTTAATAAACACTACGATGATTTTGCTTGCATATTCTTTTTTAGAAGGATATTTAGAAGATTTGGCAGCAATTTGCTCTGTGCAATTTAGCAATAATAAGCAAGAAGAAATTCAGGGAATAAATATTGATATTGAAAGATCAAAAGTGCAAATTGAAAGTTTAACAAATTGTAATTTTGAAAAATATAGTAAAGAATGGAAAAGGATTCACCTATTTCGGGAGGTAAGAAATTGTCTTTTACATTTTAATTCAAATATAGGCAGAATGGGCAACCGTAAATTATTGAACCGATTAGAAAGGAGTAAAGAATTTGAAATAACAAAATATGGGTTTATAAGAATAAAAAGCTATAAATATATTTATGAATTTCTTGAGACTATTTACAAATACCTTGAAGGTGTTTTGATAATATTAAGTAATAACGAGTTAGAACCTATATCAATAGTCACGGATTGGGAGCAACAAATAAAAGAACTAATTAACAAATATCCAGATAGTGAATATGCAAAATATTTTAAATCGAAATATAAGAGTACATTGTTTAAATAATAAATAAACAAGTGCTTAGAAAGTTGAATTGTGTTGTTTTTCTCTAATTTATAATTTATTTTTGAAGAATTAATTCTTCATATCGTTCCCCATTGCATCTAAAACACACTCCGTCTTCTACATGTGAATACTCTGGAAAAACACCAGCGCCATTGCATCTCTCACATGGACTAAGTTGTAGGTCAACAAGCATTCCATCACGGTTTTCGTAAACGGGAATATATTCATGGTCGTGTAAGTGGAAGTGGCATTCATTGCACAGCGCAATTAGGCAATCATTATCATACTCCCATGGATACTTCTTTAAATAGTAAAACTTATGATGTATATGAATATGAATTGGTTTTTCAATAATAGTGGGAATAATATATTCAATGTGACGAAAAGTATTGTCTTCGCTTACTGTTAATAAATAAAAAGAATCTCCTGTGGACAATGATGCCTCCCAAATAACGCCTTCAGTTTGATGTAATAAAGGGGAGTAATTGACAAGTATTATGTCACCCTTAGATGTCAAGCCAAAGTATTGGCCATCATTGAGCGGAGATGTAAATACTTCTATTTTATCAACACCAAGCTTTTCTTTCAATTCCGATGGAGTAATTGGGAACTGATTAGTACCCTTTATTGTGCCTGAATTTGTTTCTTTAAAAAGTAATTGAAAACCACGATAGAAGTGACTTTTTTTATTACCGCAATTCTGGCACATATGAAGATCTCTTTCAAGAATTTCGGCTCTTTTTGTTTTCCACTCATCTGCTTTTAAAAGTTCAGCATACGGGATGCGATTTGTACCAAATTTTTCTTTTAATAGATTTATATTGGTCATAGCTTTAGGTAAATTTTGAAAAATCTACTCAAACCTACTCCAAAATTGTAACTACTACAAATATGCAAGCTAGAATAATATGATTATCTTAAATTAAATCCGTCAATTTACAAGCAAATTCGCCTAATAGAAATTTCCATCTAAAAAGGTCAGCAATTTGGTTATCGGAGTTTCGCCACTAGCCTAAAAGAAATAACCAGTTTTCAAATTAAGATTTTTTGAAAACAACTGTTTTCGATTTCAATTTGCCGGAAAACTTATGTTTTTAGACCAAATTCGCCTAAAAGAAATAACTTGTTTTTGGCCAATAAACCCAAAATAAAAATTTACTCTTAAAATCCCCTTTCCACTCAATGTAACCTTAAAAAAATCAAAACCGCTATTAAAACACCGTTTCGTCTTTTAGCAAACACCATTACTTTTTTTAACACTTTTGCCACTTGCAATTTTTTTCCAGTTTACAGAGGAAATTTGCTGTTTTCCTCACTTTTTCTTCTAAAAGAAAATTTGCCTTAAAATTCCGTTTTTTCGGTTTCCCTTCTTTTTGGGTTGAATCCTAAAAGACGAAGTTCAGCTTTTTACTTTTTTTGAATTTAAAATTTAAAGTGACTTACACGAATAATCAAAAATATTTCAGCAGTTTCAAAAAGTGCCTAAAAGAAAAAATCGCAGTTTTCTGCACTTTTCAAAACACCAAAGCTAGTTTTAGGAATAATCAATATTATTTCAGTAGTTTTCAATAAATGCCCTAAAAGAAAAAACCTTAGTTTTCTTCACTTTTCAGAGAATCAAATTTTAAAAAATTCATTCACCTCGTTTTGAGCAATAACCAATATTATTTCGCCCGTTTTCCAAAAATGCCCTAAAAGAAAAAACTGGAGTTTTTTGCACTTTTCAGGGGATCAAATTTTTAAAAGATCATACAGCCCGTTTCCGGCAGTAATGAATATTATTTCGCCAGTTTTCAATAGTCCCCTAAAAGAAAAAACAGGCGTTTTTTAGACTTTTCAGAGAATCAAATTTTTAAAAAATGGATTTACGGGGTTTGCAAGAGTAGACTATAGTATTTCGCCAGTTTTCCCAAAATGCCCTAAAAGAAAAAACAGGCGTTTTTTGCACTTTTCAGGCATCAAATTTTTAAAAAATGGGTTTAAGGGGTTTGCAAGAGTAAACAATATTATTTCGCCAGTCTACTTAAAAATGCCCTTAAAGCAAAACCTCAGTTTTCTTCACTTTTCAAAAAAGCAAATTCTAAAAAATAGTTCACCTTCCCTTTCGTGTGGTAATCCTTACAGGAGTTCTTTCTTTAATCCCTTGTTTGCCCTGCCTCAACCAGGCCTCTAATTCTGATTTGAGGAAATACAGCTTTTTATGTGGTTTATAAAACGGAATTTGTTTTCGGTGGGTATAGCCATAAATGGTTTGTTCGGCAATATTGAGAAACTCAGAGGCTTGTTTTACGGTGAGATGATCGGGATTGACTGTTTCGGCAAAGATGTTTGGGAATTTCTTGGTTTCTATCTTCTCTGGAATGGAAGGTGCTTCATTTTTCAATAATAGGGCCTCAGGTGCGTTTATTTTCTCAACCCAGGGTTTGTGATGTTTTAATTGGTTTTGTTGCAGGTTAAGCTCGTTTGCAATAAAACCTTGTATCATTTCAGCAATAGGTTGGTTCTGAAAATAAGTTCTATATTTTAAAATCAAAGCCTGAAGAAAACTTTTATATTTTTTATTATCACTGATAAAATTTGTTTCAAATTGATAAACAAGAAATTCTTCCAGCTTCATAAGATCAATCACTATCAGTTTCAGAGCAAAGAAAAAATCAAAATCAGCATCTATATCATTTTCCAAAAGGCAATTTTCATTATAGGCAATTAAATCAAAACCAATTGCGCCGTTCGGATGTACAAAGTATTCAGTGTAAGGTGGGTTATTGGGGTCTTTACTATATTCCTGAACTGAATTTAATAAAATTCTTTTACCATCAAGATATTCTTTCTTTTCATCAACAAATGGAACCGTAATTATTTTCTTATACCAGAGTATGCTTTTTAATTTCCATTCCACTTTTTCAAATAACTCTCTTGGAACTTCTGACCACATATTGCATAGATCGGTATAGATGTAGCCAGTGTTGATGTTGAATTCGTAATGGGGATCGGTTTTTTTTATGTAGGTAGTATGCATGTTACTCTTCAATTTTAGGAGTATAAAATTTTTGAATATAAATAGGGAGTATTGCTAATTTGTATAAAATTTTCCCGTTTTCTCCATGCACTAATAATTTGAATTCATCAGAATTATCAATCAAATAATATACTGAAACATTTTCAATCGCTGATTGTAAATGCGAAAGCGAACGATCATACCTGGATTTTATTTTATCTTCCGGCACTCCATGCCCACCTGCTTCTTCTCGAAGTTTAACACGTTCAACATTTAATTCCCGATTTTCAGTACAAACAAAATACAAATAAGTTTTAAACCCTGCCTTATTTGCTTTTTTTAATATTTCGATTTTTGATTGATGAGACATTACTGTTTCGAGACAAAAGGATTGATCTGTTTTCAATAATAGATCGGTGAGATAAGCAGCTATTACAGATGCAATATAGGAGTTGAGACTTAATTGCTTCTTTTTTATAGATAAAACACCAGATTTGATTTCAATTGATTTATTTATTTTATCAATAGGAAAATATTCAGTTGAAGTAATGGAATTTGAAAACTTTTCAAAGCCCTCTTGAGTGGCTGAAACCCTATATGCATTAAAATAGAAGATACCAGTTGATTTTATTTGCGCTTCTATTCTATCTGCACTGATATAAATTTCAGTATGAATTTCGCCGTTTTCTCGCAATGATTCGAAAAGTGTACTTTTGCCTGAGCCATTCGGACCAGCAAATAAACGGAACCTTTTCACATCCATCAAATAAAATTAGACGTTTTGCGGCACCTTTTTGCCATCAGGGAAAATCAAATATATAATACCATTTTCTGACACAGCAACCGGTTGATTGCGTTTAATAGCCTTCTTTCGTACAGATTTTGTAGTCTTTTCGAGCAAAAACTGGAAGTCGGTTTCCTTTTTAGGTTTTTTAATGACTGGCTTCTTTAAGGATGGTTTCATATTGTAAATATATTCAAATAACGGAAAAATTTCAAATTAAGTTTCTGATAAATTCGCTTAAAAGGAAGTTCATTCATTTGCCAGGTTGTTTGAGGTTTATTATTGCAATCCCTGAATACCATAGAGCAGGAGGGCCCGCAATAGCAGGCAGGCGTGATTCAGTCATTTTTTTCGGTAACATTAGCTAATGGTTCAGTCAATATTTTCTTAGGTGTTTCCTCATTCAAAAAATCCATCAATTTATTCGCAAATTCTTTTTTCTTGGCAACTTTAAATCCACTCAAATAAATTTCAGTTGTTTTGCTGTTGGAATGTCCAACACTTTCTGAAATCATTTCAATACTTGCTCCATTGTTTAACATGGTGTTTGCAAAGGTATGTCTTGCCCAATAAGTACTGATGTCAGTTCCTAATCCTGCTTTCTCGGCTAATGTTTTAAGGTGCTGGTTAACTAATCGGGTGAAATTGCTTACAGCACGCTTTATTTCTTTAGCGGTCATATCGGGTTGCAATATAGGGAAAACATATTTACCCTTTCTGGTATCAGCGTTTCTGTATTTATCAATGATCCGTTGCGAATGATCGGTTAATTGAACAACTATCGGTTTCAGGTTGGCTTTGTTTGTTCTCTTGGTTTTCTCTCTCAAAAAAACAATTTGCTCGTCCTGCAAATTGTAGCCATACTTCATTTCCGCAATATCATGCATATTGATGCCATTGCAGAGATAACTTAGAAACCAGAAGTCTCTTGCCTTTTCCTGAAATTCGTTTGCAGGCGTATTAAGCAAAACTTTCATCTGTTCTCCATCCAATGGTCTTTTATTATTAGTGGAAGCGGGAATCTGATATTTCCGTTTGCCAAAGGGATAATGATCCATTGGAATATCACCTTCCTCACGCGACATATTAAACAATGTTCGCATTGGCCTCAGATATATCCCAATTGTGGAATACGAACAATCCTCATTCAACATGTAGTTTTCATATTCCTGTAACAAAAGCGGGTTCACCTCACTGAAAGGAAAGGATTCCCTTTGTAGTCCGTGAAATTTCGCCAAAAATTTATAGAATGAATTTTTACTGCACCTATAAGCGGAGGCTGTTCCTATCTGGTCGTTTTTTTCGAGTAAGGCGATGTATTCCTCATATTTTGCAAACAGGTCAGTTTTATCGTAAGTGCGTTCCAGAAATTTCCTTTCAAAAACAGGGAAAGTAAATTGAGTGAGTTTCCCAATTATTTTTACTGCCTTCTGTTCAATTTCCATTAAATCGAACTTTATGTCTTTAAATGGAGGTTTTGGATTTTCAGCATTGGCAAGTGCAAAATCTTTTTTAGTTAAGCTAAGATCAGTACTATATAAATTCGTTTTTCGCTGGAAAGTGACCCTCAATTTAACAGGATATGTTTTATCTTTTTTTATTCTTCTTGTATCCAAAAATATTTGGGTTGATGCATCATTTTTCATGCTGTAAAGTAATAGAAAAATTTGCAAACAATTTGCAAACATTTGGGCAAATTTGCAAACATTTGCAAACATTTTCGATAATTTTTGGAAACATGTGAAAAATGCTAATGTCTTGAAACGCAATAATAACAAGGCTTTCAGGCTATTTTCGCAAATTATTGAAAACTACGGAAAAAGGCATTTTTATGCCTTACAAGCAGAGGGTCCTTGGTTCGAATCCAAGTGTTCCCACAGACAGAAAAAGGGTTTCAGCAATTTTAATGCTGGAACCCTTTTTATTATAAAAAAATTGTAATCATCACATCTCCTCCTCAAACCCATACTCCCCATCCACCCCCACCTCATAAACCCCCTCAAATATCCTCACTATCTCCTTTACCGTTTCATCAATAGCACTCTCCGAATCAAGTTTTATAAATTTTGTGTAATTCTCTCCATCCTGTAAATCAAATCCCATTGATTTGAAACTGCTTTCAAGATCTTTATTAATGTTATCATTAAAATGATGGGAGACCGCTTCAAAACGGATGGGTTGTTGTGAGCCGGGGTTTAGGAGTTGACAAAAAATTTGGTTGCTATTATTTTTTCCTGAAGTGGTATTTTCAAATTGGATGGTAAAATATCCTTCGCTGTTTTTTAATTTATGGAGTAGGGAACTGAGTTGACTGATTGTAGTTTGTTTCATACTTTTTTTACAAATATATACTCTTTTATCAATCGAATAAAAGGTAATCCGTTTTCACTTTTTTTTCAACCCATAAATATCCTCTAATTCCACGCTATCTCCTTTTTCATTTATAATAGAAAGGTCATATCGAAAAATAACTTTTGTACCAATTGGCGCATTGTAATAGATCATCCACGCATCCTTTTCTTTTGTGCCTACACAACCATGAGAATATGCCTTTCCAAGCGTATTCTGATTTGTGGTGGGATGTATCATGGCTCCATATTGAATTCCATTTATTTCGGGTTCTATCCAGGGAATAATTGGCATTTTAGTGAATTTTCCGTCATCGCGGTTTGTTCCGGTATATTCCTTACCGGTATCAAGATTTATTACTTTGTGCATTCGGTCAATGCGTATGATCTTACCTTCACCAATCGGTGTTTTCAAATCAATTGTGCGGTCAATTACGTAGATATATTTTTTTGCATCGCGACCTACCCTTACCGGACCACTGAGTAATGTATCATTCATTTGATATAATCGCAAAGTAAATTCAGGAATATTTACATCGATAATTGTTGAGGCTAATTTACTATTTATATTCGCCGCATATGCACTATCTGGAATAGCAATGCTGTCTCCTTTATGAAGAATGACGATAGCAGTTTGATCATAATTAAAAATACCTTTTTCCTGTAAAGAGTAATAATCACTCGCGACCAAGGAGTCCAATATCCATGGATTGCTATGAACAATTATATATTCATTGATATTCCAGTTTTTAAATGTATCAGCTTTTAAAATCAGCTTATCCATAAAGGGAAAATAATGTTTTATGTCTATGTCTTCCTCTATTTTAATCCATCCCAATATGGAATTTTTTCCAAATGAAATGTCAGTACTATCAGATCCGGGGGAGATTTCCTGCTCAGCATTTGGAACTGAAAGTTTTATTGATTTGGAACACACCACTGCTGTAAATGCCAACACAACCAACACTGAAATTTTGAACAAATTATTTTTCATTATTGTATAACCCAAAGGATTTATTTTTGATGTTAAATTAAGAGCAATTATTTATTTGATTATTGATCGTAATTGCCTTATTTATTGATTCTACTCACATGTTTCCGCAATTTGCCTGGAATTAAATTTTTATAATTCCATATTAGAAGGAACTTTTTCATTATGTCATAGGTAACTTCAACAAACATGATGTTACTCACCATTTGAATTGATATAAGTCAATAGAATTAAAATGGCTTTTTTCCACCTTCGCCCCAAAATAGTTGTATGCATTTTAAAACCATCATCGAACCCTTCAAGATAAAAATGGTGGAACCTATTAAGGTTACCACGCAAAAGGAACGCGAACATCATCTGGAAAAGGCGTATTACAACCCCTTTTTATTGCAATCGCAACACGTTTTAATTGATCTGCTTACAGATAGCGGAACTTCGGCAATGAGTCAGAACCAATGGGCTGCCATGATGCAGGGGGATGAAAGTTATGCAGGGGCAAGGAGCTGGCAGAAATTTTATAAGGTTGTAAATGAGCTTACGGGGTTTGAGTATATTTTGCCCACGCATCAGGGTCGTGCAGCAGAAAGAATTTTATATACGTATTTGGGAGGAAAAGGGAAAGTATTTATCAGCAATACCCATTTTGATACAACCCGTGCAAATATTGAATTCAGTGGAGCAACTGCGATTGATATTCCTATTGAAGAAGGGAAAGATTTTGAAAGTGATTATCCCTTTAAAGGAAATCTGGATACGGAAAAATTACAGTCATTAATTAAAAAACATAAAAAAAATATTGCAGCGGTTATTGTAACGGTAACAAATAACAGCGGTGGCGGACAGCCCGTAAGTATGCAAAACATGAAAGATGTTTCTGCCATTTGCAAAAAAAATAAAATATTGCTCATTCTTGATTGTTGTCGCATTGCGGAAAATAGTTATTTTATTAAACACCGCGAAAAAAAATATGCAAAACACAGTTATAAGGAGATTGCAACGGAAATGTTTTCGTTGGCAGATGGATGTATCATGAGCGCAAAAAAAGATGCTCTGGTAAATATGGGAGGATTTCTTGCCATTGCGGATAAAAAATTAGCGGATGCATGTATGAGTCTCCTCATAATAACGGAAGGTTTTTCAACCTACGGCGGATTAAGTGGACGCGATATGGAAGCTATTGCCGTTGGATTGGAAGAAGTATTTGAAGCGGATTATTTAAATTACAGAATAAAAAGTACCGCATATCTCTGCGATCATTTGAAAAAAATGGGTATACCCGTTTTATATCCTGCGGGTGGACATGCTGTGTATGTAGATGCGAAAAATTATATCCGCATATTCCGGTTAATCAATATCCCGGACAAGCATTGGTTTGTGCCTTATATGAAATTGGGGAATACGCAGTGTGGAAATTGGCAGCGTAATGTTTGGCAAATATGATAAGAACCATAAATTGATTCCTGCAACAAATGAATTAGTGCGTTTGGCTATTCCGCGCCGTGTTTATACTCAGAGTCATATCGATTACGTAATAGAAGTCTTTGAAGAGATCTTAAAACAGCGCGACAAAGCCCGTGGCCTCAGGATCACAAAGGAACCACAATTTTGAGACATTTTACGGCAAGGTTTGAGAGGTTAGTGTAGTAAATACACTTTGCATCAGATGCGCCGTTTCACGAGGATATTAATTAATGGTTGAAACCAAATGGAATGATCTTTACCATCTCGATTTGGTGATTTAAGTCATCTTCTGCAATATCCACCCAGCCTAACTTTGACGGCAATCTACAATTGTTATGCCTATTGCAAAACCGGTATCTGCAAAAATTAATTGTTACCACTGCGGTGATGTGTGTCCGGATGAGGAATTTCATATAGAGGAGAAATATTTCTGCTGTTTTGGGTGTAAAACAGTGTATGAAATATTAAATGAAAATGATCTCTGCAACTATTATGATATTTCCAAACATCCGGGAATTACACAAAGAAATAAAGTAGTATTTAATAAATATGCCGTGCTCGATAGAAGTGAAACAAAAGATCCTTCATACGGTTTACCGACGGGCAACAAACACATGTTACATTTTATTTACCCGTTATGCATTGCAGTTCCTGTATCTGGTTATTGGAACATTTACATAAATTAAATCCAGCAATAATTCAATCAAGAGTTGATTTTCCGAAAAAGGAAATAAGTATCATTTATGATGAAAATGAAATACAACTTAGCAAAGTTGCCGAATTATTGGATGCCGTTGGATATGAACCGTTGTTGAGTTTGCAGGACGTAGAAAAAAAACAAGGCAAAACAAATAATAGGACTGCACTTATAAAAATTGGTATTGCCGGTTTTGCTTTTGGCAATATTATGTTAATGGCCTTTCCCGAATATTTTGCAGGAGGAGAGGTGCAGGACGAAAATCTCAATTTAACACTTAGATATTTATCATTATTTCTGGCGTTGCCGGTATTTTTTTATTGTGCTAACGAATTTTATATTTCTTCGTTAAAAAGTCTGAAAAATAGATTTTTAAATATTGATGTCCCTATTGCATTGGCAATTATTTTAACCTTTGCGCGGAGTTTATACGCTGTTTTTATTGAAAAAGAAGCTGGATATTTCGACTCTATGACAGGCATTGTTTTTTTTATGCTGGTGGGAAGATATTTTCAGAATATGACCTATAGAACCATTTCTTTTGAAAGGAATTATAAATCTTATTTTCCGCTTTCCGTTTCTGTAATTAAGGAGGATAAGGAAGAGCAGATGCCACTTTCGGAAGTTAAAGAAGGAGATATTTTATTGGTGCGAAATCACGAACTTATTCCGGCTGATGCGATATTGATAAATGGAAAAGGAAATATTGATTATAGTTTTGTTACCGGTGAAGCAGAACCCGTTACAAAAAATATCAGCGAACTCATTTACGCCGGCGGAAAACAAATTGGTGCTGCAATTAAATTGAAAGTGATAAAAGAAGTTTCACAAAGTTACCTCACTCAATTGTGGAATAATGCGGATAACAATGATAGATCAAGTGATAAACAATCATTTGTGCATGTGTTGGGACGATATTTTGCAGTAATCGTTTTAGTAGTGTCAACCCTTGCATTTATTTATTGGTTAATTCAGGGTGATGCCCATCGTGCCATGGATGCCTTAATAACTCCAATGATAGTGGCTTGTCCATGTGCATTATTATTGTCAGCAACATTTACCAATGGCAATGCAATTCGTTATTTCGGAAAATTTGGAATTTATTTGAAAAATGCATTTGTAATTGAAAAACTTACAAAAGTAAATACCCTTGTTTTTGATAAGACCGGTACACTTACCAAATCGGATACAGCATCCACCGAATTTGAAGGGGAGATGTTAAGTCAGGAGGAAAAGGATATGATAGTTTCACTCGCAGCACAATCAGTTCATCCATACAGTAAGGCAATAAAAAATTATTTTGGAAGAAATGCGGTTTATTCTGTCACCCATTTTGAAGAGATAATAGGAAAGGGAGCGCAGGGAATGGTGAATGGTCAAAAAATAAAGATCGGATCAGCCCGATTCAATGGCATAAAAAAAGTTGGAGAAGCTGATCAAGGAGTTTCTTATATTTCTATAAACGAAATAGTGGTTGGAAAATTTAATTTTCAAAATAAATATCGTTCCGGATTAGAACCCTTGATCAAAAAACTGAGTTCAAAGTATAAAATTTTTGTCCTGAGTGGAGATAATGATGGAGATATAAACATACTGAGCAATTATTTTGAAAAGGATCATTTATTTTTTAATCAATCGCCACACGATAAATTAAAATTCATTAAAAATCTTCGCCAACACCACAACAACGTAATGATGCTCGGCGACGGATTAAATGATGCAGGCGCATTGCAACAAAGTGATACCGGTGTAGCAGTTTCCCAAGGCTTAAATTTTACTCCCGCAAGTGATATCGTTTTGGATGCAGATCAACTAATAAATCTTCACAAATTATTTTCCTTTGCAAAAAGAAGCAAACAAATAATAATCGGAAGTTTTATTCTTTCCATATTATACAATATCGTTGGCCTCTATTTTGCCCTCCAAGGCCTTTTATCACCCGTTGTAGCAGCTATTTTAATGCCATTGAGCACAATTACCATTGTCTCCTTTACAACAGGAATGACAACGTTGGTGGCGATGAGGATGTTTGGGAAAATGAGTAATGAGTTATGAGTAATGAGTATGGTAGTCGATTACCGAATATTTTATCCTCCGAAATGTACTTAAAGGGAGAAATCAAATTATCCTCCCTAATCGAAGTAAACTCATTACTCATAACTCATTACTCATTTGTAAATGGAACTTCAATTCACCGAGCCTCCTATTCACGATTAACGAAAATGAGTTATGAGTTATGAGTTATGAGTTTGATCCTCGTAAGCCGAATGCATTTACTACTGACTAATGACTCCTGACTCTGGGTGAGTGGTGAGTAGGGAGTAGTGAGAAAGCTCCAATCCAGCCCTAAGATTTAGGTTAAACGAAAAGTTTCAATCCTCGCAGGAACGGATTCACGATTGACGATTGACGATTCACGAAAATGCTTCACTGCGACTATAAGTTTAATGCCTGAATAAATAGCTCCAATGTTTCATCTACCGGACTCACGCCTCACGATTGACGATTCACGATATGTGATTGCTCCTCGTCAACCGGTGATTTTACTCCCGACTATTCCCACTCAAAATCAGAAGTAGTAACTCAAACTCCCCTTCACAAAAAACGGCGTTCCCGGCGTAAAATGCAACTCACTCACTGCCTCCGGTTCAAACTGCAATCTCGATTCCGTATCAAATTGTGCCTCATTCCATTCAACATTAAATAAGTTCTGAATTTCGATACCAAATTCATATTTCTTCTGCGTATAATTAATTACAACATCATTCACCAAATATCCTTCTGCAATTACAGAACCATCTTCATTTGCAGGGCGGTCATCCATGTAGCGATAACGGAAACTTCCGTTAATTCCGGATTTTAATTTAAATGTGATACCTCCGATAGATGTAAGATCAGGTGCAAGTGGAATAAAATTTGCATTTTCAGGTTCGCCAATTGCTTCTGCCAGAGTGTAATTGATATCACCATCTAAAAATAACCAATTGGTAATTTGTAAGCGCGCACTAAGATCAAAACCTTTGCGCAAAGTTTTTCCACCCGCTTCCACCACTGCAGCATCACCAACATAAACAAATTCCTGATCCAGATATAATATCCAAACTGCAGGATTGAGTATCAGATTTTTGTAAGGTTTAAATTTTATTCCAAGATCAGAACCATAGGCTGCAGGCAACGTCTGTATTGCATTTTGGGCAGTTACAACTCTGGTATCGTTCGAGTGAAATCCTTTGCCGTTGTGTAAGTATACCAATGCATTTTGACTTAACTGATAATCAAAATTTAATTTATAAGTAGCAATATTATCATCCACACTGGTATAATTATAAATGCTGTCCATAAGATCGTCGTAACTAAAATTAAAGAAGTCGATTCTTGCAGCTGCATTTACCGATAATTTTTTGGAGAGCTGAAATGTTTCACTAATAAAAACATTTGCGTTGGTCTGATAAATATTTCCGTAAGCTAAACGATCCAATAAAATTGCTCTGTTTTTTACATGCGATAATTCATTTTCCATAACCTGATCGTAACGCAACCCAAAACCTATTTTTGAATTAACTTTTATGGAACCAATTATTCCGTCATTACTGTAAATACTATTATAACCATAAATATTGCGTTTTTCTTTTTGTTTAATCATATCACCATTGATGCTGTCCTCTAAGAAGAATGTAAAATTGGAATACAATTCAAAGTTGTAGCGACTGTAATAAAATTGATTTTTGAAGCTGCTTTTATTGTTAAGGAGTTTGGTAAATTCAAAATTTACATTTGTTCTTCCCGTAAATCCACCTTCGGTATCATCAATGGCACCAAATCTGTCGATCTCTCCTGATTCGATAGCACGTAAAGGAATTTGGCCGGAGGCATTCCACTGACTTTTAAAAGTGGAAAGGGTAATGGATAAAATTTTATCATCACTTATTTTCGTATGGTATTTTCCAAATAAATTTAAACGCACAAAATCCTGGGGACTTGTAAAAGGACCATCAGAAATATAATATTCACCAGCAACATAAGCGGATTGAGATTTAGTATTATCTAAAAGATCGAGCATTAATAAAGTGCGAGCTGTATTGTATTGCCCTGCACTTACTTTTAACATACTTTTGTCTATGTTATTCGCAGTTTTAAAATTGACGAAAGCTGCAGTGGTAAAATCACCATATTGTGCATTATAAGGACCCTTTTCGAAATCGAAGGAATTAATGGTTTCCGGAATTACAAAATGAAGATCTGCATATCCCTGACCGTGTGCGTGACTTACCATGTTTACCGGAATGCCATCCACATTTACACTTATATCCGTTCCGTGATCTATATCAAATCCACGTAAAAATATTTGTTCTGCTTTTCCACCACCGGCGTGTTGCGCAATAAATAAGCCTGGTACGAGACGCAGAATATCCTGTGCATTTTCTGTGGGTCTTAATTTTATATCTAAAGCAGTAACTGTATTATTCCCACTTTGATTTTTATTTTGAATGGTTACTGCTGTTAATTCGATAGGTGTTTGTTCCAGTATAGATCTTATTTCAGTAGTTCGTGTATTATTTACACTAACACTTTCTGTTACTGTTTTAAATCCGAGCGAACTAATGGAGATGGTATAATTTCCCTCGGGCAGATCCGTAAAAGTATATAAACCAAATTGGTTGGTAATTGTTGTGGTTTTTGTTTCTACTAATTCTACTAGTGCACCTTCAATAGCAGCTGAATTTTCGCTGTCGTTTACATAACCTTGAATGGTTCCGTTGTGGGCGTTTGCAAATTGCGTTAAGGTTAAAATTAATATTAATAATATTACTTTATAGTGGTAAAGTGGTTTCATAACAAATATATTTAAAAAAGAAAAGAGAAAGATCAGACTGTAATAATTGTATTACAGTCTGAAAAATATTTTTAGAATATTTCTTTGTCTGCTTTTCTAACCTTTTGTTATGCTATTACATAAAACTAAGAAGCGTACTGGGACAAAGAAACAAATGTAAGATCCGGAGGTTGGATTTCAGGTTTGGCAGATAGTTCTCTAAGACTGCCTAAGGGTTGTTGATATATAATTATAGTGCTATTTTGAAAGGTTAAAAACTGCGGTATTTCCGAAATAAAAGTAAAGGCAGTTTCAATAGAAAAAGTGGAAACAGGCACTTTACCGGTTTCAGTTTGATCGGATGTCGCCAACTTTTGCAGATCGGCATCAATGTGATCATATCCGTTTTGGTGCAATTTGGAATGGTGACTTTCACTAAAAAAGGTATGTCCGATACCATCCGCTATAAACGGAGAAACGGGTCGCAGCAAGGAAAGGAATACAATAAGCAGAAGGAGTATGGAAGTACTCTCTCGTTTGGATTGTATGGTATTTGCTGACTGCACGACACCATTTACGATAATTTAGATATTATGGATTTATCAAAATAGGATTGGAACAAGTCCCGATAGGGATGAAATATCGGTAAAAGCAGTGATAACCTTAAAATGTAAATCCCGTAGGGATGGCATATTAAAAATGCCAATCACGATTCCAATTAAAAATAGTACGACTTTGTTCTCGGTGACGCGGCTGTTCTTTTGAACAGCCCCGTAAAAATTGCGAAAGGTTTTTTCTAGCCCTGACCGCAGCGGAAACCCCCGCGAGGGAAGTGCAGTTGTTAATTTGGTAATTGTCAATTTGGTAATTGTGGTACCTCCACTCAAACTGTTAACCCGCGGGGTTGCAGCGTAGGGCAGGGGCGCGGTGAGGGGAGAACGACGAGGATCGAGCTCCAAATTATTTTATTTATGGTATAATTTTATTTTACCAAGTTATTCCAGGTGATTTAAATCACCTTTTGGTTTGAATTATATCATTCTACGAAAAACCTGCGCTCCTCAACTTAGCGTTCGATTATGGAAGTAATAATTCTACTTATTGGTGCAGGTGTTCTGGTGGCTGGCGGATTCCTTTTTGCATTTATCTGGTCGGTGAGAACAGGGCAATTTGAAGATGATTATACTCCCGGTGTTCGCATTCTTTTTGACGATGAAAAAATAATTGATAAACCTAATTCCACAACTAAAAAAAAATAAATTATGGATCTCGTAAAGGTGAGTTACGACAATAAAATTGTAAAACAATTTGCAATTGCCACGGTATTCTGGGGATTAATTGGAATGTCCGTAGGATTATGGATCGCACTTGAATTGGTTTTCCCGAAATTAAATATGGGAATACCACAAATTACATTTAGTCGCGACCGACCAATACATACCAATGCAGTGATTTTTGCATTTGTTGGAAACGGAATTTTTATGGGAGTATATTATTCGCTTCAACGTTTATGTAAAACACGAATGTTCAGCGATCTGCTGGGCAAAATACATTTTTGGGGATGGCAATTAATTATTGTATTGGCTGCATTGTCGCTGTCGATGGGATACACCACTTCTAAAGAATATGCAGAATTAGAATGGCCATTGGATATTTTAATTGCATTAATGTGGGTTGCATTCGGAATTAATATGATGGGCACCATTATTAAAAGAAGAGAACGACATATTTATGTTGGTATCTGGTTTTATATTGCCACATTCGTTACGGTTGCAATGTTGCATATTGTTAACTCCATGGAAATTCCGATATCGCTAACAAAAAGTTATTCGATGTATGCAGGTGTGCAGGATGCTTTGGTGCAGTGGTGGTACGGACATAATGCAGTTGCATTTTTTCTTACAACTCCATACTTAGGATTAATGTATTATTTTTTACCTAAGGCAGCAAATCGTCCGGTTTATTCTTATAAATTATCTATAGTACATTTCTGGACCTTAATATTTTTATATATCTGGGCAGGTCCTCACCATTTATTATATACTGCATTGCCACATTGGGCACAAACACTTGGAACTGCATTTTCCATCATGTTAATTGCACCTTCCTGGGGTGGAATGGTAAATGGATTATTAACGCTGAGAGGTGCATGGGACAAGGTGCGCGACGATGTTGTTTTGAAATTTATGGTGGTTGCTGTTACATGTTATGGTATGGCAACTTTAGAGGGGCCATTGTTATCACTTAAAAACGTAAATGCCATTGCGCACTTTACCGACTGGATTGTTGCACACGTTCACGTTGGCGCATTGGGATGGAATGGATTTCTAACATTCGGTATTTTATATTGGTTAATTCCGCGCATGTGGAAAACAGAATTATATTCAAAATCGCTTGCGAATTTTCACTTCTGGATAGGAACACTCGGTATATTAATTTATGCTGTTCCAATGTATTGGGGAGGATTTGCACAAGCATTAATGTGGAAAGATTTTAATCCGGAAGGACAATTAACTTATTCGTTTCTGGAAACAAGTACACAATTAAAAGGAATGTATGCATTGCGCTCGATAGGAGGTACTCTCTATTTAATTGGTGTAATAATAATGACATACAATTTAATTAAAACAGCTAAACAAGGAAAGTTCGCAAATAATGAAGATGTGGAAGTTCCTGATATGCCGAAAGTAATTAAAGTGCACAAAGGTGAATTCTGGCATCGCGCAATTGAAAGAAGACCTGTTCAAATGATGGTACTTGCATTATTGATTGTATTAATTGGTGGTATAGTGGAATTAATTCCAACCTTTTTAGTAAAATCAAATGTTCCAACTATAGCAAGTGTGCAACCTTATACTCCACTGGAATTGCAGGGAAGAGATATTTATGTGAGGGAGGGATGTTATGTGTGCCATTCGCAAATGGTGCGACCATTCAGAGATGAGGTGGTTCGATATGGCGAATATTCCAAAGCAGGTGAATTTGTTTATGATCATCCATTCCAATGGGGATCAAAAAGAACGGGACCGGATCTTGCGCGTGAAGGAGTTGGTGTATTGAAAAAACCGGATAGCTGGCATTATATGCATATGCTTGATCCGCAATCAGTTTCAACGGGAAGTATTATGCCTTCATATAAATGGATGCATGTAAATGAATTGGATACCACAACCACAAGAGCGAAGATAAAAGTGATGCAGAAATTAGGTGTGCCATATCCGGAAGGTTATGAGGAGATCGCTAATAATGACCTTATGATCCAGGCTGATATTATAGCAGAAAGTTTGCGCAAAGACGGAATTGAAACTGCAAGTAATATGGAAATAGTTGCACTTATAGCATATCTGCAGCGATTAGGAAAAGATATAAATACAGAAACAACATCTCAACAACAAACCCAAAAATAAGTGTTATGAATTTCATGCATTATTTATCAAGTATCGAAGGAGTGAGTATTTACCCGATAATTTCATTGATCATGTTCTTTGCTTTTTTTCTGATATTATTTCTGCGTGTGAAACGCATGGATAAAACAGAAATTGAAGAACTGAAAAATATTCCTCTCGATAATAATAAAACCAATTAAATCATTAACTAAAATGATTGTGATGAAAAACTACGCCTTGAAAAATAAAATAATTTTAGCCATTATTTCCATTTTATTTGCTTCACCTGTATGGGCAGTATCAACCGAAGCTCCTGATAAAAATTGGTACATGGATGATGTTACTTTTTGGATATTAATTGCTGTTGCAGCAATATTATTCTACGTAATATATGCACTTACAGAAGTTGTGATCTGGAGCGGGAAAAAAAAGGTGGATGATAAAAATAAACCTTCTGCTAACTTGATACTTTTATTAATTGGTGCAGGTCTGTTAGTTGTCCCAAATGATGTGCTGGCGCAGGCTACAAGCCTTGCTCCGGTGGAAACAGCAAAAGAAAGTATCTGGACAAGTGTTTATCTTCCGCTGTATATTTTAATTGCAATTGAAATTTGTACAATAGCATATTTGACTCTGATGCTGGTGCAACTTTCACGTAAAGAAAAATTACAGGCGGCTCCAGGTGTGAAATATGAAACCTGGTTGGCGCGCACATGGACAAAATGGAATTATAAAGTTCCGATAGAACGGGAAGATGAAATGATCTTATCTGATCATGAATATGATGGTATTCAGGAATTGGATAATGGAATGCCGCCATGGCTTCAATATATATTTATTGGAACTATAATTTTTGCAATTGTCTATTTATGGAAATATGATATTGGTAACGGTTTGCGTCAGGAGGAGGAATATGTAATTGAAGTGGAAAAAGCAAAAATTGAACTCGCTGCATATTTGGAAAGCGCTTCGGCAAATTATGATGAGAACTCTGTGATTTTATCTACCGATCCTTCCGTTTTATCCAACGGTAAAAACACCTTCACTCAATATTGTGTTACCTGTCATGGAAATTTCGGAGAAGGAAATGTAGGTCCGAATTTTACCGATGATTATTGGATACATGGTGGAAAAATAAATGATCTTTTCAGAACAGTATCCGAAGGTGTACCTTCTAAAGGTATGGCGAGTTGGAAAGAAATTTTAACAGCAAAACAAATGTTTGAAGTTTCAAATTATATTAAATCACTGCACGGAACAAATCCTCCAAACCCTAAAGCACCACAAGGAAATTTATATACAGAAGGTGCAGAGGTTAAGGGAGATTCCGGAGTTATAATATTGGATAGTTTGAGCGTTGATACTATGGAGGTGGCAGGGAAATAGGACATAGGACATAGGATATAGGACACAGGACTTGACATAGGACATGGGAAGGGGACATAGGACAAAATTGTATCAGGTATCAGGTATCGGGTATCAGGAAAACATAGGGTGGGGTTTTTAGTTTTTGGAAACACCGCAAGCCGGATTCACGATTCACGCTTCACGATTCACGAAAAAGTATCAGGTATCGGGTATCAGGAAAACATAGGGTGGGGTTTTTTAAAATTTAGGAGAGAGTGAGGTTCTCGCTCAAAGCGAGGGACTCACTAACGTTACCCAAGGGGGACATAGGACACAGGATATAGGACACAGGACTTGACATAGGACATGGGAAGGGGATATAGGATAAAATTGTATCAGGTATCAGGTATCGGGTATCAGGAAAACAAAGGGTGGGGTTTTTAGTTTTTGGAAACACCGCAAGCCGGATTCACGATTCACGCTTCACGATTCACGAAAAAGTATCAGGTATCGGGTATCAGGAAAACAAAAGGTGGGATTTTTTAAAATTTCGGAGCGAGTGATGCTTTCGATAATAGCGAGGGTCTCACAAACGGCATATTCCCAAAATTTCGCAAGAAATTTAAACTCCTTTCTCCTTTGTAGAAGTAGGAAATAGGACCTAGGAAGTAGGAAAACAAACATTGGGATTAAAAAAATTTCGCAAGAAATTTAAACTCCTCTCTCCTCTCTCCTCTCTCCTTTTATCATGCAAAGAAAATTATTATGGAAGAGCAAAAATCGTTTCGAGATACAATTACCACCGCTGATGGTGAAGGGCACAGGAAATGGGTATACGCAAGTAAACCTGCGGGGAGATTTTATAAATGGCGCACGCTTGTTAGTTTAATTTACCTGATCGTATTTTTTACACTTCCCTTTATTAAAATTCACGGTGAACCACTTTTCCTTTTTAATATTCCCGATAGTAAATTTATTTTATTCGGGGTAATATTCTGGCCGCAGGATTTTTTTCTTTTTGCATTGGGGATGGTCACCTTTCTCGTATTTATAATTTTCTTCACAGTTTTATATGGAAGGTTGTTTTGCGGATGGGTTTGTCCCCAAACAGTTTTTATGGAAATGGTTTTTCGTAAAATTGAATATTGGATCGAAGGAACAGCGGAACATCAGCGAAAGTTAAATAGAGGACCACTTACCCGCGAAAAAATTATTAAAAAATCATTTAAACACTTAATATTTTTTGCCTTTTCATTTTTAGTTGGAAATACATTTTTGTCGTACATAATTGGTGTAGACAGACTCTTTGAAATAATGACAGAACCCCTCTCACAAAATGGTGGAGGTTTGGTAATGATGGTGATATTTACCACAGTGTTTTACGGAGTTTTCGCATTTTTGAGAGAGCAGGTATGCACATTTGCTTGCCCTTATGGGAGATTACAAGGTGTTTTATTGGATAAATTTTCCATAATTGTTGCTTACGATTATAAACGCGGGGAACCTAGAGGACATCATCATAAAGGCGATACAACTTCTACAAACGGTGATTGTATTGATTGCGGTCTATGTGTTCGTGTTTGTCCCACCGGTATCGATATTCGCAATGGAACTCAGATGGAGTGCATCAATTGTACTGCATGTATTGATGCTTGTGATTCCATTATGGATAAGATTGAAAAACCGCGTGGATTGATCAGATATACTTCTGAAAATAATATCATCTCCGGTGAAAAAATAAAATTTACTCCAAGAATGAAAGCCTATTCATTAGTGCTTTTAATTTTGGTTTCAGTGCTTACAATAATGCTTGTTACCAGAAAAGATGTTACAGCAACAATAACACGTGCATCCGGACAATTATACCAAAAGCGCGATAGTTTACAAATTACAAATCTGTATAATATCAAGGTGGCTAATAAAACACATGAGGCATTTCCTATCCATTTAAAATTGGAAAATATTGATGGAGAAATTCAAATGATTGGGAAAGAACTCTCCATAGAAAAGGAAACACTTGCGGAAGGAACATTTTTTATCGTGCTCGAGAGAACTCAGATACATTCCATGGAAATGGATCTCGAAATTGGAGTATATAGCGATGATAAATTATTGAGAACTGTAACAACATCATTTTTTGGACCTGTAACTAAAAATAAATAAAATGAACTGGGGAAAAAAAGTTTTATTTCTGTATTTAGGTTTTGCCGGATTGATGACCTTTATGGTGATCATGAGTTTCCGCCAAAACACCGATCTGGTGACCACCGATTATTATGCAGAGGAATTGATATTCCAACAACAAATTGATGCTTCCAATAATGCGAAACCATTTATGGATTCCATTATTATAAAAGCAGAGGGTGAAATGGTCAATATTAAATTTCCTTCTGATTTTTATTCAGCAACAACCGGTGAGGTGTATTTTTATAAAGCCTCTGATTCGGAGTATGATCACAAATATCCTTTAGAACTCAATGCAACAGGAATGCAACAGTTTAATAAAAGCACCTTTGCAAAAGGATTTTATACACTTAAGATCAAATGGGAAAAGGAAAATAAAAAGTATTATCTCGAAAAAAGTATTGTATTGTGATTGCCTTATTTATAACGGCTTTTGTTACCGGATTATTCGGGAGTTTACACTGCGCCGGCATGTGTGGACCACTCGCATTGTCTTTCAACATGCAGAATACCGGAAATACTTTTTTTAATGCATTGATATATAATCTCTCCAGAATTTTTGCTTATTTTTTATTGGGAATTATTTTTGGCGCAATAGGATTAAGTTTTTCGTATGCGGGAATGCAACAGTGGAGTTCCATTATAATGGGTGCTGTAATTATTATTTTAATAATTATCCAATATCTCTCGCATAAAAACAATTTCCCTTTTTTAACCAGATATACAAATTTTATTAAACAGAAAATAAGTAAAGCATTTTCATCAAAAAGTTTTTATGGAATTGCATCTTTGGGGTTTTTAAATGGCCTTTTGCCTTGCGGACTTGTATATCTCGCATTAGCAGGTGCAGTAGCAAGCGGCCAAATTATTACAGGTGGAATTTATATGATGTTATTTGGACTGGGCACCTTGCCACTCATGTATACTTTTTCCGCTTTTGGTAATTATCTCGGCGTACACAAACGCATTTTAATCAGAAAATATCTTCCTGTTTTTAGTATTCTAATTGCTTCTCTTTTGATTCTAAGGGGCTTGAATTTAGGAATACCCTACCTAAGTCCACATTTTGACATAGCAGGTGAAGTGATGGATTGTTGCAAAGTAAAATGAAGGAATGAACACCCGTCGACCTACAAGGTTTTTTTTTAACCTGGTAGGTCTGACAGGAAGGGTGTAATAAATAATGTATGAAAGATTAAATTACGGAGGAGGGAACGCTGATGACGCGGATTGAGCGGATTTAAAAAGGATAAAAAAAAATCAAGATTGGAAAATGATAATTTTTTTTGGCTGTTCATTCGTGCATTCGTGGCTACCCCTTTTAACCCACTATATATACAAAAATAATTAAGCCACGAATGCACGAATAAACAGCCGATATTATCGTAATATAATATTGTATTTACAAGTAAATTATATATAGTAATTTGTTGCTTCAAATCTCTACATTACTCTCCTCCGTCTAGGTGCATGTAAATCAATGTTCACTGTATATTGCGAAACCTCTGCGTCCTCTGCCCGTCTGCGGCCACTGCGGGAAACCCTTTTTTTTCTTACCTTCGTTCCATGACAATTTCTGAGATCACAAACTTTCTTGAAACCTTTGCACCACTATCGCTGCAAGAAAATTACGACAATTCGGGACTTATTGTTGGAAATAAAAACGATACTGTTTCTGGTATATTAGTTTGTTTGGATTCATTGGAGGCAATAGTTGAAGAAGCCATTCAAATAAACTGCAATTTAATTATTGCACATCATCCGATTATATTCAGTGGAATAAAAAAATTGAACGGCAATAATTATATTGAAAGAACAATTATCAAAGCAATTAAAAACAATATTGCTATTTATGCCATTCATACTAATCTCGATAATATTCGCGATGGAGTGAATGCTATGATCGCTGAAAAACTCGGTTTAGAAAATTGCAAAGTTTTATCCCCAAAAAAAGGATTTTTAAAAAAACTGGTAACCTTTGCACCAAACGAAAACGCAGGGGATATCCGAACTGCCATTTTTAACGCAGGAGCCGGAGAGATCGGAAATTACTCCAATTGCAGTTTTAACCAGGAGGGCACCGGAACTTTCAGGGGGAACGAACTATCTAATCCATATGTCGGACGCAAAGGAGAGCTCCATTTGGAGCCGGAAACGCGAATCGAGGTCATTTTTCCTTCATTCCTGGAACAAAAAGTGCTTTCTGCTCTGTTTAAAAGTCACCCATACGAGGAAGTAGCCTACGATATTTACAGTCTGGATAATTTTCATCAAAATATTGGCGCCGGGATGGTCGGCACGCTAAAACAGCCGATTTCGGAAGGTGATTTTCTACAATTTGTTAAAACTACCATGCGCTGTGGAGCTCTGAGACATACAGCTTTTTTGCAAAAAACCATATCGAAAGTGGCTGTTTGCGGGGGTTCCGGCAGTTTTTTGTTGGCAGACGCCATTGCAGCCGGAGCCGATATTTTCATCAGTGCCGACTTCAAATATCACCAGTTTTTTGATGCGGTTAACAGGATCCTGATAGCGGATATCGGCCATTATGAAAGCGAACAATACACAATAGATATGCTCTGTGCTTTATTGACGAAAAAATTCCCTACCTTTGCGGTTCATTTTTCAAAAATTAATACTAATCCTGTTAACTACCTATAAACTATGGCAGCAGTAAAGGACTTGACCGTTAAGGAAAACCTTCAATCACTCTGGAAACTCCAGAAAATTCATTCTAAGATCGACGATATTACCATCCTGAAGGGTGAACTCCCAATGGAGGTAAGCGATCTGGAGGATGAAATAGCGGGACTTGAAACCCGTATGCACAAGCTTGAGGCAGAGATGAAGGACATTGAGCTCGATATTTCGAATCGTAAAAATGTGATCAGCAATGCAAAATCGCAGAATAAGAAATACGAAACTCAGCAGAACGCAGTTAAAAACAGCCGCGAATTTGATGCTCTTACAAAAGAGATCGAATTAAATAAGCTGGATATCGAATTAGGCGAAAAAAAGATCAGAGAGGCAACTGTAGGGAAAGACGCAAAAGCAATTGCAATTGAAGATGCAAAAGCAGCATTTGATGTTAAAAAGAAAGATCTTAAGAAAAAGAAAGAAGAATTAGAACGCATTATAGAAGAAACAGAGAAAGAAGAAGCGGAATTGGCGAAAAAAGCAACCAAGGCAGAAAAAGATCTGGAAACCAGATTATTGGGTGCTTATTACCGCATCAGAGATTCTTATCGCAATGGACTTGCGGTGGTTTCTGTTGCAAGAAATTCATGTGGTGGATGTTACGCAGTAGTTCCTCCACAGCGTCAAGCGGAGATCAAACAAGCGAAGAAGATCATCATCTGCGAACACTGTGGCCGTATTTTGGTGGATGACACCATTTTAGATGCTAAAGATTAATTTAAATTCTATTTAATAATTTTAAGCCATGAAGAAAAAAGCAATTATTTTCTTTATGGCTTTTTTTATTGTGCACATTGTGGTGGCACAGAAATACGATTTTAATAAACGTTGTATTGAAGCTTATACCTATATTCAGGAATTGCGATTTGCAAAAGGTCGCCAATTACTGGAACAGGAGAAAAAAGAAAATCCCACTAATCTTATTCCCTACTACGTAGAAAATTATATCGATTGGCTTACTACTTATATCAATGAGAATGAAGCCGAATTCGATAAACTGGAACCCAATAAATCGTTAAGGCTTGATAAATTGGAAACGGGTGATAAAAATTCGCCGTATTATTTATATTGTCAGGCGGAAGTTATTATTCAGTGGGCCTTTGCCAAATTAAAATTTGAGGAATATCTGGGTGCCTTTACGGAAGTGCGCAAAGCATATTTATTACTGGAGGAAAATCAAAAAAAATTCCCTGATTTTGTTGCCAATAAAAAAAGCCTGGGAATGTTACACGCCATCGTTGGAGCCATTCCCGACCAATATAAATGGGGAGTGAACATGTTGGGTATGGACGGCACCATCGATCAGGGATTGAAGGAATTAAAATCGGTAATTGATTATTCAAAGACTAACGAATTTGTTTTTGAGCGCGAAGTAACTTTATATTATGCATTCTTGATATTATATCTTGGAAGAGATGATGTTGCGGCCTGGAATATTGTGAAGGATATGGACACCAAAACAAATTTATTGAATGTATTTTTTGTTTCCAGTATTGCAATGCGAACAGGCAGAAATGATGTTGCCATAGGAATATTAAAAGGCCGTCCTTCCGGAAGTGATTATCTGAATTATCACTATCTTGATTTTATGATGGGTCTCGCAAAAACGAGAAAACTGGAATCGGATGCCTCTTCTTATTTCGAAAAATTCATACAGAATTATAAGGGTAAAAATTATATCAAGGAAGCCTATCAGAAAATGGCGTGGAACGCCTTATTGCAGGGAAATAAAGATAAATATTGGGAATACATGTACTACGTAAAAACGCGTGGTGATGATCTGATAGATGACGATAAACAAGCTTTGTACGAAGCGGAAAGCAAACATGTTCCGAATGTGATCTTATTAAAGTCGCGTATTTTATTCGATGGTGGATATTATAAAGAAGCACTGCAACAATTAGAAGGAAAAAGTGTGGATGATTTTAAAGAGGAACGTGACAAAGCTGAATTCACCTATCGCGCCGGACGTATCTGGCACGCAGCCGGACAACCCGATAAGGCCAAAGGATTTTATCTTGCCACCATTAAAACAGGAGAGGATCTTCCCTATTTTTACGCCGCAAATTCCGCACTCCAATTAGGAACCATTTTTGAAAAAGAAAAGGATTTTTCTAAAGCGAAGTACTACTATCAACTTTGCATCGACATGCCAAATAAAGAATATACCACAAGTTTAAATGGTTTGGCTAAGGCGGGGTTGAATAGGGTGGGAGGGTGAGTTAATTTTTAATAAATTTACCGGAATACAATTGATCACCTCCAATAACCTCAATAAAGTAATACCCATTAATTAATTCATTTATTGGTATCTCAACAATTTGACCATTGCAATTCAGTGTTAAAACCTTTTTACCTTCCACAGAATAAATATTGACTTCGTAATTATTTGAATTTTGTAAATTTAATGTAATCAAATTCTGAGCAGGGTTAGGAAATACTGAAATTTCGGATAACGACTTATTTTCAATAGCAAGATCTAAATTGCTAAAGTCATACGGTACACCCCATTCCAACAAACCTACATGAAAATAAACCATATCGAATTTATAATAATTTTCCGAATCGGTTGAGTCTTGGTAATGCATCAATCCAAGACCATCACCATAAAGCTGTTCTGGTTGAGAAATATTATCAGGATTGCTTAAACATCCTGTTGCATCATCATATTCAAACCAGTCATAAACATATTTATGAGCAATACCTTTATAAATGGAATCCTCTTTAATCCAGTCCGAATATCCAAAGTTTGTTGCTTCAAACACACATAATTCCAAGGTATCAAGATAACCATAATCAGCATAAACATAAGTAACCATAACAGTATCCCAAGTTACATTGGCGGATGGTAATCCATCAATATATAATGTATCAAATAGCACCCTTTCCATAGTGTAGGTAACTTCAGTTTCTGATTCAGCAATTTCCATCACAAAATATTTCCACGCACTAATTTTTTTGTCGGCACCAGAAACAAGATCCGGAGCAATTTCTTCTCGGTAATGAAATTCATAACCCGTTTCATACCCAAATGCATTTTTCGCATCAACATCCGCTTTATGTTCAAATGGATTTGTAAGCCCTCTTAACAAATATTGATTTGAATCCCCCGGTGAAGGGAAAATTCTGAAATCAAAAAATTCTATTAGACCATGATCTTTTGAAATATCAATTTTAGTTTGGTTTGGAAAAGAGTCAAGCACTATCATTCCTGCAAAAGTGAAAACATTTAATTGCACTCGGTATACCGAATCTGGAGTGTCGGGTAAAGGTGAAAATGGGATGTGATTAATAACGATTGCACTTACGTAAGAACCATCAGGCCAAGTATACATATGCCACGAATCGCCATCAGCTATTTTATTTCTTATAAAAATACTATCTCCATTATTATTAAAAAAAACATGCGTTCCATAAATGTCGTCTTTTTTTATCATTTTATATCCCAATAAAGTTGTATCACCATTTAATGCGACACAGGATCCGGCATTTAAAGTATCCAGGAAACGATTAAAATAAAATATTGAATCTGTACCGTCTGCAACAACGGAATCAATTTTCACAAATACATAAGAGCTATCAAACTCAAGACTATCTCTTTGGGTAAATGTCATATACCTATCCTTATTAAACAAAGCATAATTTTGACCCTGCATATCAGTGGTAAAAACTGCGAGGAGGAGAAGTATCGGTAAAAATGAAAGTTTCTTTTTGTTTGGCAACATGTTTGAAAGTTAATATCCTTAAACTACTATATTCTGTTACTTTTACCGTAAAAATAACAAATCTTTAAAACTTGAACCATAACGTTCCGGTTTTAGCCTTTAAAACCAAGAAAATTGAAACTGCAGGAAAACTTTTCACTCAAAGCATACAATTCATTCGGAATTGATATAAAGGCTGCATTTTTCGGCCAATTGTATTCCGTAAACGATCTGCAGGAAAGTATTGCAGCCGGTTTATTTAAAGGTCAGTTTCTCATACTTGGCGGTGGAACTAATATGTTGTTTACCGGCGATTTTCCTGGAGTTGTTTTGCGCAATAATTTAAAGGGTATCGAAAAAGTCTCCGAAAACGATTCAACCGTTTTAGTTCGTGCTGCCGGAGGTGAATTATGGCATTCACTTGTTCAATATTGTGTGGATAGAAATTGGGGAGGGGTAGAAAATTTATCTTTGATCCCCGGTACCGTTGGCGCAGCTCCCATGCAAAATATAGGTGCTTATGGTGTTGAACTTCAGGATGTATTTTACTCTTTGGAAGCAATGGATATTTTGACGGGGGAAATAAAAGTATTTAATTACAATGATTGTAATTTCGGTTACAGGAACAGTGTGTTTAAAAATACTTTAAAAGGAAAATATTTTATTACCTCAGTTACGATGCAATTAAATAAAAATGCGCAGGTAAACATTTCCTATGGTGCCATTAAAGATGTATTGCAAAAAAATGGAATTTTAACTCCGGGAATTAAAGAGGTTTCAGAAGCTGTAATCAGTATCAGAAAAAGTAAATTGCCAGATCCTGCAGTATTGGGAAATGCAGGAAGTTTTTTTAAAAATCCGGAAATTGAGGTCAGTAAATTTGAGAAATTATTATCCGTGTTTCCGGGTATGCCTTCTTATCCTGCTCCCGGCGGGTTAACTAAAATACCAGCAGGATGGCTGATCGAACAATGTGGTTGGAAAGGAAAACGTATTGGAAACACCGGCACACATAAAGATCAGGCTTTGGTTTTAGTAAATTACGGCAACGCATCAGGCCATGAAATTTATACACTTGCCATGGAAATAAAACAATCGGTGAAAGATAAATTTGATATTGATATTTATCCGGAAGTAAATATTATTTAATATTTTATTTCTTCTTCCGCATCATCTCCATCATATCCCATAACTGCGACGGAACTTTTTCCAACATATTAAATTCACCTGCACCTTTTAACCATTCACCACCATCAATGGTAATTACTTCCCCATTTACAAATCCCGCATAATCAGAAATTAAATATGCGGCAATATTCGCGAGTTCCTGATGATCACCTAATCTGCCGACAGGTATTTTTTTTGTAAGATCAAATTCTTCTTTCAAGTCGGGTGGCAATAATCTGCTCCATGCACCTTCCGTAGGAAATGGTCCGGGTGCTATGGCATTTAGCCTGATACCGTATTTTCCCCACTCAACAGCAAGACTTCTCGTAAGTGCCAAAACTCCTGCTTTAGCACATGCGCTTGGCACCACATATCCTGAACCTGTCCAAGCATAAGTGGTTACAATGCTCATTACATTTCCTTTTATTTTATTTTCTATCCAGTATTTTCCTAATGCAAGAGTGCAATTATAACTTCCTTTTAAAACAATATCTACAACGGTATCAAATGCTCTGTGCGATAATCTTTCTGTTGGTGAAATAAAATTTCCGGCGGCATTATTTACCAATACGTCAACCTGTCCGAATTTTTCTATCGATAATTTTAAAACATTTTCAACCTCCTCATAATTGCGTACATCACAGGCAACTGCAAAACAATTTCCTTTTGTTGATGCACTTAATTCGGCAGCAGTTTTTTCCAATACATCTAATTTTCTACTCGTAATTACTACGTTCGCCCCTAATTGTAAAAAATATGTCGACATACTTTTTCCTAATCCCGTTCCACCTCCGGTAACAATTACGGTTTTTCCTTGCAAAGCTCCATCGCGCAACATTGGTTGATTATACATACTTTTTATTTTTTGTAAATATAGTAGAAATGCCAACAATTTTAATGAAGACTTTCCCTTCTTAAAGGCAAAAGTGGGCGTGTCCCTACGGGTCGGGCTTTTCGCTGCAAGTCCTCGCCTCGTGCCTCGGCTGTGGGCTTTCCGCTACAATCCCTCACGCAGTTACCATCATAATTTTTCTAAGAATAAAAATTAAATTTCCCCATTTTATTCCCATCTTTAAAGCTCCAATTAATAATTATGCATACAATTAAAGTACGAGGTTTCCATTGCGACATGTTCGGTCACGTAAACAACGCCCGTTACCTCGAATTTTTAGAGGAAGCGCGTTGGGAATGGCTGAACCGATTAGGGCCTTTCGAATTTTTTGAAAAAAGAAATTTGAGTTTTGTTGTTGTAAATATTAATATTAATTATAAACGTCCCAGCATATTAAACGACGAATTATCAGTAACCGTAGAAATTAAAAACATCGGAAACAAAAGTGCAACCGTTCATCAAAATATCACCCGAATATCCGACAATAAATTAGTTGCCGATGCCGATGTTACTTTTGCAATGGTTGATAATACAACAGGAAAAGCAATAGAACTTGATGAGGAGATTAGGGGGAAATTGACAATTGACAATTGATAATTGACAATTGAACAGCCGGGGTTATCGATGACCCTATGGGATTTACAAACACCTACAGGTTTTGCGACGACCTCACAGGTTTTGGAAACCTGTGAGGTCTGTCATGCGAAGAAGAAATTTACATTTTAACCAACTATAAAATTAATTATACTTGACAACCTAAATTTTACCTATAAACAAACCAAATAACTATGAAAACCCAAATCGCTTTAAATCTTAAATTAAAGATGTTATGTTTTTTATCAATTTGTTATATTAACAATCCTCTCCAAGCCCAAATAAAATGCGAATCCTTCAAGCAGGTAAAAACCGGCGAAAATATCTCCTCATCATATGCTTATTGGGTGGGTGGTAAAGCAGATCTTTGGGGTAATTCGTTTTTGGACATTTTCGTTTTGGGTTCGGGTAATATTGTTCTGGCAAGTCTTCAACCTGAAAGTCTGTATATGGAAAAGTATGATGCTCAACTCAATTTAATTAAATCAAAAAGTCTGGACATCGTAATGAATAAATCCAGATCTTATTATGGTGTTACGCATCTGGAAGATCATATATTTATTCTCTATACAGAAAAAGTAAATACCGGAAATGTGCTTAAAAGTACAAGGTTGTTTGCTCAGCAAATTGATACAGGCTCTCTTGAATTAAGTCAGGATAAGATGGATCTGCTTGGAAGTGAAGAGGAGATTGAATTTGAAAAGGATGTACCCGGAACCGTTTTTGCTCCAAAGGCTAAAGTTTATATCGGATTTTCTAAGGATCATAAATATTTTTCCATTATGTTGCATGATCAGACCAAAAATGATTTTGCATTGGCAAATTTCGTCTACAAGGTATTTAATTCTGATCTTTCCACTGCTTATGAGGGTAATGTTTCCACCGAATATAAATTAAGTGATCTGCGCGGAATCGAAACTGGAATAAGTGACGATGGGGAATTTGCATTAGGTATTGGTGTTGAAAAAAAGTATAAAAAAGGTGCAGGTGATTATATTACATACACGATTTATTTTACAGATAAAACAAATAAAATTCATTCAGAAAATTTAGAAGATGAAACGGGTTATTCAGAAAGTGTAAATTTTAATTTTGTGGATAATAAATTATTTGTTGATGTAACCTGGCAAAAATTTGACGACAAACTATATTACGACTCCGGTAAGATGTACGTTTTCGATATAACAAAAGGAAATAAAATAGATGACTTTTCAAGTATGGTATTTGACTATTTAACTCCTGAGGAAGCTGCTTCCTATGGTAAAGAAGGAAAAAACGGATATAATGGCTCTTCTAAAGAGTTTTTGTTACATAGCATTCAAAGTGATGCAGATGGTAATATTTACCTTTCTTATAAAGATTATTTACCGGTGCTGCCTCCGGGAAGCGGAGGGTTTAGTCCGAACAATATGAAAAATTTAGAATTAGGTGCAATTGCATATGTTAAACTGGATGAAAATTTTGAAAATGTGTGGGCGCATCTCTTTTATTTTTCTGATTGGGAAACAAATGAAATTTTATTGGAAAACAATAGAGTTCATGCTTTTGGTAACAGTTATGAAAAGATAAGTGCCGGTGCCGACCAACCGGATGTTAAAACGGTTTATAAGTCGCAGGTTGATGCCGGTAACAAAGGTGAGTTATATCGATATGATATTACGTTTAATGAAAAAGGTGATTTTGAAATAAACGAATTAGTGGGTGAATGTAAAATCCCTTTTAAAGATTATATCTGGATCAAAGGAGATTATTTTCTTGAATTAAATTCATTTATTTATTACGGCCGCCCCGAAGGAAAAAATCAACCGGGATATTTGTTTAAGTTTGGATATTAGAGGGACACGGGACACGGGACACGGGAAAACAAACGGTGGGATTTTTAAATTCCTAAACCGGAGCGAGTGAGGCTCTCGCTCTTAGCGAGGGTCTCACTAACGGCATAGTCCAAAAAAAATTCGCAAGAAAATTAAACTCCTTTCTATTAAGTATCAAGTATCAGGTATCAAGTATCAGGAAAACAAACTTTGGGATTTTATAAATTCCCTAAACCGGAGCGAGTGAGGCTCTCGCTCTTAGCGAGGGTCTCACTAACGGCATTGGCCAAAAAAATTTCGCAAGAAATTTAAACTCCTTTCTATTAAGTATCAAGTATCAGGTATCAAGTATCAGGAAAACAAACTTTGGGATTTTATAAATTCCCTAAACCGGAGCGAGTGAGGCTCTCGCTCTTAGCGAGCGTCTCACTAACGGCATTGGCCAAAAAAATTTCGCAAGAAATTTAAACTCCTTTCTCCTCTCTCCTCTCTCCTTTTAAGTAGTAGAATTAGTTATCGAAGTCTCCATATTAATATAAATCAGGCTATTCAATTATCAATTGTCAATTGTCAATTATCAATTATCAATTGTCAATTTCTTCATCGCCTTTTCTAAACTCTCCAAACACGCCTCTACGTCTTCCATTTTTGTTGTTCCAACACTCAATCGGAACCAAGGGCTTTCTTTTTCACTTCCAAAGGCAAAAAATGGAACCAAGGCCATTTTCGCTTCATCTAGTAAATAGGAGGCAACATCAGCCATTGTGTCAATGCGTTTCCCTTCTGCAGTTAATGCACCTCTAAAATCAATTTTAATTGTTAAATAAATAGCGGCTTGCGGTGCAATACATTCTACAGGATAATTTTTATCCTGTAATTTTTTAAATCCGGCATAAAATCCATCGAGACGCTGTTGTATTTTATTTTTGAAATCCGTCAAAAATGAATTTACAACATCATCCATCATTAAAAAATTTGCTGATGCTACTTGTTCGGGTTTTGGACTCCAGGCACCAATATGTGATAAAATGCTCTTCATTTTATCTATAATTTGTTTCGGACCGAAACTCCATCCTACACGAATTCCCGTAGCAGATAATGATTTACTTATTCCATCTATATAAATAACATATTGTTTCAATTCAGGTCGCAGTGAAACGGGATCATAATGTTTTGTTTCCCCGAAGGTAAGTGTCCAGTATAACTGATCGTATAAAATATACAATGGTTTTTCGTCGGCTCCTCTTCGGTTATTTTCTGCGATAACAAGATCGCATATTTCCTCCAGATTATTTTTTGTAAATGTTGTTCCGGTAGGATTAAGCGGTGAACACAGCGCAATTAAAGTTGCATCTTTAACATGAGGTGCAATTTCATCTGCCGTTGGCATAAAATTATTTTCCGGTTTTGTAAGCACCTCAATTTTCTGACAAGTACTTAAATGCGTATAATGATTATTGTTCCAACTTGGGATAGGATAAATTACTTTGTCACCTGCATCCAATAAAGTAATATAAGTTGCATATATCAAAGGTCGTCCACCACCTGCAATCAAAAATTCATCCAGCGAATAATCCAATCCCTGATTTTTTTTGATAAAATGCTGGGCAGCCACACGTAATCTTTCAATTCCATTTGCAGCGGGATAATTTGTTTCATTATTGCGATAAGCGCGAACGATCTCTTCTTCCAACTCTTTAGGAATAGGGAAAATTTTAGGATCGAAATCGCCAATGGTCATATTGTAGATCTTCTCACCCGTTTTCATACGGTTCTGAATTTCTGCTGCCAACTTTATGATCTCGCTCCCAATAAGGTTTTCAGCCATTTGCGAAACCTTCAGTTTTTTTTGTGTAGCCATTGTCTCCCCCATAAATGCAAATTAAACTTTTTTTTTCCAAAATGTGCTTACTACAGCGAAGAAATTTCGTTGACAAATTGTACGAATTTCCACAAAAAAGTGAATTTTTCAGATAAAACAACTGGTAAAGACCTTTTTTCAGAAGGTTTTGCACAAACCAATAGATGCAGATATATTGTGAATACTCCAATTCGGATTCGCTCTCAACGGTTCATCCAACGATAGAAATTCATATTCGTATTTTGGGTTAATTTGTAATGCCCAGTTTTCTATTATCAAATAATTTAATTCACATTCTACTCCGGTGTTGATCTTGCGTTTTATATCCTCACTTTTATAATCACTATGTAAAAAATAAGAACCGACATTCAGATTAAGATTTCCGGACCAAAAATCTGTTTTAAATAAATTAAATCCCCCTATTAAATAATATTCCAATTCATAAATTGCATTGGAAATATAAGTAGTATCTATTTCAATAAGTCCTGATATTTCCGATTCCGTATTGTAATAATTAAAAAGATCACGTTGAAATCCAACACCTAATCCAATTTGAAGACCATTCATTTGATATAATATTTTGGACTGCAATTTTACCGATGGTCCACTTCCTACAGATTTCACCTGGACATTGTCAATAACATTTCCGGAAGCATCGTAAAATGTAACATTTTTTACCACATCAACCCAACGAGTATATCCTCCGCCACCACAAATACTCCAAACGAGATTTTGTTGACCGTAAATTCTGTTGAAAGGTGCAAAGAACAACAGCAAATAAAAAAATGTATATTGTGTGGTCCTCATTGTTATGGTTGATTTAAATTCTGATTACAACCCGCAACTAATGATTTTACTTCAAATTACATCAACAACAAAAGCGCCTTTTTCCACCAATTTTCCAAAGCACTTAAGTTCAAACCCATTTGTGATCGCTGTTTGCTCAAATTCACCTTCAGACCCGGCACTCACAGCTACCAATAATCCTCCACTAGTTTGCGGATCACATAGAATATTTTTTTTATGGTCGTTTAGTCCATTTATTTTGTGACCATAACTGTTGAAATTCCTAATAGTTCCGCCAGGTACTGACTTTAAGTCGAGATAATAGTTCAAAATGGTTGCATCTATAGTAGGTACTAATTCAAATTTAATTTCTGCGCTCAGGTTACTTCCTTCACACATTTCTGTTAAATGTCCCAATAACCCGAAACCGGTAACATCGGTCATCGCTTCAATATATTTTAACTTACCAAACACTTCTCCAACCTTATTTAATTGCATCATACTATCAGGCGCAATATCTGCATGTTCGGGTTTTAATATTGCTTTTTTTTGTGCTGTAGTTAATATTCCTACACCTAATTTTTTGGTGAGATATAAACTACATCCCACACTTGCTCCGGAATTCTTTTTTAAATTCGGCAGATCAACTAAACCACTCACTGCTAAACCAAATACAGGTTCAGGGCAATCAATGCTATGTCCACCTGCTAAAGGAATTCCCGCCTCGGCACATGCTTGTCGGGCACCCTCTAAAACCAATCCTGCATAATAGGGTTCTATTTTATCAATTGGCCATCCTAAAATTGCTATTGCCATTAAAGGTTTTCCTCCCATGGCATATACATCGCTTATAGCATTTACACTTGCTATCTTTCCAAATTTAATTGCATCATCCACGATCGGCATAAAAAAATCGGTGGTGGAAATTAATCCGGTGCCATTTCCAAGATCATACACTGCAGCATCATCCTTTGTTTCATTACCAACTAATAAGTTAGGAAATATATTTTGTTTGCCAACCGATTTTAATATTTCATCCAGAATTTTAGGTGATATCTTACATCCGCAACCGGCACCATGAGAATATTGTGTGAGTTTAACCTGTTCTTTTTCGAGTTCCATAATATATTATTTTATTAATGTAAATTAATTTGTTGCAATGAAATATTTTTTTTATTACTAATTCCTTTATCCCCTATAAATTGTAATATTTCGTTTGCATTTTCCGTTGGGTTGATTTTTTCCATCTTTATTTCAAAAATGTTTTCAGCAATACGTTGCGATAATCCGTAATTATATGATTTATCATAATACACAAGTACTAACTTGGTAGCCTCATATAAATTTCCGGCTTCATAAAATTCCAAAATTGCTTTTGCGTGTTGACCACCTAATCGTTTTGTTATTTTATTCACCGAATTTATCACACCTGCCTTATCAAAATGACCATAAGTTTCTACTAAAAATTTAATTCTTTCTTCCACAGGAAAATTGCAATAAATAACAGGAGCTGTTCGCATTTGTTGCCATATGGTTTCGGGAATAAAAACTGTACCGATAAGATGACTTTCGTCCTCGAGCCATATTCTTTTATCCATTTCAAAAAAGCGCAACCCCTCAAACAATAAATTTTCAAACATTTCCGTAGTGGGTTGAACATCTTCACCTAGATCTCCAAATGCACTTCCTTTATGGTTGGCAAGTTTTTCAAGATCTATCACTTGTTCACCGCTTGTTTTTAAGGCAGATAAGATCTTCGTTTTTGCACTTCCTGTTCTTCCTCCCAAAATTATATACTCCATATTTTGAAGAAATAAATTTTGAACCTCTTTGCGATAAGATTTATATCCACCTTTTATTACTTCTGTATCAATTCCACAAAACGATAATAGGGTAGCCACACTTTTACTCCGCATTCCACCTCTCCAGCAGTGTAAAACAATGGGTTTTCCGCTAAACTTTTCTTTGATTTCTGCCACCATGGGAGCCATTTTGGGACCAACAATTTCTAAACCCTTCAAAATAGCTATTTCCCTGCCTTCCTGT
The DNA here is from genome assembly GCA_016706865.1 of Bacteroidota bacterium. Classification (NCBI taxonomy): domain Bacteria; kingdom Pseudomonadati; phylum Bacteroidota; species Bacteroidota bacterium. The sequence goes on along the minus strand of JADJIS010000003.1, from coordinate 1,931,781 downwards.
TTATATGCTGTTCCAACAATTGCGCGTTCAGCATCATCAAACAAGGGCATATTTATAGCACCGGGAATATGTGCATGTTTAAATTCCTTTGGTGAACGCACATCGATTATCTGAACTTTTTGAGCCTTTTCGAGATATTGCTGTATAGATATTTCTTTATACAATAATTTAACTTTGCTGTAAACTTACGGAATGAAATTAAAATTGATCGGTGTTTTGTTTTTGATTAGCGGCTATTCCGCTGTTTTTGCAGGTAAAACTGTGGAACTACAGGCGAAATACAGAGCGGTTTTGTTTACTCCCGGTGGTGAACTTCCATTTGAATTGGAACTCAAAATTGATTCCATCGGAAAGGGAGTTTTTACGGTAATGAACGGAGAGGAACATATTTCAAATACCTTTAAGTATAATCCAAACGACTCATTTGATCTTGCCTTTCCTGTTTTTGATACCTATATGCGTGTTGTTTTCAAAGATAAAAAATTGGAAAGTTTGGACGGCATTTGGTATGATCGCTCAAGAACCGGAAATTATTATTTAAAGTTTAATGCGGAGTTGTATGATAAATTTCGATTTATAAAAGCACCATTATCGCCCTTGGAAAATATTACCGGTAAGTACGCCACTACATTTTCAGACGAATCAAGTAAAGATGAAACAGTAGGAATTTTTAAACAGGAAGGATCACATTTAAGTGCAACCTTTTTGACAACCACCGGTGATTATCGTTTTTTGGAAGGGGAGGTAAGTGCAGATAGTTTTTATCTTTCTGCCTTTGATGGTTCACATGCTTTTTTATTTAAAGGTAAAATTCAGGATGACAAAACCTTAACCGGAAATTGGTGGAGTGGTATACATTATACTGCTTCTTTTATTGCGCAAAGAAATGAGAATGCAAATTTGCCGGATCCGAAATCGTTAACTTATATTAAAGATGGTAATTCGAAATTCGAATTTGCCTTTCCTGATGAAAATGGAAAAATGGTTTCTTTAAATGATGAACAGTTTAAAAATAAAGTGATCATCGTTTTGATTACAGGCACCTGGTGTCCCAATTGTATGGATGAAACCAGTTATATGAGCGAGGTGGAGGAAAAATATAAAGGCGCTGATCTCGAGATTATCGCATTGTCATTTGAACGAAAACCGGATGCCCAAACCTTTAGAAGTAATATTGAAAAAGAAAGACTTTATTTTGGAATTGATTATACCATTTTAAATGCCGGACTACCAAAAGATGCAACTAGTGTTTTGCCTATGTTGAATAAAGTGATGGGTTTTCCAACCACGATCATCCTTAATAAACAACATGAAGTGGTAGAAATTTATACCGGTTTCAGCGGACCGGCAACCGGAGAAATTTTTGTGGAATTCCGTAAAAATTTCGAAGAATTAATTGATAAATTACTAAATTGATGGAGGGTTATTGTAAAAAATCAATATTGCGTTTTAACCCTTTAAATTTTGTTCTCTGTACGGGTGAATCCTTAAATAATCTGTTGAAGGACTCTTCAGAGAGTTGATCCCAGTCCTTTTTTTTAAGGTCTAGTAATTCCGGTTGTGGGATAAATTTATTTTCCTTATGTGGAGTGGAAAATCGATTCCATGGGCAAACATCCTGACAAATATCACAACCGAAAATTCTATTTTCCATTTTGCCTTTGAATTCCGATGAAATAAATTCATCTTTTAATTCGATGGTCAAATAGGAGATGCACTTGGTAGCATCGATATAATATGGTTCATGCAATGCATCAGTAGGGCAGGCATCAACACAGGCAGTACAACTTCCGCAATAATCTTTCATTGGACCGTCATAGATCAATTCGAGATCACAAATAATTTCCGCGAGAAAAAAAAATGAACCTGATCGCGGATTAATAATATTGGTGTTTTTTCCCTGCCAGCCTAGTCCGCTTTTTTGGGCCCAGGCCTTTTCCAGAACGGGTGCCGAATCAACAAAAATTCTGCTGTGAAAATCGCCGGCTATATGTTTAATTTCATTAATGAAAGTATATAATTTATCTTTTATAACCACATGATAATCCTCTCCGAATGCATATGTTGAAATATGGTAATCAGCCTCTTCTGTTTGTTTTTCTTCCGTAAAATAATTATACATTAAACTTATTACCGATTTGGAATCAGGAACCAGTTTTGTAGGATCGATACGCATGTCGAAATGATTTTCCATATAAAACATTTTGCCATGTCTGTTTTGGTTCAACCATTTTTCCAATAAACGTGCTTCCTCTTCTAATTGGCCGGCTTTGGATATGCCGCAATAGGAAAACCCGGCATCAGCGGCACCTTTTTTAATAAATGCTGTAATATTTTCTTTGGTGGAATTACGCATCCGCGATCTGTTGAATGAGGTCGGAGGTATAAATATATTCTCCTTGTTTTTGTTCTTTTGCCAGTTTTAACATTGTTTTGGCAATTGTGGTAACCTTAATAGACCTGTATTTTTTTAATCCACCAATTAAAAAGGGTTTCATAAGATTTAATATAACCTCACCCACTTTTTCTCCAGCTCTTTTTTCAATTCTATCACCAACCAATAAAGAAGGTTGTAATATATGAAGTGAATTTAGTTTGAGTGCCAATAATTTATCCTGTAATTCGCCCTTTACGCGATTATAAAAAATGGAGGAATTGCTTTTGGCGCCAAGTGCTGAGATGATCAATAATTGATTGGCATTATACTTTTTTACGCAATTTGCGATCAATAAAGGATTATAAAGATCAGCTTCCTTAAATTTTTCCTTATCGTAATTTACCTGTTTTATAGTAGTTCCTAGGCAACAAAAAACATCAGCATTTTCAAATTCGGCTCCATAGGTATCGAGGTCGCTAAAATTGGTGACAATGTATTTCGCACCTGCTTCTGCTGTTGCTTTCTCACGGCGAACAAAACAAACAATTTCAGTGTAATATTTTGTATCGATCAAATGCTGAAGTAAGACTGAACCCGTTAAACCCGTTGAGCCAAAAATTACTGCTTTTTTCATTGTTTCATGTATTTAATTGTTTTGTTGAAAAGAAAACAGCTGAAATAATACAGAGCACTGAACAGCGATAAATTTTGATGTTTGCGCAATAATATCCAGTTGTATTTCAACACATTCGTTTTTTTATTGGATAAGGAAGATTCACGTATTCGATAAATTGCAAGTGGTTGCTGTATTCCATAGCCGATAACACCTGTTTTCAGAATATTTAACCACAAACCATAATCCTGTCGTTTGCGAATTTCAGGCATTAACATTTTGCCTAATTTTTCAGAATTATAAATTGCTGTTAAACAACCAATAGTATTATTTTTTAATAATTGTGCGTAATTTACTGTTTTAGGTGCGGAAATAGTTTTCTTCAGATCTTTTCCATTTTCATCCATTGTTGTATAACAACTGAAAGTGAATGAACGTTCATTCATCTCCATAGAATTGATCTGTAGCATAAGTTTTTCCGGTAACCAAATATCATCGGCATCTAAAAATGCAATATACTTTCCCGTACACTTTAAAATTGCAGTATTTCTTGCGATCGCAGTTCCGCTGTTTGCTGTCAGGAAAATACTTTTTATCCTTTTATCAATGGAAGTAAAATTTGAAATTATTTCTTTAGAATTATCCGTACTATTATCATCAATTAACCAGAGTTCCCAATTAAGGTAAAGCTGATTAATTACAGATCGGATGGCATCTTCCAGAAAATGTTCTGAATTATACACCGGCATTATTACAGATACGAGTGGTTCAGCCATTTCTTAAAAATTTAAAACTTCCTTTATAAATATTGTATATAAAACTAAGGAAACCCAACGAGCTTTTATATTCATTATACTTTCGCAAGGCAAATAATCCATCGATGATCAAAAATTTCCATCCATACACTTTTGTTATCATAGCTCCTTTGTCAAATGCAACTTCCTTATTAAATATTTTACCTGAACTTATTGGCGGATGTTGTACAAGATATTCGGGAACGTAAACTGCTTTTAATCCTTTTTTTATTCCATCGCTTAACATTACAAATTCTTCGCCGGTATTATATTTTGTTCCTAATCCGAAACGTTCATCAAATTTTACTAATCCTTTTTGAAATGCCGATCTTCTGATCACCATTTCCACAATGGAAACTGTGGCGCAACTTCGGATCGAATGTGTGAATGAATTGGAGGGATAATTTTTATAGGGCTGATGTGCTGTAGTTTCTATTTTAAAGGTATAAATATCTGCAATGGGAAATTGTTCAGATGCTTTCATTATTTGCTGATAAAAATCTTTCTTAAAAATCAGGTCGTCATCACACAAATAAAATAATTCGCCACTGGCATTTTCCATTGCACAATTTCGGCTACGGCCGGTTCCTTTTTCAAATCGGGGAATAAATTTTGTTTTTTCGCTATCAAATTTTGTATAAAATGACTGATATTTATCTGCGGTATCGTAATCTGTTATCTGGTGAACAACAATAAATTCAGTATCCTCAAAGTTTTGAAGTAAAATGGATTCAGCTGCATAAATTCTGTCATTTATTGTCGACAGCAGTATGCTCAGTTTTTTCATTTGTTTTTTTCTTGAATAACAGTTTACTTATTGTTGGGGTTGCCAAAATCATAAATATTAAAATAATCGGCATTCTATGTCTTACGGCTCCAGTGATATGATATTCGTAACCACCAAATAGAATGATATAAAATAAAATTAATAATAGTATAGCCCCATGATTTTTTAGATGATATTTAAATTTGGAAAAAATGACCAGCAATAAGAACACCATAAATATCAGATCTAAAAATGGAATTAATGTGGAGATCGGATCATGATCTACAAAAATAGGTAAAGGGGAAAAAAGGAATTGTCCTATAATAAAAGGGTAATCTCTCGCCATATCTGCATAAGAATCCCATTGCACATTCCCATATCCCAACGGACCTGCATTACTGATGTTTACATTTCTGAGTTCCGCCATAGTTTGGGGAGATAGGGGTTTTTCCACCAATACATATCTTACGGTCAGCACTGCTATAAGTACTGTTGAAATGAGGATAGAAGCTTTAAAGAATGAGTGGATCTTTAATTTATATACCAGCAAAACACCTAATACCGGAAAAACAAAAACGATGAGTTGCAACCTTATTGCGCACAGGAGTATACTTCCAAAAATTAAAGCTCTCCATTGTTTTTGATAAATGAAATGTAAAAATCCATTAAAAAATACAGCGAATCCAAATATTACAAAGGCCTCTCTTAAAGGAACAGTAAAATAAATTGATGCAGCAGGCCAAACAAAACACAAAAGTGAAAAAGTAATTTCATCGGCATGGGAAAAATTTGGGTTTATCTTTTTCCAGGCTCGCAGAAAGATCATGAGGGCCAGTATATATAAAAATATGCAAAAGAATACATAAATAACCGGTGAATTCAAACAAATTAAACCAATGAATAAGCTTAGATAATATAACACTAAAATATTTTCTGAACTTGTTTCCGGGTATTGACCACTACTTATCATGTAAGAATATAGGTCAGTATCGGGTAAATAGGGAAGGAAATTGAAGAAGCTATCTAAAATGATAATAATAAAATACAACTGAAAAATCAAAATGAATATTCGGAGTGCTTTTTTATTGATATCAAAAAAGACGTCTCCTATGCGATGTAATAAATAACAGAATATACCATTATACACCAGAAATAACATGTAATCCCACCACTCTATATTTTCAAAATACTGTTTCATTGCACAAGGGTCTATTTAGACATTATTATTTTTCTTCACTTTTTTTCTTTTCCGCAAAAACCGAAGGTAAATAATTTGTTTTGCTTCGGGTAAATTTCGGGTGTAATACATTTTCATGAACAACACTATAAGGAAGCTGATAACCGTAGCCAGTGCAGCTCCCATGATATTCATTGATGGAATGAGTATGAAATTAAGTAAAATATTGATCACTGCGGCTAAAACAGTTGCTTTAATAATAGGGAAGTCATTTTTTCTAACATATAAAATATAATGAAAGATTAGCGAGAAATTCAGAATGATCTTAGATACTACCAAAACCAAAAATACCTTGTAATCCTGCATGTACATTGGATCTTCCAGCGATTTGAACATTGGAATAATGAGTAAGGAAAGTGCAATTGCAATTAATATACTATATATCACAACTTGTTTTGCGAACTGACCCAACGTTTTTCTGTAATCGTAATTATTTTTATGAAATGTTTCAATAAGTCGTGGTGAAAATGTAATAATAACTGCAGTATGCACAAAGGTTTCTATAATATTGCACATGTTTGCGTATAAGGTATAAACACCCACTGATTCTTTTGAGTGATAAAAATCGATAAAGTATCTGTCGGCAAATTCAATAATTTTATATCCAACTGTTCCGATAAAAAATAATGAACTCACCTTGATTCCTTGCCTTATCCATGCCCAGTCGATGGGGATATGTCTTACAGATTTAAATTTGATCTTAGCCAGAAAAAACAAAGAAACCCCAATTGCAGATGCACCACCACCAAGCCAGAATAAATAGGTTGTCTTCAGATTTCGCAACCCGTCGAATCCACTCATCCAAAGTATTAATAATACATAGGCCCAAAATCCGGTGCGAAGAAATAAAACTACATTTGCAGTAATTGGTTTTGAAAAAACCACAAAGGTTCGATACGCTTCCTGCGCCAGATGTTCAAATAGGAGAATAGCATAAAAGAAAATGGCAAACCTGAGTTCAATAACATTAAATACAAAAAGTAAACCCAGAAGTGGAAACAATACCAGATAACTTATAAAATAAAAAACCAGTTGGTCGCGCAACATCGGGCTTCGGTCTGCAACATCAAAATCCAGAATTCTGCGCGAGGAATAGGTATAGAAATCGAGTCCCACTACATATAGAGATAATGCGATAGAAGTAGTGAATATCCCCCAAACCCCATATTGTTCTACTGTTAAATTTCGCGCAAGGAAGTAAACCAATAAAAACTTACCAATGAGTGTTGCACCCCTTATTGTAAGATTTGCAGTGGTGATGAGATTGGTTCTTTTAATCGTATCAATAAGTTTCATGAGTTTTTTACGATTAAAGATTTAAGGGGACAATGGACCAATAAAAAAAATTTTGTGATAAAGCATGGAGGCAGTTGTGCATATATCGGTACCAAATCAATGGCGAATATACATCACATTTTTGTGAAATGAAGGGAGCATTTTAAACAATTTCACGCAATTTATATGGAACGCTCACCATGTAGATGGCAGTAGCGAAAACTACGATGGCAGTAAAAGCAAATGCAGTTTCTGCATTAAAAAGTGTCCATAACAACCCGGCAGTTGCAGAGGCCACAAAAGCGCATAAACTGGAAAGGGAGGCATAGGTGCCAATTGCGGTGCCCGCTTCGTTTGCTTGGCAGATGTTTGTTATCCACGCTTTGGCGATTCCTTCTGTACATGCAGCATACACGCCATATAAGAAAAATAGTATCCAATAAACCCAATTTTGACCTGTAAATGAAAATCCGACATATACAATTACGAAAAGAAACAAACCAAAAATGAACGTTTTTTTCACTCCAAATTTATCTGCAATAATGCCTGCCGGGAAAGATAATAACGCATAAACTAAGTTGTAAAAAATATAAACCATGATAATGGTGCTGTCATCCATTCCCGATTCCTTCATTTTTAATAAAAGCAACACATCGGAACTGTTTACTAAAGCAAAGATCAGCAGTCCGATTAGTAATTTTCGATATTGTTTGTCGGAAGTTTTAATATATTTCAGGAAAGAAAAAAAATTAATTTTTTTATCTATTGGGGAAACTTTTTTTTCCTTTAGGAACAAGGTAAAAATAACTGCTGCAATACCCGGAATAAATGCGATAACAAATAATGTTTTGTAAGAACCGGGATAAAATATTAAAAATATAAGTGCGATCATCGGACCTAATACCGCACCAAACGTATCCATACTTCTGTGGAATCCAAAAACTCTGGCTTTATATTGAGGAGAAGCCTGGGCGGATAATAAAGCATCACGCGGTGCTGTGCGTAAACCTTTTCCAAGTCTGTCCACTGTTCTTGTAAAAAATATCCAGGCGGGAGTTGCAAATAATGCAAGCATAGGTTTGGAAACTGCGCTCAATAAATATCCTGCCTGCACAAAAGGCAATCGTTTTTGCCGAACATCTGATAATTGTCCGAAATATCCCTTGCTCAAACCTGCGATCATTTCTGCAAAACCTTCCAAAATGCCTATCAATGCTGCAGAAAACCCGATAGATGTGAGAAATACCGGCATGATAGGATATAACATTTCACTGGCCATGTCGGTAAATAAACTTACCAAACTAATGATCAGGATCGGTTTTGTAATATATGGGAATATTTTTTTCATGCAGTTGGGTGCAGGTAAAAATATATCAGTTATTCCAGACTCAAATTCTCATCTCCTTCCTGATATTCCATAAAGGTGATGATAAACTGCAACATTTCATTCGTGGTTTTCATGCTGTCAAATTTATCACCACGATCAATTATTACCTGTGGAGGAAAATAAGGATTATTGATATTTTTCTCTGTGTTATCGTAAGTACCTTCAACATGTATTGTTGATCCACCCGGAATTTTAATCGCTGTTTTAAAAGTATAAAAATACTGCCATCTGAAATCCCATTTATTTATTCTGATCAATGGGATGGTATCCTTTTGTGGAGTAAGGGCATATGCCAAAAATGTTTTACCTAATAAATGCATATGCGGATTAATTGTGAGCAAACTCATATCCTCCTGAACCAAATAGTCGATGGTGAATGTTTTTATTTCATTTGCAGGAATTACTAATGCGGGTTTTACAGGTGCAACGCCGAGTGAACCTAAAAGTAATTCATAGGTTGGTCGTTTGGGAGGCTTATCATCAAAAAAGATATTTAAAACAGAATTTGCATCTATTGTATCTCGAGCTCCCGGACCGAAGTGATAATCATTAATAAAAAATACTCCTTGTTTCGACATTTTAAATCCTCCAATTCCTTCCGGATATAATGCCGGCGATACACCAGGTAAATAATTACAAACCAAAGGAACCAGAAAAGGGTAAGTGCCATCATCATTTTTATTATCCATCGCTGTTTGAACTACTTCTGCACTTTCTGCTAAATTAGTTGCTATGATCTTTTCGCCACCAAAAACATTTTTCTTTTTTCCGGGTTCATATTCGATCAGATTTGCATTCATGTGATGAGCCAGTTTTTTATTTCCGGGAATAAATTCGATCGTTTTTACAAATTTATCCTCGGGAATTTCGTAAGGAACTTTCACAAGAAAAAAATGATCTTTATTATTTCCCTCAAGAAATATTTCCGGAAATGGGATCACAAGGTCAGGAATTCCAATTTGTGAACCATCAGGGTAATGGGGAGGATCTTGTTCTTTGGATTTATCTCCCTCCTTGCAGCCCTCATCTGCCCAAACTTTTATCATTTCAATTTCCGTTTCCGTTAAAATTCTTTCTCCTTTAAAATTACTATAAGTAGGATCTGCAGGCCAAGGAGGCATGAAACGCGATTGGGTAACTTTTACTATCGTTTTTGATTTCCCTTTTACCTGTTCATAACTTGCAAGCGAAAAGGGTCCGGCCGAATTGGAGCGATGGCATGGAGTGCAATTTTTATAAATAATAGGAGCAATATGTTCATTGTAATTGAGGTTTTCAGGCACAACTACGCTCTTCGTTTTTTCTTTACATCCAAAAGAAAGTGAAATTAGAAATAATAGAGTTAATAAGTTCCTGACTTTTATCATTGGATGCTAAAATAGTAATTTCTTTACAAGCAAAACAACTTGAACTGTATTCTTGATTTATACTCCTTCAATAAAACAACCTACAGCTGTAGTTTTTTTTACCGCGATCTTCTTATTTTGAAGCAGTGCATTCAGGGCATCCTTTAAATAAAATTCAGTTATTACCTGCCGTTTTTCACCGAGGTCGATTGCCCAATTGTCGATGGCTCCAGAATATACAACTTCACCTTTGTTGTTCAAAACAAACACTTCAGGAGTTGTGGTGGCCTTTAAATATTTTGCCAGCATTAATTTTTTATCCGGTAAATTATTTTGTTTTAATTGGTAGGTTTGAATAAAAGTCTGAATTTCTTCCCCACTGTATAATGTACCTGGAAACATATTTATAAAATCAACATCCTTTTCTTCAAATTCGAGTTGAATATCATTTAAGGTTTTTGTATAATTTTCACTTAAAGGACATTCGGGAGATAAAAATGCTATTACCGTGGCTTTATGAGCTGAAATTTCAGCTAAATAAATCTCCTTATTAAAAAAATCTGTTAATGTTATAGAAGATATTTTTTCCAATGGTGATCTGCATCCCCATAAGGAGGTGCAAACCATTAGAAATATTATTTTATTAAACAAATTCGACATTGCTTTTCAAAGCGAGATTACATAATTTGTATAATAATCGCGCTCCTACAATTGCGTCCCATTCATCATCTCCCGGTGCAACTTCCACAATATCAAAACCAATTATTTTGCGACCGGAAATTATAATTTCATTTAATAAATAAATTGCCTGTTCGTATTGTAATCCACCAGGTACGGGAGTTCCGGTATTTGGACAAAATGTTTGAACCAAACCATCAATATCAAAACTGATATAAACATTTTTAGGTAATTCTTCTACTATCTGACGACAAATTGCTGACCACTGAATTCCATTGAACAATGCATTTTTTATTTCATGGTCGAAGAAGGTAACTATTCTGCGATCTGAATTATCAATAATATTTATTTCATCATCACAAATATCTCTAACACCTACCTGCACCAATTTTTTAACATTTTCAATTTTCAGGGCATTGAACATGATACTTGCATGTGAATAAGTAAACCCTTCGTATGATTCGCGAAGATCGGCGTGCGCATCAATTTGTAAAATACCAAAACCGCCGTGTTTTTCAGATAATGCTTCCATTAATCCGAGAGGAGTACTGTGGTCACCGCCAATTAATCCTGGAATTTTATTATCGGTTAAGATTTTAGAAGCTTCTGTTTTTACTTGTTTATTCATTTTTTCACAAGCAGCATTTACAGTGTCTAATACGGTAGCGGTATTTATTTCTTTACCTTTTTCTAAAGATCTGATATAAGTAGACGCAATTTTTCTTATTTCACCATTTTTCTTTTTCAGGGAAGCAGAAAATTTAGTAGTAAATATTCCTGCATGCCAACCGTTTGGATTGTCGTTATCATAAAGATCAACTTGTGTGGATGCTTTTAAAATTGCTTCCGGGCCTTTTGCTGTTCCATCGCGGTAAGAAACTGTTGCTTCCCATGGCACGGAGAATAAGATAAGTTCACTTTCATCATAAGTAAAGGGTAGTCCGAATAATTGATTATTGGAAACACCAACACCGCTAGCATCAAAGGCTGCAATTTTTTCTGATTTCGACTGATTTTCTTCCATGCCGCAAAGATACGTATGAACTCAAAAACAATAAATTATTTTATGGAAGAAATATCTGATAATACAGTTATTTCTCAAATTCTGCCTTACACCAAATGCCGATTCCTATTGGGAAGCCGGCCCAATCGGCCTGACTCGTTTGGCGAAAAACAACCTTGTGACCAAAAAATCCTGCACAAAACATTACTCCTTTGGTTTTGTCGGGAAGATCCTGCAACCATTCGAGTGATAACACAAAATCATCATCCACCTTAATATCGTAAGGATAAAGGTCAACAACTGCATTTTTCTGGTCGCGATAAATTGTAATGTATATAGGGAGAGATATTAGCAATTCACCGGGCAGACCATCCTCCAGATCATAAATATTTACTCTGAAAATTATGCTGTCATAATTTACCTGCGCAAAATTGAATCCACATGATTTTAAGTAGTAGGTTTTGCCATCCTTTAATTTCATTACCGTTCCCAGTTCTGAACCAAGATCATCAGTTAAAAATCCTGCAGAAACATTTGGGGAATTAAAATCATTGCCGAGCACTGCTTCCTTCATATTGCGCGGTCTTATTATCACTTCCGAAAGTTCTTTTATATCTGGTTCAAGTGTTATGGATTTATTTAGTTGAATAAAATCAGAAATAAATTTTTTAACAGGAATGAGTTGAGTTTTATACCCTATCATCGATATTCTCAAAGTATCAGACATGTTTTCCTCTGAAAAATTCAAATGGAAAGTGCCATCAAATTGTGAAACTGTGCCAATATTCTTTTTTGGAATTCCAATATTTACAAAAGCCAAAGGTTGATCAGTGGAAGCATCTTTGATAATACCCGAATAAATTTGTGAAAATGTATTATTTATAGAAAAAATAAATAGTAGGATATAAATTGATTTCATAAAGTATTTTTTGTTGTGACGTATGAATATGAAGTAAGTTACATTATAGGGTAAAGATATTTGCTTTAAATATAAAACAGGTCAGCAATTTTAAGAAGGTCCAAAATTTCTGCTTTGGTCTCGGATATATGCAGAATATCCACATATAGTTGCACTTTAAATTATTTTTTAATAGTTAAAATTTTGTGTAAATGGATTTCCAGGGGTGAAAATTAATAATACCTTCGTCATTATGAAAATCCAAACCTTACTAATTGCATTCGCACTTTTAATTTCTGTACAAGCCTGGAGTCAAACGGTAAATACTACCGATACTTCTATAGCTGTAAAGAAGGTTCCTGAAGAACAAAACATCATATCATCTAAAAAATTGAAATTGACGGGTTATACTCAACCAAGGTTTCAATACTTTCAGGATACTTTAAAAAACAGCACCTTCGATATACGCAGGGCGCGACTTGCACTTACAGGAGCGATGAATGAAAAGATCGACTATCGTTTATTCGTGGAGTTTGCAGGGTCAGTGCCTCCACAATTATTGGAAGCAATATTCAGTTATAAATTTGATGATAAACTAAAATTTTCTGTTGGTCAGATATTGGTCCCGCTCGGGAATGATATTATTGCCTCCGAAACAAAAATGGAAAGTGTGAACAGGGTTTTGTTGAGTGAATATTTAGGAGCCCGTGGAAATGATGTAATCGGAAATCAAAATGCAAGAGATATAGGAGCTACCTTTTCCGGTATTTTAAAATCGGGTGCAAGTCGGCCCGTTCTGAATTATACATTAGGTGTATTTAATGGGGCCGGAATAAACAGAATGGATAATAATAAAGATAAAGCTATTGCCGGAAGAATAATTGTTTCTCCAATAAAAGATCTATGGTTAGGTGGTTCTTATTATAATGGAAGCTCTCGTTGGGGTGATAGTATTCTTATCGATAAAAATAGAGACAGATTTGGCTTGGAATTGGAATATAAATATAAAAAAATAACGCTGCGGAGCGAGTATCTTCAAGGCCAGGATGATACTATAAACCGTTACGGATATTATGTTCAATTAATTGGTGATATTATTCCATCAAAATTTCAATTATCCGGCAGAGTGGAATTTTTCGATTTTAATGAAGGTATAGATGATGATGCTGTTTATTTATTTACAATATGTCCGTCGTACCTTTGGGGTGAAAGAGCTAGGGTTCAATTAGGGTATGATATAGTACGAGAGGAAAGTGCTACCCAAAAGAAAAATGATGTGGCACAAGTGCAATTTCAACTTGCATTTTAACAGCAGGAAAAAATAATAGTATTAACTTTTGAAATTACGCTTTCACTATTTTAGTTAATTTTATTGGTTTTCCGATCATACGAACATTGGAAGGAATTTCTAATAATGTTCCTTTAAATTTAACACGCAAACCTTCTTTCTTGAATTCATCTCCGAGATTTTCTGCATAATAATCAACATTGGCCCCGCCGGGTAATGTTTCGCGAATAACATAGGCATCCGCCTTTTTATATATCACTCCGGTTTGCATATCGTCTTCTATTACTTTAGGGGCTGGAGGTGGGGTTTCCTTTTTGGTTTGATCAATTACAGGGTCGCCATCCACAGTAATTTTTATATCTGCAGAGTCTGCAGGCGTGGTGGAAATATTGGTGGTATCTGAAATTTGTTCGTCTGTTGTAGTTTTATCAGATGATTTTTTGTTACAGGCAGTCAAGGAAATAATGGATACAAATACAATAAGGATAGGCTTCATTTATGTAAATTTTATTTAGGTAAAAATTAATCAGTATAAAGTTAATACAAATTTATTGCATGTTGATTTTTATTAAAAAAAAGGATCCAAGCGAAATAGGCAAGGATCCTTTTAAAATTTATTGAATCATTTATCAAGGGAAAATACCCATGGCTAAATAATCGCCTGCTATTTTATTAATTGCAACCACAAATGCTGCCATACGCAGGTTATTACATTTTGAATTTGCTTTCCATTCATCGCGAATAGAATGATAAGAGTTGATCATAGTTTCTTCCAATCCACTTCTCACCAGATCAATTTCATCAGGTCCTTTAATGATCCGGTCAACTTCCATATCGGATAATTTTTTACCCGTAAGTTCTTCAATGGTATCCACTATACGCATATTACTTCCCTGTTCAAAACGTTTTTGTAAACGTCCGAAACGAACATGCGATAAATTTTTTAACCATTCAAAATAACTAACGGTAACTCCACCGGCATTTAAATACATATCCGGAATTATCATAATTCCCATTGCATTTAAGATCTCATCCGCTTCTGCAGTTACAGGTCCATTTGCTGCTTCACCAATTATTTTTGCTCTTACACGTGATGCATTTCCTTCGTGAATAACGTTTTCCAATGCAGCAGGAATTAAAATATCACATACTTGTTCAAGGATCTCTGTAGTTTCATTGAGATTATTTGCACCAGGAAAATTTAAAATGGATCCTGTTGATTTTCTATGGTTAAATACTTCATCCACATCTAATCCAGCGGGATTATAAATTGCACCTTCATATTCTCCGATACCAACAATTATTGCACCACCTTCCTGAAAGAATTTTGCTGAATAATATCCAACATTTCCCAATCCTTGAATAACAACTGTTTTTCCTGCAATACCTGCATTTAAACCAATTGCTGCCATATCATCTGCGAAACTACAAGCTTCTCTTACACCATAAAAAACTCCTAAACCTGTTGCTTCTCTTCTTCCATTAATACCGTGTTGAGATACCGGTTTACCCGTTACACAACCATATCCATCCACACTTCCCGGATTTAAAGCCATATATGTATCCATGATCCAACTCATTTCTTTTTCACCGGTTCCATAATCTGGAGCAGGTACATCAAGACCCGGGCCTAACATCTGACGTTTGCATAATTCTGCAGCATAACGTCTGGTTATTCTTTCCAATTCTTCGGGAGAAAATTCTTTTGGATTAATTTTAATTCCACCTTTTGCACCACCGAATGGAACATCCACAATTGCACATTTATAAGTCATTAAACTTGCAAGTGCCATTACTTCATCCTCATTAACCATGGAATCGTAACGAATACCACCTTTTGTTGGTGTACGATGTTGCGAATGTTGCACGCGCCAGGCTTCAATAACCTGAAATTCTCCATTTACCTTTACAGGAAATTTCATGTGATACACAGAGTTACATTCTCTGATCTGGTCCAGCAAGCCACGAGGATGGCCGGTAATATTTGCTGCCTTTTCGAAATTCTTTTCAACACTCTGAAAGAAACTTGTATTTGACATAAATTAATATTGGTTTTATTGATTTGTGAATTTGTTATTAAAATGAATAATTATTAATTGAATTACAACTTACAAATTGTTGTTTATTTATTTTCGTGCATTTCTTTTTCCAACTTTGTAATCTTTTTATCGATGGAAGTGAGATATAAAATAACGCCTCCCAAAATAATCACAATTACACCCACTACTACATAGATCATCCCGTTACTTCTCAATACATTGTCGATGTTATTGCCTGAATCCGGTGATGGCTCATTTTGAGCGTGCGCAAAGGTAACCTTTGAAATCAAAAAAAGAAATGATAAAATATAGGGAAGAAAATTAAATAGCTTTTTCATTCGATGGAAATATTATTGTTTTTGTAATGTAAAATACCGATCCTCACAAGTAAGGAGGAAATCCAGCAGCCTAGTAAAAAATAAGCGATAACAGCAGGGTAAAATACCACACGCATGGTACTATCAAGATCATACACAGTAAAAGAGGCGTTTCCTCCACTTCCGGGATGTAAAGAATCGGTTAAACGTGGCACCACATTTATAGCAACATTTAGTAATACAAATGCAAAAATGCTGTATACGGCAGAAACTTTAGCTCGCTTTTCTTCGTCCTCAATAGATCCCCGAAGGACAAAATAGGCCAGATATATCAATAACCCGATTGCAGCTCCAAGTGTTTTTACATCATTTGTTATCCATGATATAAGGTTTCCCCAAATATAATTCCCCCACAACATGCCGGTCATAAAACCGAGAATGCCAAAAACCATGGCTGATTTGATAAGATTTACGGCAACAATGTCATATATTTTTTTACCTGTCCGGAGAAATTTAATGCTGTAAACCAGCGAGGACAGCATGAGTAATAACATTGCAAACCAACAGGGTACATGGAAAAAAAGATTTCTGACAGTTTCGTGTAACAGCGGAACATCAGGTGTTTTGATCAATAATCCTACGATAAAGGTGTAAGCCAGCAGAATAATACCAAGCACCTTCCACCACCTTTTATGCAACTGTTTCAGCATTCTAAAATTCACTTTTTCCTAAAAAAACAGGTAAAAACCCTGTCCTTAATCGCGCCAAAGGTAAGGAAATAAAATAAGAGCCATAGCAATTATCAGCACATTTAATCCCAATAGATACAAAAGATCCTGGGCATTTACCATAAGATCGTTTTGTTGCAATGCATTCAAGGAGATTCTAATAAGCATGAGCAGAATAGGGATGAGCATTGGAAATGACAATATTGCCATCAAAGTGCCACTGTTAGAGGCTTTGGAGGCAATGGCGGATATCATGGAAAAGGTGGTAGCGAGTGCAATTGCACCTAAACCTAGTGCCAATAAAAATGAACTGTTATCTACGATGGGATATCCGGAAGTTATACTGTAAAAAACCAGCGCAATTGCCGACAAAAACAGCATGATACAGATATTGTAAAAAATTTTGGCAAGGATGATGGCCTGTGGACTCGCAAGAGTATAATAATAAAGTTGCCGCCCCTGACTTTCCTGTAAAAAACTTTTGGCAACAGCATTTACGGCGGTAAAAAGGATCACTATCCAGAAAAGCACCACCCAAACTGGTCCCCGCACTTCGTTAAAGGTCATGAAAATGATAAAAACTATGCAAAACATATACAATAAAATTCCACTGATGGCATACCGCTGCCGCATTTCAAAAAGCAGGTCTTTTTTGAAGAGGGTGAGTACGGATGGCCAGAATTGCATTGGGTAAAGGTAGGGGTATAATTGATAATTGACAATTGATAATTGACAATTACGCCTTCGACATACCAGGTTTTTTTTAACCTGTGAGGTCTGAAGGAAGGGGGAAAATGTACCAATGTACCGATGAACAGCCAAAAAAAATGTACCAATGCCTGCCCGTCCTTTTTCTGGCGGGAACAGCCATCACGCCTTCGACCTACAAGGTTTTTTTTAACCTGGTAGGTCTGAAGGAAGGGAGAAAAAATGTACCAATAAACAGTCATTAAGCCTTCGACCTACCAGGTTTTTTTTAACCTGTGAGCTCTGAAGGAAGGGAGAAAAAATTTACCGATGTACCGATGTACCGATGCCTGCCCGTCCTTTTTCTGACGGGAGCAGCCGGAAATAATTGATAATTGACAATTGACAATTGACAAATACGCCTTCGACCTACCAGGTTTTTTTTAACCTAACTCAATATTCATTTGAGTAGGAATTTCAATCTTAGTGTAAAAAATACACTAAGCTATTTTTTCATAGCAACTTTAAAACTTCGTTGAAATTGAATATACATGCATTTTCAAGCTTGTTGTTCTGGTATCAAATTATTTTCAGTGGATGTATTTTTTTCATCTTGCAAGTTATTTTGATCTGATTTTGAATAACTATTTATTTTATTCGTGATCGTTTCCGGAAGCAAGGGATAAACAATTTGGCCGACATAATTTTTCGGAAATTCTTCTTTAATTCCGAATGCTTCGGGTTCATGATCGGGACAAAAATAAGTTCCGAAAATGACATCCATTAAGGGAGAAATATTTGCATAGTTTCCCGCTTTGCGATCGAGATCGTGGTGCCAGTGGTGCAGTTCGGGTGCTCCGATAAGTATACGCAGTTTGCCAATGGGTAATCGCACATTAGAGTGAATATATATTGCCCAGATTCCGCGGAAGGCAATTAATCCTGCAATTGTTTCTAAAGGAAATCCCAAAAGAAATGCAGGGAGATTGATTAATCCAACTGTATAAATGGAATCGAGCGGATGTTCGCGATGTGCAGCTAACCAATCGAGGTGAACGGAACTATGATGCACTTTATGAAATCGCCATAAAAAATTTACTTTATGTTGTAATCTATGTCCCCAATAAATAATAAAATCACTTAATACAATAACTTCTATTAATTGAAGCCACCAAGGTTGGGCAGATACCGCATTTCTGAAATTGGTGGGAACAATACCATTTAACCAAAAACTGAAATAACTCAAAACCCAAATAACCAAACCTCCCCACAACACATATTGCCCTAAAAAGAAAAACAGATCCATGGTCCATTCTTTTCTGAAAAATTTCTGTTTCAGTTTTGCGGGAAATACTTTTTCCATAGGTGCAAAAACCAGGATCAGAAATAATAAACTTAATCCACTTGCTTCTAGAAGGTCAATTATTTGCATAGAAATTATTTATGAACCATACATTTATTGTTCAAGAGTGTCCGGTCTTAAATTAAAAGGATCTGATTTTGGATTATATTGTATGCGAACATCAGGTTCAGGTGTAAAAATAATTCCCGATTTTGAAGTTCCCATATAATTAAATCTTAAAGATTTTTTAATCTCTGCTGTATCTATTTTGTTACTATATAAAGCTTTTGATATAGAGTCTTCTATTTTAATCTGCTCTAATAAGGAGTATTTGATTAGACTTTTATCAACAATGATCATCGATTTGGAAGAAGATAATAACCTGGGATTAATTTTTGGCGTATCAATTAATTTAGTTGGAGTGTCGATATTTACAGGTATAGTTTGTGTTATATTCGTTTGAACAACATTTTTGATTTCTACTTGTGAATTTGCAGATCTGTCGAAGACGCCACTTTTGTAAGCAACAAATCCGCTTAGCAATAAAATAAAAATGGATAGGGTTAATATCTGGAGTGGTTTGAATTGTTTCATAACTATTTCATTTAAACATAGTATGGTATAGCGATAAAATGAAAGTAAATATATAATAAAAATTGAGTTTTTACCTAACGAATTATTTATGGAGGATATTATAGACTGATAAGTACCGTGTCCTTTGCCTTTCGTGCCGTATTTCGGATGGCGAGGCCACAAAGGCACAAAGGACACAAAGTTGCACGAAGAAGTTATATTTGGAAGATGATATTACCCCTTTTGAAAATAGTGAAGCTTATAAAAGTAAAAGAAAGAAGTATTAAATTGTAATGAGTCAATAGTCAGATTATAAATCCTCCTTATCATACATTTTTAACCCTTTCGTCAACCTATTAATAGTTTTCGCCAGTCGGTCGATTTTAGTTTCTTCCTTTTTCGCGGAATATACCCACTGAATATAGAATTTTTGTTCGCTATCAGAAAGCCGGTTAAAGAATTTAAGTGCTTTGGGTTCATCTTCCAAACATAACAACATCTCCTCCGGAATTTCGAGGGGTTCGTTATCGGGAAATAAAATTACATGCACCCAGTCGCCTTCTTTTTTACCGATCTTTTTGCGGATCTCTGCTCTAACCGGTAAAAATAATCTTCCATCACCCATGGGCATTAGATGGTATTTTCTGATCTCGAATCCATCAATGGTTCCCCTTACTTTTACCCAGCCAAAATGTGCTCTTTTATCTTGTGGTATCTCGTCTATACGTGCATAGGTCCATCCTCCCTTTCCCTGGAAACGTTCCAGAAGATATTTTTTGTCTACTAAGGATTTCATTTAAAAAGCAGTTGAATTTTTTTCATCACAAAATGATCGAATTTTATCAGGGCCAATTTCACCACGTTCCACCCGGCGAAAATAAAAAATCTATTTCATTGTCAATATCATATAACCATTGATATCCCTTCGTTTCTTTCAAACAAAACGGTGCTAATAATTCAACCATTTCCTGAAAACCTTCCAGTGTAAGATCGCAAAAAAAGAGAACTGTGTCTTCTGTAACAATTCCTATATCATCATCTGCAATTCGCAATGTTAATTCACAATTTCTGGCCTCTATAAAATCGAGTTCGTTAATATTAAGTGGTTTATTTTTAATTAAAATAACATCTTGAATGTGTTTGCGGAATTGAATTGCCTGCAACATGTCAAAATTGTATAGGCGGACCATATGTTCGCCGCTGTTGTTAATATTGTGGATGTAATCGAGTTGCATGGAAATTTTAATATTCAAAATTTAATAAACATATAACGGCAATAACTAATAAAATAATGACAATAATAAAAACATATTTTAATATCCTTGAAATTAGTTCAATATGTTTTAAAAATGGGATTTTCTTTTCATCATCTGCATGTTTCCTTTTATAGTGATCAACAATAAATGAAAACACAAAACTCACAATCCCTAAAATAATAACAAATATCAATATACTCAGAATTATTAAACCACCCATAATTTCAGCCTGAAGTAACATTTCCGTGCAATTTGTCTAAAACTAATCAATAATCCGGCATTTATTATTTTGTCTTTCCTCAATTCAAATCTTTCCCCCATCTTTGTCAAATGAAGATCAAAAAGATCCTGATCGCCAATCGCGGGGAGATTGCTTTGCGTGTTATGCGTACGGCAAAGGAAATGGGAATTAAGACCGTTGCAGTATATTCAGAAGCTGATAGAAATGCAATTCACACCCAATATGCAGATGAAGCTTATTATATAGGTCCTCCACCGTCGAATCAAAGTTATTTATTGATGGACAAAATTCTGGAGGTTGCTAAGATCTCCGGTGCCGATGCTATACATCCGGGGTATGGTTTCCTGAGTGAAAATGCTGTTTTTGCACAAAAAGTACAGGATGCAGGATTAATATTTATTGGTCCGGATCCGATCAGTATTAATATGATGGGTGATAAGATCTCCGCAAAACAGGCTGCAGCAAAATTTCACATACCAATGGTTCCGGGCACTGATCATGCAATAAAAGATCTTGAGGAAGCTAAAATTGTTGCTGCAAAAGCCGGTTATCCAATTTTAATAAAGGCGAGTGCGGGTGGGGGAGGAAAGGGTATGCGCGTAGTTCAAAACGAAGCAGAATTGGATGAACAAATGCATCGTGCCATGAGTGAGGCAAAAAGCGCTTTTGGGGATGATGCGGTTTTTATTGAAAAATTTGTAACATCTCCAAGGCATATAGAAATTCAAATTCTTGCCGACAGACATGGAAATGTTGTGTATTTATTTGAGCGGGAATGCTCTATTCAGCGTCGTCACCAAAAATTGGTGGAAGAAGCACCTTCTGCAGTAGTTTCACCGGAAATGCGCAAAGCAATGGGTGAAAGTGCTGTAAATGCTGCAAAAGCGTGTAATTATGTTGGAGCCGGAACGGTCGAATTTTTAGTGGATGCTGATCTTAATTTTTATTTTCTGGAAATGAATACCCGTTTGCAGGTGGAACATCCTGTAACTGAATTTATTACGGGTTTAGATATCGTACGTGAACAAATTTTAGTGGCGGAAGGAGAGGAGTTGGGTTTCAAACAGGAAGATCTTAAAATTCATGGTCACGCAATCGAATTAAGGGTGACGGCCGAGGATCCAAAAAATAATTTCCTCCCCGATATAGGAAAATTAATTACCTATCGCCGCCCTCAGGGACATGGCATTCGCGTGGATGATGGTTATGAGGAGGGAATGGATATTCCCATTTATTATGATCCGCTGTTGGCAAAATTGATCGTACATGCCGCTACACGTGAATTGGCATGCAAAAAGATGATTCGTGCCATCAACGATTACAAAATTTCAGGAGTGGCTACCACATTGCCTTTCGGGAAATTTGTAATGCAACATGAAGCTTTTTTATCTGCGAAATTTGACACAGGATTTATTGAAAAATATTTTACTCCCGAAAAATTGATATCGGAAAACGAAGAAGAAGAGGGTATTGCAGCATTTTTCGCCTCATTCGTGCATGAAAAAAAATCGGTAAACCCAGCGCTACAAAGCTCCGTTATGGAAAAACGCTCCAATTGGAAATTAAACAGATCTTGAAATTTTGATCTTTTTTGGAGATTTTCTTAAAATATTTCCCGAAATTTGAATTTATCTGAAAAATTATCGTTTAATCGGCATTATTCGTTTTCAGGGTTTATTTGGCAGCCCTTTTGGTCGCCAAATAATAATAAAAAGGCATATTTCGTTTATAAACTAAATTGAAGGCCATGACACGGACACTCATTTTTACATTTTTTATTTCGTTGTTTGCAGTTGCGCAAGCACAAATAGATACCGACAAAATTGAAATAATTGCTGACGACGACAGTATAATTTTTAAAGTTGACGGTGAAGAATCTGCCATTGCCAACAGTGATATGGCCGCTTATTATCTTTCCATGGGATTAGAAGCTGCTGTTGAGGGAGATTATTCCGGAGCGGAGGATAAATTCCGTGTTGCTTTATTATATGATCTTCAGAATGCAGAAATTTTATATAACCTGGGCCTTGCTCAATATTTCCAGGAAGATTATAATACTGCAATTAAAACATTTGATGCCGCAGCAGATGTAGATCCGGAAAATAAGGATATTTATAACCAACGTGGATTAAGCAAAGCAATGCTCGGAAATTACACCGATGCTGAAACGGATTTTAAGATCATGTTAAAATATGACCCCAATTTTCCAATGGGCAATTATAATTACGGAATATTAATGTTACAGATCGGTGAGATGGAATCTGCGTGCGAATATTTAAATAAATCAGATAGTTATGGCTATGAAAAAGCACCGGAGGTGTTGGCTGCGTATTGCTCCGGATATGGTGATTGAGAAAGAATCGAAGGGAGAAGGGAGAAGATTCGAAGGGTAAGGTTCTAAGGAATAAAAAAGGAAGGAAGGTGAGTAAGGTAAAAAAAAGGGGTTCTCGATTTAATTTAAAGCATTAAGACCTTTCGCTAAATTTTTACTGATTTATTAATTTTCAAAAAAAAATACATTGTTATGATGGAAAAAATGTGTATCTGCATTATATTTTAATATTGAATTGCAATAATACATTACATTTCTAATTTATTAACTATTGCAACAAAGATCGAAGTTAATTGGTCGCTCTCATTTATTAATCTTTTAACTTCTTCAGACTCTGTAATTTTTAAATCAAAAAGGCTATTTAACCAGAAGTTAGATTCATCAATTTCCTCAAGAGAAATTTTAATTTTATTTAATGCATCTCTTTTAGATTTACCTCTTTGTGAAGCCCGGTAATTTGCTGCCGCACTAAATGCAGAATCAATTAGTTGCTCAATTAATTGTTTATTATAAACATCCTGCTTGATCTTTTTTACACAATTATAAACATCATAAGAAAAGATCTTTACTCGGTTTAATAACTCTCTTTCAGACATAACAATTTATTTAAGGGTTAAACAATTGCAAACCTTAAAGATAATCTTCTTCAATTAAAAATCAAATGCTGAAGATTGGGGGAAATCATTATTGGTAGAATATTCCCCCTTATTTAACCTTACACACCTTCCTTCCTTGAATCCTTAGAACCTTCCCCTTCGAATCTTCGAATCTTCTCCCTTCGAATCTTCCTAAACCATCGAATCTTATTTATTGCATAAGCTCTCAACTTGAATCTTCGAATATTCATCTCCTAATTCGGCACCCTTTTTCCAATCTTGACATGCGTTATCATCAAAATATAATTCGTAGTAAGCGACTCCGCGTTCGTAGTATGCATCGCCTGCAGTGGGTTGTAGATTTATTACTTTGGTATAGGCTTCAATTGCCAGATCATATGCTTTATTATCGTTGTGAATAAATCCAATTTGATACCATGCATCTGCATCCTGAGGATCTAATTCTACAACTTTGTTGAAGGCAATCATAGCATCAGTATAATTTTCTAATGCATAAAAACATAATCCTCTGTAATAATAAGCATCAGCATATGTTGGATCAATATTTATAGCTCTGGTAAGATCCTCCAATGCATCTGAATAACGTGTTAGCATATATTTTGCAAATGCCCGTTCAAAAAAAGCTTCTGCGTACGTTGGATCATAATATAAGGCATTCGTATATGCACTTATCGCTTCCTCAATTTTGTTCGCTTCAAATAAACAATATCCTTTCCAATAATATGCTTTTGCATCTCCCGGTTTTAATTTTATTATTTGTTCGAAATCCTTTATTGCTGCCTCAAAATTTGCCGTGAAATAATAACTCAATCCCCTGTTAAAATATGCCTCCGGATAATCGGGTGCAAGATTTATACATTCTGTATAATCGGCGATAGCTCCAACATAATCTTTGGCTTCATATTTTTCGAATCCCGACTCAAACCATTGGTCCGCAGTTTGTGCCTGCGTCTTACTCAATAAAACCAAAAAACCACAAACAATTAAATACCTCATATCTACCATTAAAATTTGCCGAAAGTTACCAACAATTATGCCCCTATTCAATTCGACAAAACAGTTTTTGCTTAAAATTTGTTTTTTAAAGTTAATCAATTGGAAAAAATGACCTAATTTAGTGTGATGATAAAAATATATACTTTATGAAAAGAAACATTTACTTACTCCTCAGTATTCTGATTTCCACCTTTACAATCCATGGCCAGGCCATTGTATTTTCTGACGATTTTGAAAGTGGACTCACAAATTGGACGGTTACAGGTTCGTGGAATACAACTACCACTGATGCCTACAGTCCTACTCACAGTTTTACCGATAGTCCTGATGGCAATTATCTGGATGCATTTTCTTCAGAAGCAACCATGGCAGTGAGTGCTGACTTAACCTTTGCTCTTGATGCAGATGTTCAGTTCTATGCCCTTCTTGACCTCGAGCTCGGGTTTGATTATGTCTACCTCGACGCTTCCTCCGATGCAGGTGGATCATGGACAAATATTGAAATTTTTAACGGTGAAGACCTGTTTACATGGCAGTTATATTCCGTTCCGCTGGGCGCTTTTGTTGGCAGCCCTGATGTGCGTCTTCGCTTTCGTTTTGTAAGTGATGCTGCATATAATGTTGATGGTATTTATATTGATGATCTTGTTATCTACAGATATAATGTCGACGTTTCTGAACCATTGATTCTGCACGATCCAACAAATTTGTATGAAGGAACACTTGGACCAAATCCTCTGACAGCTGAAATTATCGACGCTTCCGATGTTGAGAGCAGCTTCTTATGGTACAGTCTCGATGGTGGCGCATATACCTCCATTGCAGGTTTCAATACATTTGGAGATACCTATTTATTTGAAATACCTGAACAGGCACCCGGAACCTGGATCAGTTATTACATTGAAGCTACCGATGGTTTTGCAGTGCCAAATACTGCCGTAACCGATACTTTTGAGATCATCGCTGGAAATTATATTTCTTATGATGCTGGAATAATTGACTTTGTTGCAGATATCGGTACCCTTAGTGCCACAGGATATGTTTCTGCAGCTGTTAGAATGACCTTGACCGGTGAAACTGACGTGGTTACTGCAGTTATTCAGAATTACACCGATTATATGCGACCAAACGATGATATACAATTTCACATTTGGGCAGATGATGGAACAGGATTTCCGGGTGCTGATATTATAACACCTTTTTATCTCACCCCAGAACCAACCTTAGCAGAACCAAATAAGGGAACCAGAGTTGACCTACGGGGAATGCCGGAATTAGAGGGAATTTATGGAGACGTTTTTGTAGGATATACAGTTCCCGGTGGAGTTGCATGGGTTTCTTATACAAGTACTTTAGCGGTGAACAGAAGTTATGTTCAAACTGGTTTTGGATGGGCGGAGCTTACCGGCGATTTCCATTTCAGAGTTGTTACTTCTGCTATTACAGGTGCTCCTGAGGCATTATATAGTTATACTGCTGTAGCTGAACCTACAGTTAATTTTACTGACCTGTCAACAAATTCACCAACATCATGGTTCTGGGATTTTGGTGACGCAACTTCTTCAACTGAAGAAAATCCGGTGCATACCTTTTTAACGAACGGAGATTTTAATGTTTGTCTCACTGCCACCAATATTGTGGCCAGCGATACTTATTGCGAAATAATTGTGGTTGATTCTTATGTTGCTCCCCTCGCTGATTTTTCATTTGCAGGGGATCCAACGGTTGCATTTACCGATCTTAGTACAAATACTCCATCCGCATGGGATTGGGAATTTGGTGATGGTGGCACCAGCACTGAACAAAATCCTACCTATACATATTTAATAGATGGTGATTATAACGTTTGTTTAACAGCTTCAAATGCAGCGGGCAGTTCAACTGATTGTCAGGTAGTTAATATTGGAAATACACCTAAAATTCCGGTTGTCGATTTTACCTGGTCTATTTCAGGTACTACCGTTGTTTTCACAGATATTTCAACTAATCTACCAGATTACTGGGATTGGGATTTTGGTGATGGCGGTTCGTCTACAGAACAAAACCCATCCCATTTCTATCCTTCCCCTGATAATTACACAGTATGTTTAACTGCGGGCAATGTTGCAGGAGAAGATTTTGAGTGTAAGATCATCAACTTTAATGCTATTGAAGATATAACAAATAGTATTTTGGTAAATATCTATCCAAATCCAGCAGATCAATTTTTGAATATTGAATTACCTGTGAAAGGAAATTATAATGCTCAAATATTAAATACGGTTGGTGCTGTTATTTCTGATTTTGAATTATCAGGAGATAAGATTGTGGATGTCAGCAGTCTGTCACCAGGATTTTATTTATTAAAAATTTCCAGTAACAATTCTATTGGAATGCAATCCTTTATAAAGGAATAATGAATTAATTTTTTTCTTTGCGCCTTTGAAACTTTGTGTGATTATTTTTCTCACAAAGTTCAAAGGCGCAAAATTTTTATAGTCGGCTTCCAAACCGTATTATCCGGATTCTCTGCCCAATTTTCTACCAAATCACTGATTTTTACATCAACAAACCCTATCTTTGCGGCCGTTTACACAGAACTATTAAATAATTATTTTTATAACATGGCTTTAAAATGCGGAATCGTAGGCTTACCAAATGTGGGCAAATCAACATTGTTTAATGCATTATCCAGTGCAAAAGCGCAGGCTGCAAATTTCCCTTTTTGCACTATCGAGCCAAATGTTGGCGTTGTAACTGTTCCTGATGACCGGCTCACAAAACTTGCTGAATTTGTGCATCCTGAACGTTTAGTTCCAACTACCATCGAATTTGTAGATATTGCAGGATTAGTAAAAGGTGCCTCAAAGGGTGAAGGACTTGGAAATAAATTTTTGGCAAATATTCGCGAAACGGATGCTATTATTCACGTGGTGAGATGTTTTGATGACCCTAATATTGTGCATGTGCATGGCGATGTTAATCCGATAAGAGATAAAGAGATCATCGACTATGAATTACAGATTAAAGATCTGGAAACGATAGAAACTAAATTAACAAAAAGTCAGCGCGCTGCATACATAGGTGATAAGGATGCAAAAAAATTAGTGGAAGTGCTAACTAATTTAAAAGCACACCTAGAACAGGGCAAAAGTGCAAGAAGTTTACATTTAGATAAGGAGGATTTTAAATTAATTGAAGATATGTGGTTGCTTACCATTAAACCGGTAATTTATGTTTGCAACGTTGATGAAAAAGAAATTCATGTGGAAAATGATTTCGTAAAACAATTAAAGAATGCAGTTAAAGATGAAGATGCCGAAGTGATAATTGTAAGCGCAAATATTGAAAGTGAAATTGCGCAATTGGATTCTTATGAAGATAAAAAATTATTTCTGGAAGATCTTGGTTTAAAGGAAAGCGGATTAAATACTTTAATTCGCGCAGGATATAAATTATTAAACCTCATCACTTATTTTACTGCCGGTGTAAAAGAAGTGCGTGCTTGGCCAATTCACAAAGGAACTTTGGCTCCCGGTGCTGCAGGAGTAATTCACAGCGATTTTGAAAAAGGATTTATTCGCGCGGAAGTAATAAAATATAACGATTATCTCAAATACGGCAGCGAGGCCGCATGCAAAGAAGCAGGTAAATTAAATGTGGAAGGAAAAGAATATTTGGTGGAGGATGGTGATGTGATGCATTTTAGGTTTAATGTTTAATGTTCTGACATGTAGTAGATCTCCTGCGTCGATCACTACATGTTTCAGTTCTGCGTTCTGAGTTCTTGGTTGGGTTCACTCACCACTGACCATTCACAGCTCACATGGAAAGTTTCCTAGGGTTGTAAAAGTTACAAGGTTAGCGGTGTTAGCAAGGTTTCCTACGGAGGAATATCTTCGGGTTGTCAATCCGATTAAAGTTTTTTATTTTTTGATTGTTATTTATTATTACCCTCTATTAAAACGGATCGGATACTTACGGTTGTCGATCCGATTAATGCCTGCCTCGCGATTGCAGGCAGACAGGTTCTTTATTCCTTGTTCGATACCTGTCCGACAACTGGCGGATTCTTTATTTTCTTTGTGTTTACATGGTTTGCAAAAGTTCCAGGGTTGCGATCCGATTGTTATTTTTTATTTTTTGATTGTTATTTGGCCCCCAGCCCCAAATCGGAGCTTTAGTTCACGTTTTTATTCAAATCAAAGTTTATTTCGGAGAATTAATCTCCAATGTTACAAACTGTTGACTGCCCACTGTTTACTGTTGACTTTTGCTTTATGGTTTACTAAAGTTCAAATGTTTGTATCTATATACTACATACTCAATACCCGCTACTTTTTCAAAAATACTGTAAATCTCATGCTGATCCACCCCATCTTCATTAAGTTTGTCGTAAAAAATCATGGCATACATCGAATTAAATAACCCGCATCCCGGAATACGGGGTTTGTTAAATTATAGTCCCGAAAGTGCCTATCCATTATTGTTGTTGGCCAATACTTTATTACACAGTGATAATTCAACATTGAGTAAAGGTGAAAGGGAATTAATAGCAACATATGTTTCCGGTAAAAACGATTGCACTTTTTGTCAGTTATCGCATGGTGCAGCTGCTGCACACCATCTTAAGGCTTCCCTGGAAGAAATTGAACATATTAAAAAGCACCCTCAGGATGTTCCGATTATTTCAGAAAAATTAAAAGCCTTATTGCAAATCGCAGGCAAGGTGCAAATAAGTGGAAAATCGGTAACTCAGGAAGATATTGATCTTGCAAAAAGTTTAAATGCCACAGATAAGGAAATTCATGATACTGTGCTTATAGCTGCAACATTTTGTATGTATAACAGATATGTGGACGGATTAAATACCTGGGCCGACAAAGATCCGGAGAGTTATAAAGACGCTTCCAAGCGAATGGCAGAAGAGGGTTATTTGAGAAAAGATAATATGGTTTTAATGAGTAAAGAATGAAATTTATGTAAATAAAAAATCCGGAACCCCGGATTTTTTATTTGAATTTTTCTGCGAAGATTGTTTATCCATTGGAATGTAATCCTATTACATTCCCTTCCGTATCTATAAAAAATGCCATAAATCCGAAACCTTGTCCAATGTCTGTTTTAGGCATAATAATTTGGCCACCTGCATCGGTAACTTTATCGAGTGCAGATTGAAGATCAGGATCTCCGTTCAAATAAATTTTCACTCCATCCGCACTTGGTTTATGCATTTCACTTTGCACTAATCCACCATTCACTTTTCCGCTTCCCGGGTTTGAAGGAAACATGGACATCGGCATATCCGGCATATCCATTCTTTCCATTTTGATGTCAAAAATTGTTTCATAAAATTTTTGGGCCCGGTCGAGATCTGCTACAGATATTTCAAACCAGTTAATTGAGTTTACATTTGCATCCATAATATATTTTTTTGAGTTTTTAAAGAGCCAAAATATAGAAATTAGGAGAATAAAAATGTTAAGAAATATTAAATGATGAAAACTTTACAATTTGTTTTTGCAACCTAAATTTTGCATTTATCCATAGGATAAGAATATAAATGATGGATTAGTTATTCCGATATTTTTAGCAGAGTAAATGTCAAAAAATCATTTTACAGGCATATTCATTTTCTATAGCGTTTTTTGGATGTCCATTAGAAAAGAGGAAATTAATTTATTTGTGACGATCTTTTTTTGAAAACTTCGGCTATGATATGTGTTTTTATGTTTTAGGGTTATCCATACTAAATCCGGGTTTTCTGAATCTTCTTCTGTTATATAGCCATTAGAAATGAAGTTTATGGAATTTTCTATAGATTTTTTATTTTTTGGAAATTTATTCTTTAATTTATTTAATTCCGGGATAAAATTTGCAAGGTCATTGAGTTCAATATATTCAATTCCAACTTCTACAACCCTTATACTTTTATCTTCTAATGCTTTTTTAATGAATTCGTTGGAAACTGACTTTTTAAGTTTGAATAGTAATATTTCAAAGATATTACATCTTATTTTCGAATGTTTGTCCTTCATTAACTGTAAACAAAGCTCTTGTATTTTAAGATAAGTATAAAATTGACTAACTATAAGGCCTGCAATTTGGTTGTAAATTTCATACCAACTATGTCTTAAACCCAACTCCAGAATACTTATTTCCTCTGCTGATATTTTACCATTTAATTTTAATAAATGTTTAATTCGAAGCAGGTCAACAATTAATTCCCTGTTTTTTTTATAATGGAATGACAAATCAGACTTTAGATAATAAACATCCATTTTTTTTAGTTCTATTTCCCCATTTTTATCAGTAACCATAGTTAAAGTTATCTCTTGTAAACATAATTTCCAATTTCATTTCTTTAATCCTTTTTTAATCCGTTAAATCCGCTCAATCTGCGCCATCGGCGTTCCTCTTTTTTTAATTCTTGCATTCTTTCCTACTTCATTCTGATCCCTTAGACCTCACAGTTTCCAAAATCATTGAGGCCATCTAAACCGTTTCATTTGTTAATTAATTAGTCTAGAAATTTGATCCGTCGCTGCGGATTGGTAGGAGCCCGGCTGTTCATTGGTACATTGGTAAATTTATTTCATTGGTACATTTTCAAAACACTGCCCTCATCTGCAATCTCCCCAAATGTGTAATATCGCTATCACCGGTTTTTCTTCCTTCATAGGATACTGTTAATTGAAGAATGGCAGAAAGTTTTCTGTCAATGTTCAAATTCCATAAAATATTGTTTCCATCTTGTAATCCTTCCAATATTGCATATCCCACAGGGGAATCCTCAATACCATTGAACTTAATATTTACCAACGAAATTTTAGAAGTGATGGTGCTTTTTGATACCACATTATATCTGATATCAAACGTAAATTCGTGACTCAATAAATTTTCCACGCCTTCGGTGTTATCGCTTTTTGTATATTGATAAAATACAGAAGTTCTGAAAACAGAACCTTTTATGTAGGTTAATTTTGGTTCAATTGTAAAATAGGGGATGGTATAATTTTTTTCCATAAATGCTTCGGAGATCAATAATTTGTTACCATTTGTATAGGCCAGATTTAATGTAAAAGGTGTGGCTATTTTGTATCGCATGTTGATCTTATGTTCTGCTTTTCCTCTGCTTTCAGGTCCGATAGTAATAACCTGCTTACTGAAATTCTCTAAATAAGAATAATCAATTCCAAACTTAGGAGAAGAGCGATTGAAATAAATTGTATTTAACCAATACATATTGGAACTAACCAGTAAACTATCATCAATTATTGTAAAGGGGACATATGAATTAAAACTCTGATCGTCCAAAACCTTTCTGGTTAATTGAAGCGATGATTGCGCGGCAAATTTTCCTATAAAACCTGCAAATCCAGGTTTGTTAAATAAAAGCACCTTGGGATTTAGTCCGATAGCATAATTAAAATTGCTGACATTCGACTGGATATATTCATCCGTGGGTATAAAAACCTGAATATAGTTTCCCTCATCAGCAAATGCTGCAATTTCAAACTCATTTAATTCCGGAATAGCATTAGTGTTATAATCATTCCAGGTATAATTACCCACTCCAGGTTCCACTTCAATAAATGTGTATTCTTTTTTAGGTTCCTGTCCCGTTCCTAATTCATAAAAAATATCAGAGGTAATTAATCCTTTTTTGATGACGAAAGCATTTTGTAATCTTCCCAATAATGATTTTTCAGGTTCTAAAAAGGTTAAACTGGTATCTACTATTTCTAAATTTCTATAGGATAGTTGCCAGGAAATTCTATTATTTACATTTTCATTTAATGCACCGCTCAAGGTGTAAGTGTTTCCTCTGGTTATATCGGCAAATTTACCGTTTACCGGTAATCGGTCGTTGCGCATAATTACATCGGCATAAAATTTATTTACAGCGGTATCTGCATTGGAAATAAAATATTTAAACTGATCGTAATAAAAACTATTACTTAATAAGGAATCAGATTCGGAATATACATTGTTGTGTTCTCCTTCATAATTAATACCTAATTTCCAATAATTTATTGCAGGAAAAATTTTTGCAACAGATAAGTTAGGCCGGAGGAAATTCGATTGGATCGTATCTGCATTGCTGTTCAAATAACTGCTGCTGGCATTAATTATCCATTGTTTAGTTTCAACGGTTCCTTTAAGTGCCTGTAAAAAACCGGTGTAATTTTTTTCTCTTATGAATGCAGAAGATTGTAATCCTATATTCCAGATATCACCGCCTGCTAAATTAAAATTGGCATTGGTATAATGTTCGTTCGTTTTTTCCGTTGAAAAAATATTCCAATCGCGATTAAATTCTACTGGCCGGTACCTTTCTGGAGGAGCGAAATTCATCTCAGTGAATTCGTAATTAACGGAACTACTGAGTATTGTTTTTTCACTGAATTTATGTAGGTTTTGATATTCAGTTCTATATGCAAGAGCAGAGTTGTCGGCATTATTAATATCACTGAAAGTATTTACATCATTATTTGTGACAGCAATTTCCCCGGTAATAAAATTATTCTCATTTATTCTATAATCCGCTGCAGCCGTAACCATTTGCGATTTTTTCGGAGCATTTAATAGTATTACAGGTTCTGCATAACCCTGTGGTATTCCTGCTATAGGAGCTACCCAGGTATATACGCGGCCATTTGCAAAAGTTGCACTCTGAATATAATTTCCATTATTTAATCCAAGTTCGGTGAAAGAAAGTACATATTTAGCAGAATCCGGATTTGCGGAATAAACAAATACTGAATCAAATCCAAGACTATCCACCATTTTATACATAATTCGCGAAGCATCGAATGCAATAGTATCTATACCTGAAGAAAATGCATATTGAACAGAATCACCTACTGCTTCTAAAATACTTTTGTCAAATGAGTCTATCGTTTGATCAAGTGGCTGATTTTTGCTATCCTGTTCGGCATATATATTTAATCTTAACTTTAACTTTTCATTTTCGGAAGTATATTCTGATCCGGAAAATACCAATGTTCTGAAGTAATTTTTATCGGAATATTCAAATTCCACTTGAACCCTTTTATCCTTTGTAAGTAATACGTTAGGTGTAAACGTAATTTCCCCCGCATTATAATCAATAATATAGTCGTTCTCAGAACCTCTCACCATTAATTTACCGTCGATATAAACTCTTTCTGTGCCCGCAAGAATTATAATAAATGTTTCTCCATTGTTCCCTTTTAATTTATAAGGACCTTGGTTTCCTTCCAAAATGGTCAGGTCTTGTTTTGCATAAATACCTTTTGCTACTGCAAGGTTTAATCCGGTGGTTAAACTCCCTTTATTTTCAAGGTCAAATCCTCCCGAATAACTCACGCCTTGCAACTTTTTATAATAATTTAAAAAATAACTTTTGGGTTTATAAATTTCGTAATCACCCATGGTTAGTGTTTGTTTATTTTTTGATAGTTGTATAAAAACTTTATCAAATTCCTGCAGCTGTTGTGTATTACCTTCTGGTTGAATGGGAATATTGTTATCCGTAATAGAGGCATTGATATTTACATCATTCTGTAATTTACCATTCATCTGGAGATTGAAATTCGAATTAACAACGATATCCTGGTTATTCCCGAAGGAAATACCTCGGGCAAAACTTCCTGAATAATCGAGCCCCGTAATATTTAAATAGGGATCAATATTCGTTAAAGAAACAGAGTAGGGGGTAAGATTAATATTTGCACTGTCGAATAAGTCGGGGTTCTTATTAAAATATTTTTTTGTAAATAAATAAGGAAATACTTTATATTCAATTAAAACCTGACCGGTAGTTTTTTCAGAAAATTGTATTGTAGAATGAAAGTGATCTATAGTATAAAGGGAAGAATCAATTGTTCTATAAATAGGAAGTGAATCTGATTCGTTGATTCCTGTTTCTTGTTTTATAATTACAGAACCCGGAATAATACTCAGACTGTCGAGAGTAATTAAATTATTGGAAACTACTATGATCTTTTTTCTTTCATTACTGCTTTGAGCAAACAGATCACAGGACGTGAAAAGCAAAAGTATTCCTAATAATATTTTCGTTGTTCTGTAAATACCCTGTCTTTTTATGGTAAAGATAAACCCTTGACAGGAAACGAATAAAAAGCCGGGAATCTTGTATCAGGGTTGCGGTTCCTGATTCAGCCTGATCACTTTAAGCGCACTTAACAATCGTATAACAGGATAAGTAGGATCAATTTCGAACCATTTGATTCCAAAATTAGGTCTGGCCAATAATTTATGATGATTATTGTGATAACTCTCACCCATCATAATAAGATCAATAGGTAAGAAATTCTTGGATGTATCAGGCGTATCGAAATTCCTGTAGCCATATTTATGTGCAAAATAATTGATGATGGCACCATGAACCGGACCGGTAAGTATAGTTATTGGTAATAATAACCACATCCACCATTGTGTAGCGATAAATGCATAAATAACAATGTAAATCGCGACCCAACCCAAACGGCTTAAACGACTACTTGCAAAATGGTCAAAACTGCGCCACATTGGGAGGTTTTTCATGAATTTTTCATCTACCTTGAGTCGATAGTTTTCAATATCGTTATAGATTATTTTGGTCTTCCACATCAACGGAAACAATCCTTTTGTATAACTCGGTGAATGTGGATCTTCTTCCGTATCGGTAAAAGCATGGTGCAATCTGTGTAAAATACCATAAGCATAAGGGCTTAAATAAGAAGACCCTTGTGTTAACCAGGTAAGTATATAAAAGAATTTTTCCCAACCTTTCGACATGGTAAACATACTATGTGCTGCATAACGATGTAGGAAGAAAGTTTGACAAAAGAGTGAAAGATACCAATGAGCTATAAAAAAAATTAGGAAGATGGTCATGCTATTATACTTATATTTTAGATTAACTTTTTTTTAAGAGTCTGCAAAGTTACCGTTTTTTTAATACAAATTTTGATCTATTTTCGTTCGTTCAGGTAGCTTTCTATCTGCCTTTTATGGTGCAAAAGGTGCAAATTCAGGAATTCCAAGGTCTGTTTTAAGGTTATTCGCCCGGCTAAAGGATGGCGAAACACTGCTTTATTGAGTAAATGGGGAGGAAATGACTCCAAAAGGTCGAAAAGCAACTTTTTTTGAGTTTGCCACTCAAATTCAATTTTTTCTATGGAATTGATTTCCGGAACCGCACTCACAACTTTCGGAGCTTTAAACTTTATATCACTTCTCAGTGCTGCATTGAGTAAAACTGATCTCAAACCTGTGGTAAAATTTGTATTGGGTATTTTTTCAGGATATTGAATTTTTTTTACTAAATATGCTGTAGTAATACTGATAGATATATTTATATGTGTAAGTATTTGTGCAACCGACCATTTGCCACTTGTAATGGGATCATTTAAACCGGCGTAGTTTAACTTCTCACATAAATTTAATAGTTGATCATAATTATTTACTAAAATCTGATATTGTTTTTCCAGCATAGATTGCATTGTGCAAATTAACTAAAAAAATGATCTTAGTTTGCACTGTGTAAAGTGAATAAAGTTATTTCAGGCAAAATCCCAACCCTACCAGGATATCCGATTACTCCAAAACCCCGGTTCACATAAAGATGTTGTTCTTTTTTGGAATATAATCCCGCCCATTGTTTATAAAAATATTTAACAGGGCTCCATTTTATATTCAAAAATTCAAAACCAAACTGCATTCCATGGGTATGTCCGGAAAACGTAATATCCACTTTTGCCGGATGGTCTAAAATTTCTGCTTCCCAATGAGATGGATCGTGAGATAATAATAATACAGTAAATGCATCCTGAATTCCGTCTAATGCATTTTCTAATTTACCATAAGTATGGAATCTTCCTCTTGCCGACCAGTTTTCAACTCCTGCAACAACAATTTTTTCTCCATCCTTTTCAATTTGTACATGTTCGTTGAGCAATAATCTCCATCCCATCTGCTTATGCAGGTCTTTTAATGTTTCCAGGTTTGCAATTTTATCTTCAGGATTTGACCATAACATATAATCTCCGTAATCGTGATTTCCAAGTATGGAATACACACCGTGCACTGCTTTTAATTGGGCGAATATCTCCACAAAATCCACTGCTTCTGCTGCGATATTATTTACAAGGTCACCGGTAAAAAACATAAGATCAGGGTTTAATCCATTTATTTTATCTACCGCTTTTTGTACTGCTTTAGTATCTGATAAACTTCCGGAATGAATATCGGATATCTGTACCACTTTTAATCCGTTGAAATTTTTTGGAAGTTTTAATAATTTCACAGGAACCTTTCGAATTTTATAATTATATACATTAAAAATTGCCCCGTAAACAAAGGTGAGCGTTAATACAGCGGCAAATGAAAGTGCGATAACACTCCAAATTTCTGATCGGCTTGTGCCGAAGATAAATTCTGAGTTTCCGATTAGCGATATTACTCCATTCACACCTAATTTGATCAATCTCACTGCATCTTCCATTAACAAAAAAAGCGATGTGAAAATTTTCGGAATAAATAATAAAAAGAAAATTGCCATCAACAATTGGCGCGGAATTTTAATTTTTTCCTGTAACTTAAAATTAAAATAAAGCAGGATACTCATAAAAATAAGAGCCGTTCCACCAAAGTAAATAAAAGGAAGCAGGTTATTCCCCGGAAATACTGTTATTAGCGCCTGATACGCATAAATCTCTATCGCTAATATAAAACTGAAAAAAAAGAGTCCTCTCGAATGCATGGTGTAGTAACAATTTAATGATTATAAAGTTCTGACGAACCCCTTAGCGATATATTTTATAATCTGTCTATTTTTGTTCCATGTTACGCGATCTGAAGGTAGTAGAATTAGCGGGAGTGCTTGCAGGACCTGCGGTAGGGATGTTTTTTGCAGAATTAGGTGCTCAGGTTATAAAAGTGGAAAATCCCAAAACCAATGGAGATATTACCCGCAAATGGAAGTTGCCGGAGGAGGATACAACATCACCAACTTCCGCTTATTTCGCCTCG
The DNA here is from genome assembly GCA_016706865.1 of Bacteroidota bacterium. NCBI lineage: Bacteria > Pseudomonadati > Bacteroidota > Bacteroidota bacterium. The sequence goes on along the minus strand of JADJIS010000003.1, from coordinate 1,893,992 downwards.
GTGAACTGGAACAAACAACATGTTTTTCTCGATTATTCCAAAGAAAATGACCTGCAGAATATTTATTTAATTATTAAGGAAGCTGATGTATTGATATGCAATTGGAAAATGTCGGATGCGGTTAAATATAAACTGGACTATGAAACAATTAAAACAATAAGCCCGGGAATTATATATGCAAATATTTCAGGTTTTGGCGATGCTGATCCAAGAGTTGCATATGATATTGTATTGCAGGCAGAAACCGGTTGGATGTTCATGAATGGAACTCCGGAAAACAAAGCCCAAAAAATACCTGTTGCAATTGTTGATCTTTTTGCTGCACATCAATTAAAGGAAGGCATTTTAGTTGCCTGTATCAAAAAATTGCAAAGTGGTAAAGGTGCATACGTTTCTGTATCTTTATTTGATGCAGCCATTGCTTCCCTGGCAAATCAGGCGGCAAACTATTTAAATACAGGTATAATTCCTCAGCCTATCGGTTCATTACATCCTAATATTGCCCCTTATGGGGAAATTATTGCGACAGGGGATGGAAAGGAATTTGTTTTGGCAATTGGTAGCGACAAACAATTTTATGCGTTGTGTAAATTAATGGACTATAAAGAATTAATTACCGATGAGCGGTTTAATGCCAATTCCGCAAGAGTAATTAATCGCGCGATTTTATTGGATTTAATAAAGGATAGATTCCTCCAATTTAAAAGCGATGATCTGAAAAATAAATGTAACCTGCTAAAAATACCTTTAGGTGAAATACGCGATATGCAACAAGTATTTACCCAAAGCGCTGCTATCGATCTTATATTAAAGGATGCAGTTGGAAAACGCGTGCGTTCAGCAATTTTTAAGATCAGCACTGAGGAGTGATCACATCCCAAACAACCCCGATAATCCTCCACCCATTGCTGCCGATCGGGCTTCGGCTTCTGAAACGCTTTGAGCTTTTTCCATCGCCCTTTCTATAGCTATAAGCAGCAGATCTTCCAGATGTTCTTTATCGCCACTTTGCATTAATTCGTCGCTAATGGAGATATGTTTAACCCTTTTTGTGCCGGTAACAGTTACTAAAACCTTGTATTTTCCGTCACCGGATTCGCCTTCCACCGAAATTAGATCAAGTCTGGCCTGTATTTCATCCATCCTCTTTTTCATTTCCATAGCTTTTTTCATATCGAACATAACTTGTTTATTTTTTGTGCAAAGATAGGGGGATTGCTTAACTTTGCGCCAAAATTATTATATGAGTAAACGCAGTGCAAAAAGACGTATCCAGTATGAAATTGGAGATGCAATTGAAGAATTAGTTGTTCATGGTGGAACCACGGACAAGAATTTTGACCAAAAAGCAGAACAAATTTTCGCTTTACATGATCAGGCAATTTCCCGAATCAATCAGGCAAAAAAAGTAGAAGGTCGCAGTGCTAAAAAAGCGCATTTCAAACAATTATTTGCCGAATTCAAAGATGGTGTTAATAAAGTTTTAAATTCTAAATAATACTTTCGGGATGTCAAAAAAAACGAATAAGAAATCAGAAGTACACATAAAAACACTTACCCCATTTTTACCGGAGCATTTATTTGTGGCGCTAACTCCAGATAGGGGAAGAGCAGTATTTACTTCAAAAAAAATAAAAAAAGGTACAGTTATTGAAATAGCACCAATGATCGTGTTCAGTGAAAAGGACAGAAATGCCATTAACGATACCTTTATTTATGAATATTATTTTGAATGGGGTAAAAGTGGCAGAAAGGGAGCATTGGCATTAGGGTTTGGGTCTTTGTATAATCATTCCTATACTCCAAATGCAAAATACAACCCTGATTTCGATCTTAATATTTTGGAATTTGAAGCCGTTAAAGACATTTTACCAGGTGAGGAGATCACCGTAAATTATAATCTTGATCCTGATGATGACACACCGGTTTGGTGGGAGAGGGATAAAATAAAAAATAAAAAACAACACAGTTAATATGTTATTGAGGAAGTGCATCTTCACAGTTGTTCTTTGTTTATCTTTTCATTTGGCTTTTACACAATTAAATCCATGGTGGATGGATGAACAAAAGGTTGATTCTGCCGAAATAAAAGCACTGGCTATTTCCGACAGTGTGATCAACTATGCCAAAACATTTATGGGTGTTCCATATGTATGGGGAGGAAATGATCCGGATTCGGGATTCGATTGTTCCGGTTTTATTTGTTACGTGTATAAAAATTTCGGAATTAATTTGCCGCGAACCTCCGGTCAACAATTTGATGCGGGTTATCCTGTCCCATACAATGAAGCGAGAGTAGGTGATCTCATCCTGTTCAGCGGAACAGAAACCCAGGGAGGCGAACCGGCACATGTAGGCATAGTTATATCTTACGATGAAAAAACCGGATTTTCCTTTTTACATACTTCCTCTCCCGAATCAGGTGGCGTGCGTATAAGTAATGAAACACAGGAAAAATATTACTACAAACGATTTCTGGAGATCAGAAGAGTGATTAATTTTGACTAAATAATTTATTCTGCTTATTTTGGTCGGATCAAATATTCAGTATGAGCGATTATCTGCAAACAGGTATTGGAACAATTAAAGAACTTTTTACTTTTCTTTCCGACAGATCGAAATCGAAGGATATTATTAAAAATAATATTTTGCGTGAACTGCGCGATAATTTAAAATTACTCGAACACCGCGATAAAGAAGGTGTAAATATTAAGGCTATAATTGATGGACTTCAACTCACATCCGTTGGTGAAGCATATAAACAAAATTATAATTTTGATAAATTATTAGATCACAATAAAAAATTGGAGAAACATTTTATTCTGAATAAAAGTCAGGAAAAATATATTGGTTGGAATGCCGATAAATTTATATATAGTCTTGAAGGTAAAATTAAAGATCTTAAGAACTTACCTATACTATATACCGATATAACAAAAGCACCTGTCAACCTTTCGTTAAGGTTCGACAATCTCTACTATCAGTCTGTTTTATTCGTTCTCTTCATACGGGATAAGAAATAAATTAATTGCCTCATAAAGCCCATGTAGAGGGCATTTTGAGCTGTTTTAAAATCTTTTTTGATGCCTTCTGTAACTTTTTGCACTGCTGATTCGCCTTGTGCTGGTAAATCAATTAATTCATCGCAAAAACAACATTATGAAAAAAGTATTATTTGTACTAATCGCAATGGGTGCATCACTGGCAACATTCGCACAAACCACTCAGATAGATCAGTTCTTTCAAAAATATGAAGGAAAACCAGGTTTTACCTCTGTTAACGTTTCTGAAAAATTATTCTCCCTTGTTGCCTCCGCTGCATCTGAGGATGTAGAATTACAATCTGTTGTAGAGGGTTTAAAAGGTATCAAAGTTCTGGTATATGAAAATGAAGAAGGAAATACAAAATCAGGTGAGTATTACCGCGAAATTTCTTCCACATTATCGCTGAATAGTTATGAAGAATTAATGACCGTTAATTCAGAATTAGATAAAGTGCGGATTTTGGGTAAAATGGAATCTGACAAGGTGATTAATGAACTTTTGATACTTTGTGATGCAGATGGTGAATTTGTTTTAGTAAGTTTATTTGGAACCATTGATGTGGAAAAAATATCCAAACTTTCTAAATTATCTGATATTAATATTGAAGGCATGGATGAGTTGGATAATTTGGAAGATAAATAATTTTTATTTACGTTAAACAAAAAAAGATATGAAAAAGCTACTACTTATTTTACCTGTTATATTGCTGATCACATTTTCCGGCAAAACCTATGCATCTGATGCACCAAAATTTGACGATGATGCAACCAAATTAAATTTATGGATACCGGGATTTTTGGTGAAGATGGTTGCCGAGATAGCCGAAGATCATGTAGAAGGTGAGGAAGCAGCAGCTATCGATCTTATGCGCAAATTTGGTGGAATTACAATTTCCATTCGCGAAGGAGAATATTACTGCGATAAATCAGATAAAAAGATGACCCGCAAATTAAACAGAATGGAAAAACGCAATTTTGAAGATCTTGTAAGCGTAAAAAGTGAAGATGCTAATGTAAACCTTAGTATTCGTGAAAATAATCGCGGTAAAATAAAACGGTTAGTAGTTTTGGTTGATGAGCCGGGAGAAACATTTGTTTATGTAAAAATGCACTGCCGCCTATCAGTTGAGGATATCACCAAACTCACAGGTCAATTTGCCTCAAATTAAATTTTAATACTATTCATAGACCGAAGCAATATGCTTCCCAAACCGCAGTCAGGAGTGTCTGCGGTTTTTTTGTTTTATATAGAAATTGTAAATTTCTCTTCGCCTTTATATTTTGACACGCGATAAGATCAATTAAATTCGAAGTGGGGGTGTGGCTTTGAAGGATGAAAATTTTTCTTTTATGTATATTTATGGTATGAATCTAAAAATATAATATGAAAGTATTGACTTTTTTTATAAGTATATTTTTTTTTATTTTATTAGCGTGTAACTCACAATATAAGCCGGTAAAAATAGATTCGGATAGTATCACAAAGGTAACAATTGAATCAGTTGGATTTCCTGATGGAGACATACAATTTGATTTATATGCCAACGATACGGCAACTCACACTTTGATTAAATTAATCAATGAATCGAAATTAATTGATGATGCAAATAAAAGAACTTTTCATAAGGGTAAATTATTGATCACATTCATAGCAAATGAGGCACCTGTTTATTGCTTTAATTCACCTATTTCAGAACAAAATACAATTGCACTTGAAGTTTATTCCGAATGTTACACAGGATGGTATTATGGTGCTCTCTCCAATGAAAATTTTTATTTATTCTTTAAAAATATCTTCGAATCCAGATATTCCGTTGCATTTCCGTAATAAAAATTGATGTTTACATCCATACTAACTACTTCAACTCCTTCAACGCTTTCATATCTTCCAACTTTCACCGGCACAATAAACATCCAATTTTATCGTTCTTCGTTCGGCATATGAAAACAATCTTCTCTTTTTTCCTTGCTGCTTTCTGCTATGTTGGATTGCAGTCACAAACGGTTTTTAAAGATGTTACAGCTATTCAGTTTGGGGATAGTATATTAGTGGACTGGACACTTACGGGCGGAAATACTTGTTACGACATGTATCTGAAGCGGGCGGAGGATGGGATAACCTTTGAAAATATTTTTTCGGTGAGCGGTGTTTGTGGTGGATCAACGGATCAATATTATAATTTTATTGATAGTGAAGGGTTGAAATCCGGAACAACCTATTCCTATAAAATTACCGCATCAAATGGAACGCTTGAAAGTGAAACAGTGCATATTCAATATATCAACGCCGGAGATGTGCAGATTTTTGTGTACCCCAATCCTACCACCTCTGATATAAATATTACTATTGATAATAAATATACTCCAAGATTTCTAGTGGAATTTTATGGCGCCGATGGACAACTTATTTCCAAGTCCATGCAATACGAAAATCTTTTCACCCTCAATACCGACCAGATGTCAGCGAACCCCTATTTAATTAAAATTACTACAGAAGACGGAATAGTTTTCGGACAAAAAATAATTGTGCAGTAAAATTACCCGCAGGGTGTGTTTTCCGCAGAGTTTTTGTTTCCCGCAGAGTTCGAAGAGGTGCAGAGGACGCAGAGTTTTATAATGTTCTTTGCACATTATATTAAATTATAAAAATTTATTATTTTTTAAAAAAATGTAACTAGGTATCTATATAATCATAATTTGTGCATCGCACAAATTGCTTTCCTCTGCTTTCTCTGCACCTCTGCGAACTCTGCGGGAAACCCAGCGGGAAATACTTTCAGCGGGAAAAATCTTTTTTATTGTGCAATGATGAGGTAATAATTTTTCTTTCCTTTTTGCAGTAATAAAAATTTTCCTTTTATGAGATCGTTTTTGGTAATTTGATATTCGGAGTCAGAAATTTTTTCTTTGTTGATGCTTAATGCATTTTCTTGAATCGCTCTTTTGTATTCGCCTTTGGAGGCAAGTATTGATGTATGTGTTGTAATTAATTCGGAAAAGGAAACACCATTTTCAAAAAGATCTGCTGCAACAATAGATTGCGGCGCACCTTCCAAAGCGTCTAACAGCAAGCCTTCCGACAGTTTTTCGAAATCGTCTTTTGTTGATTTTCTGAATAATAATTCGCTTGCAGAAACAGCGTTGTTATAATTTTCTTCCCCGTGTACACGAATGGTGATATCCTTTGCAAGTTCTTTTTGTAATAATCGTGTATGGGGTTCCAGTTGATGACGGGAAATAATATCTTCAATAAATTCACGTGCATGTAAAGTAAATATTTTAATATAATTTTCAGCGTCAGCATCACTGGCATTCATCCAGAACTGGTAAAATTTATAGGGAGATGTTTTATTGGCATCCAACCAGATATTTCCGCTTTCCGTTTTTCCGAATTTAGTGCCGTCGGCTTTTTTAATGAGAGGAGTGCAAATTGCAAATGCTTCGCCATTTCCTTTTCTGCGAATTAATTCATTGCCGGTGGTAATATTTCCCCATTGATCGCTGCCACCCATTTGAAGTTGCACATTTTTATTTTTCCATAAATAATAAAAATCGTAACCTTGTACCAATTGATAGGTAAACTCCGTAAAAGAAATTCCTTTTTCCAAACGTGTTTGCACCGAATCTTTCGCCATCATATAACTCACCGTGAGATATTTTCCCACCTCACGCAAAAAATCGAGAAAAGAAATATCCTTCATCCAATCGTAATTATTTACGAGTTCGGCCGAATTTTCTGCATCATTAAAATTCAAAAATTTTTCGAGTTGTTTTTTCTGACAAGCGATATTATGATTTAATGTTTCTTCATCCAATAAATTGCGCTCTGCACTTTTTCCCGAAGGATCACCAACCATGCCTGTTGCTCCACCAATAAGCGCAATTGGTTTATGACCGCATTGTTGAAAATGTAAAAGCGTCATGATCTGCACCATATTCCCAACACCCATACTATCGGCCGTGGGATCAAAACCTATATATCCCTTCGCCATTCCCTTATTTAAAAACTCCTCCGTTCCAGGCATTAGATCAGATAACATCCCCCGCCAACGAAGTTCCTCTACGAAATTTTTCATGGGGCAAAGTTAGTAAACAGTGCGCAGTGGGCAGTGCGCAGTTTGTAACATTGGAGATTTTAGCTCCGAGTTAAACATTTCATTTAAAAATAAACGAAAACTAGACTCCCCTATGGGGTTGGGGGCCTGTAAACAGTGGGTAGTTGGCAGTTTGTAACATTGGAGGATTTTCCTTCGAGATAAACTTTGGGGTGAGATGAAAGTAAACTCCCCTATGGGGTCGGGGGCCTGTAAACAGTGGGCAGTTGGCAGTTTGTAACATTGGAGGATTTTCCTTCGAGATTAACTTTCGGGTGAGATGAAAGTAAACTCCCCTATGGGGTCGGGGGCCTGTAAACAGTGGGCAGTGGGCAGTTTGTAACATTGGAGGATTTTCCTTCGAGATAAACTTTGGGGTGAGATGAAAGTAAACTCCCCTATGGGGTCGGGGGCCTGTAAACAGTGGGCAGTTGGCAGTTTGTAACATTGGAGGATTTTCCTTCGAGATAAACTTTGGGGTGAGATGAAAGTAAACTCCCCTATGGGGTCGGGGGCCTGTAAACAGTGGGCAGTGGGCAGTTTGTAACATTGGAGGATTTTCCTTCGAGATAAACTTTGGGGTGAGATGAAAGTAAACTCCCCTATGGGGTCGGGGGCCTGTAAACAGTGGGCAGTTGGCAGTTTGTAACATTGGATGTTTTTCCTTCGAGATAAACTTTGGGGTGAGATGAAAGTAAACTCCCCTATGGGGTTGGGGGCTTGTAAACAGTGAGCAGTTGGCAGTTCGTAACATTCATTGGAACTTAGACTTCGGAACATAAAATGAGTAATGAGTGATTAGTAATGAGTAGGTTCGACTTCGGCATTAAGTTTATTGCACCAGGAAAGATAAATTTTTGGGATAGAAATCCCAATCTCCAATGTTAGCAGTTTGCAAACTCATTACTCATTACTCATCACTCATTGTTCAAATGAGTAGACGAACTATCATTCGAAGAAAAAATTTCGAATCTGCATCACTGCGACTGAGACTCAGACTGCGACCGCGCCTATTCGAAAAGATCCATTACGAAGGAAACTCAACCTTCACCCCACAGAATTCCCGCCAATGAACTTTTCGCATTATATTGCATTAAATATTACCAAACCTTGAACTTCCTATCTCATTATTACCACGAATCTCCTTCCAACGATCCATATTTTGTTGCAGGGGTGATTTTGCCGGATATTTTGTCGAATTATAGTCATAGGAGTGGTGAGGTGGTGAAATTGTTTGTCCATAAATTGCAAGATCCGGATTCGCCAGAGCAGGAAAGTTTGCAAAGGGGTGTAAAAAGACATTATGAGATCGACGGATATTTTCACGAATCCCGTTTTTTTGAGGAGAATACCGCCGCTATTTCCTCCCTGATAAAAACGCGTGATTTTAGTTGTTTTGAGAAACGGTTATATGCTGTGAGTCATGTTATGCTTGAGATCATGCTGGATCGCAAAATATTAATTGAGGACAGGGCCGCTTGTGAAAATATGTATTCCATGTTGGAAAAAGTAAATAGTGAGGAGATCACAAACCTGATAAAACAGAATACAGTTGCCTCAAAACCTGAGGAAGTGAGGGAACATTTTGACCGTTTCAGGAGTTTAAAATTTATATACGATTACACCTTCGACCTGCGTTTAGTGGAGTTGATGAACGGACTAAATAAAAGGCTTGGAAACAAGGCTTTTAGCGAAAATGACCGTGAACTTTTTAAATTAACGATTCATGACATTGAAAATACACTTTTTCCACAAAATTTCCCTAAATTTCCGACAGATTCGTGAACAGTTTATGCGTAATATAATAATTGCATCCCTTTTACTTTTAGGGACACACACAGGATTTACCCAAAGTTCTGCTCCAAAATACTCCAATGAATTTTTATCCATTGGTGTTTCTGCCCGCGCTTTAGGGATGAGCGGAGCCGTTTGTGCATCCGTAAACGATGTAACGGGTGGATATTGGAATCCTGCAGCTTTGGTGTTGGTAAAACCTGATATTCAGGTAGGAATAATGCACTCCGAATATTTTGCAGGAATAGCAAAATATGATTATGGTTCTATTGCAATTCCTTTAAAAGATAAAAATGCTGCTGTAGGATTATCACTAATTCGATTTGGTGTGGATGATATTCCGAATACTTTATTTTTAATTGAACCTGATGGAAGTATCAATTATGATAATATCACTTCCTTTTCCGTTGCCGATTATGCTTTTTTAGGATCTTATGCCAAACAATTAAAATGGCAGAATTTGCGATTGGGAGGAAATGTAAAAGTTGTGCATCGCAATGCAGGAAGTTTTGCAACTGCCTGGGGATTTGGTTTAGATGCCGGTGCGCAAATGGATATTAAAAAATGGAAATTCGGCGCTACATTTAAAGATATTACTTCCACATTTAATGCATGGAGTTTTTCATTTACCGAGGAAGAAAAAGATGTATTACTTGCAACCGGAAATATTGTTCCAGAAAATTCATTGGAAATTACAACGCCCAGATTAATTCTTGGTGCAGCATATGATTTTACCTTAAGTGAAAATTTTGGATTGCTTGCGGAAATAAATACCGATATCACAAGTGATGGCAGAAGAAATGTTTTGATAAGTGCAGATCCTGTAAGTATAGATCCTCATATAGGAATTGAAGCCGATTACAAAGAATTTATTTTTTTAAGAGGAGGAGTAGGAAATGTTCAACGATATATTCCTGATGATCTGTATGAAGAAGCATGGACATTACAACCTAATATTGGTTTGGGATTGGTAATCGGTCCTGTTCATTTGGATTATGCATATACCAATATCGGTAAACAGTCGGAAGTATTGTATTCTCATGTGTTTAGTCTGATGTTCGATATCAATAAATCGGTTAAACCGGAAACAATTGCAGAATAAATAATAATGGTAAAATATAAATTGATCGGATGAAGAAATTTTTACCTGCACTTTTATTTATTTTTTCTTTTTCTTCGTCGTTTTGTCAAACTTATGGCAACGAATGGATCAACTATGACCAACAATATTTTAAATTCAAGGTTACTGTTGATGGTATTTATCGTTTAGATCAATTAACCTTAGATGCTGCATTAAGTGGCATTGGCGTTTCACTTTCGACAATTGATCCCCGTAATTTCCAATTGTTTAATAAAGGTGAAGAGGAATATATCTATCTGCAAGGGGAAGGGGATGGTGTTTTTGACAGCGGTGATTTTATAGAGTTTTACGGAAGAAAAAATGATGGTTCTTTTGATACACAGTTATTCGATTCGGCCAATTGGCAATTACAAACCTATGAAAGTATAATTTCTGATACCGCTTATTATTTTTTAACATGGAATAATTCAATAACAAATAACCGGTTAAATAATCTGGTGAACGATCTCAGTGGTGCACCAGCTGCTGAACCTTATAATATTTATCATACATTAAAAGTATATGGATCAGTATATGGTTCTGCATATTTTAATGCAGGTGTACCGCATTTTTCGGTGTATAGTTCCAAGTATACTAACGGAGAAGGATATTCTACTCCGAAATATAATTTATCTACCTATAATCAAACAATTCTTACGCCTAATATTTACACGGGCGCTGCCTTTACACCGATTTTGAAAACAACGGTAATTGGATCAAACGATTCGGAACATCATACGGTTATTAATTTTAATGGGGAGAATCTGGAAGACTCCGTATATTATAATTACCAAGTAATGCGATACGAATTTCCTATTGATAACTTAGTTGCATCCAATACCATTGCTTTTGTAACCGGACCTGTAACTACAGATTATCAAAAATACGCATTTACAGATCTTAAGTATCCACGTTTATTTGATTTTGATAATGTTTCCAAAACATTATTTGAATTACCGAACGATGGTGCAGCTTCATCATATTTAGAATTGACTGATTTTAATGAGAAATCCACATCGCCAATTTTATATGATTTTACCGATCACAATCGTATGGTTGCAATAGTGGAAAGTGATATTTCAAAATATCATTTACCTTATTCCACCAATGATCATAAATTTTATGTCGGTAGTCAGGATGTAACGGATATTTTTTCAGTTTCAGGTTTGACCCCGGTTAATTTTGTTAACTATACTTCAGCATCAAATCAGGGAAATTATTTAATTATTTCACACACGCAATTATTCGATGATGGAGCAGGCACAAATTGGGTAGAGGAATATAAAAATTATAGAAGTTCTTTACCCGGTGGAAGTTATACGGTCATTGTGGCGGATATTGATAAATTATATGAACAATTTTCCTACGGAATAAAAAAACATCCATTGGCCATTCGCAATTTTATTTTATATGCAAAAGATAACTTTGATGTTGAACCTCAATTTGTTTTTCTGATAGGTAAATCGTATTCCTATGATGTTACCCGCGCAAATGCAACACCTGAATACGGTTGGGACCTGGTGCCAACATTTGGTCACCCTGGTGCGGATAATTTATTGGCAGCACGACCCGGAAGTGTTGTTCCCGAAGTTGCAATTGGAAGAATTGCTGCAGAATCAGCAAATGAAGTGCGCATTTACTTAGAGAAAATGATCGATTTTGAAGCCGCGCAGGCCGATCATATACAAACCGTGGAAAATAAAGCCTGGATGAAAAATGTTTTACATTTTGCAGGTGGAACCACGGAATATGAACAAACTTTGTTCAATAGTTTTTTAACGCAATATAAAAATACCATCGAGGATACTTTATACGGAGGAAATGTTACCCCTTTTAATAAATTAACGGCAGACCCGATATTTACGCCAATATCAGAATATTACGATTCCATTTTAACCAAAGGTGTATCACTTGTTACTTTTTTCGGACATTCCTCTACCGGAAGTTTTGATTATAATATTGGTGAACCGGAAGAATTTCATAATGAAGGCAAATATTTTGTAGTGTATGGTAACGGATGTAATACAGCTTCTATTCACGGGGAGAGTTATACCTTAGGTCAACGATATATTTTTGCAGAAAATAAAGCAGCCATAGGTTTTATTGCTGCATCCAACTATTCCTTTGCTTCGAGTTTGCATGTATTCGCAACGATGTTTTACCGGGAATTATCAGCGATTAATTATCATGAATCAATTGGAACTATATTAAAGGAAACATGTGATACACTCTGGCCAACATTTAATATTTTCGATCAATTATCCATTGAACATACAACCTTGCAGGGCGATCCTGCATTAAAATTAAATAATCACGAGCAACCGGATTATGCAATAGAAGAACAATATGTATTTTTTGAACCGGATATTATTACAGCGGGTACTGATTCTTTTGATATACATATCGTGGTTACCAATTTGGGAATGGCAATCGATTCTGCTTATTATGTCGAAATAAAAAGAACTAAAGCAAATGGCGAGGTTCAAACAATTACGGAACGTTTTCCCGCTACCTATTTCCGTGATACCATCACTTTTACTTTTGAAACAGATGCAATTGGCGGAGTGGGACTAAATGAATTTACTATTCATATCGACAATATAAATGAAATAGGCGAGATCGATGAGCTGAATAATATTTTGGGTGTTTCTAATCTGATAATTTCCGATGATGCAATCCCTATTTATCCAGTAGAATTCAGCATTATGAATCATATACCCGAATATTTCGCAGCATCTACAGCCTATGTTTTTGCAGAAGAGAAATTGTATGTGGTTGAAGCAGATACAACGATGAATTTTAATTCCCCATTAAAGAGATCCACATTTATTACAGAAAGTGGTGGCGTTTTAAAATGGACAGAACCTCCCATGACATGGATACCAAATACTGTTTATTATTGGAGAATTTCTCCGGATACTACAACGGATGATGCACTTTTATGGCGCTCCAGTTCTTTTCTGTATTTACCTGGGGATATTACCGGATGGAATCAATCGCATTATTTCCAATATCTTGAAGATGATTATACCAATATAAGTTTAGAGGCGACAAGAGATTTTGAATTTGTGCCGGATGTAAAAGTGTATGAGGTTGCAGCAGGTATTTATCCCGCTACACACTGGACAGAAGTAACTGCATATTTGAACGGCGAATTATTAATGGTTGCGCCTTGTGTTGCTGCAGGTTTTGTTTGTATTGTTGTTGATGCAAATTCGGGTGATCCCTGGACAACCTATGAAATAGGAACTTCAAATTTGGGTCCTTTTAATGATACTTATTGCACTGCAGATGCTACAGAAAAAGTGATCATGTTTAACACCACTACCGCCGCCAACAGAGAATATATGTATCAGTTTATGATGTCGACAGTGCCGGATAGTAATTATTTTATTGCATACACGAATAATTATGCTGAATTTAATGAGTGGCTTGCCGATACCTTGATTTATGGTCACAGTTTATATGATGCATTCCATGCGTATGGTGCAATTGACATTGATACCTTACAAACTTTTGATTACGATCGTTCGTATATTTTTTCTGCATTAAAAGGTGATCCTGCTACAAAATCAGAGATCATAAGCGATGAATTCGGAAATCAAATTGAATCAACAATAACATTGGAGGGCAACTGGAATGAAGGGAAAATAATTACACCGTTAATTGGTCCGGCAGTAAGTTGGGATAAGGCACAATGGAGCCTGTTCAGCAACGATCCTGTATTAAGTGACACCAACAGCATCGATATTATAGGGGTGGATTATAATGGTGTGGAAACCTATCTTGCCACAGGTTTGCAAAGTGGAGATACGAGTATAAACTTTATTGATGCAGATTTATATCCTTTTGTTAAATTAAAATTAAATACTAAGGACGATTCCTTACGTACACCTGCTCAATACAATTACTGGCGTGTGATTTATATGCCTGTTCCGGAAGCAGCATTAAATCCAAATATACATTTCAGTTTTAATGGAGATAGTATAGATCAGGGGGAATTAATTGAACTGGAAATTGCTGTTACAAATGTGAGCGATTATAATATGGATAGTTTATTGATCGATTTTTCGGTACGCGATCATAATAATGTTTTACATGATATTCCATATGCGCGACAAGACTCACTGCTGACAGATGAAACAATGATCTCCACTTTGGAATTTAATTCTTTTGATATTCCTTCAGGTAGTAATACATTAATTATTGAGGTTAATCCTGATTCTGACCAGCCTGAACAATTTCATTTTAATAATCTGGCATATCTCGAATTAAATAATAATCCTGATATTAGAGATCCTTTATTGGATGTGACCTTTGATGGGGTTCATATTTTTGATGGCGATATTGTAAGTGCAAAACCCATGATCACTATCAATTTAAAGGATGAAAATCAGTTCTTGGCATTATCGGATACTTCGCTGATGAATATTAGTATAAAATATCCGGATGAGAGTTTACATGATTTTTATTTTGATGGTACCACTACTATTTTTTATCCGGCTGATACAATTAACCTTGTTGAAAATAATCTCGCGAGAGTGGAGATGCACCCGATTTTTGAGCAGGATGGAATTTATGAATTGCAATTATCGGGCAAAGATGTAAGTGGCAACCGGGCAGGTGCCATTGATTATAGAATAACTTTTGAAGTGATCAATAAAGCTATGATCTCCAACGTGATGAATTATCCCAATCCATTTACCTCACAAACAAAATTTGTATTTACATTAACAGGAAGTGAAGTGCCCGATTATTTTAAAATTCAGATCATGACCGTAAGCGGAAAAGTGATTCGGGAGATCATGCGCGATGAATTAGGGGAGTTACATATCGGAAATAATATTACAGATTTTACCTGGGATGGAACGGATAAGTTTGGCGATCAACTCGCTAACGGATTATATCTGTATCGTGTTGTTACAAAACTCGCAGGTGAGTCGTTAGAAAAGTTTGACGTTGGCACAGATCAGTATTTTAAATCGGGATTTGGGAAAATGTATTTGGCGAGATGATTTATTAATTATTTCTATACTTCAGACCTTAATAAATTTAACCAGATAATTATTTGAAATCACATAATTTCATTCTGATATTTTGTTTAATTTTTTCTGCTTTCGGATGTAAACAAAAGCCGTTGTTGACCATTCAGGATCTTAAATTTGTTAATGTTGATAAGAATGCTATTTCAAGAAATCATATTGACACTACATATTTGATCTCTGATTATTTCAGGTATAATTATGGTATGGGTGACACCTTTGGATATAATGTTTATGATGTAAAAGGGAATTTGATTAAAGAATGGCGATATGGTTTCATGGGCCCACCTGAAAGTGTATATCTTTACGATAGTAACAACTTGGTAATCCATAAAGATTATTGTACAGATTATTGGGCTCGATTTGATGTGACATACAAATTTGTTCAAGACAGCCTTTTGCTTTACCAATATTGGTCAGATGGATATCCAATGAATCTATTTTGGTTTAATGAAAATGGTTTTTTGATAAAATCATTGGAAAATATGCATGGTGGGCAAGCTTCTGAAATTAATTCTACATTTGAGTATGATCCGGATAATAAATTAATTAGAAAGGTTGAAAACCGTAATGTTAGGGATTATGAAGTATTGGAATTGCAATTACTTTCAGATCGATCCAGCTACGGAATTTCTACCCATTACATAACCCATTATTTTTACACCGGATCTCAAATGGATTCGCTGATAACAACATATTATTTTCCAAACAATCCTCAAAATAATTATACCTCAAGAACATATTATGATATGCGTGGACTTCGAACTGAAACAATTTTAAAAGATTCTATAAAAACAATTTATATACATAAAACACAAGATTTATAAATGTTTTAGTAAAGAAAGATAATAATAATGTAACTTTTCAGGTCAATTTGGAAAAATTACCATAAAAGTTTACATTTGTTAACAGTAACCATCTTATTTCAATTCAATCTAAATACCACATTATGAAAAAGTTCATCCTACCTCTATTTGCTTTAATTTCGGCTTTACAATTTATCGCTTGTAATGGTGCATCTAAAGAAACTGAAGATTCCGAAGTGTCAAATTCTACGGAAAATGACGGCAGTTCTTCCAGCGATGATTCTAAGAGATATAAAATAGAGTCTGCAATTGTTACATCAAAAATTACAAATTCCATGGTACAGGGTGATATAACTACAGTTGTATATTTTGATGATTATGGTGAAAAAGAGTTGAACAGAACGAGTTCAAAAATGTCGATAATGGGGCAAAATATCCAGAATGTGAACAACAATTTATTAAAGGATGGATGGAGTTATACCTGGGAGGATGGAAAAACTACAGGAAACAAAATGCATTTAAAGGATGTAATGGATCCATCGGAAATGAATTTTGATAAGATGACAGAAGAAATGAAAAAAGAATTTGGCATTAAAAAGATTGGAACTGAAACCATGATGGGTAAAAAATGTGATAAATATGAAATGAATAAAGAGGGGATGGGTTCAGGAACATTCTGGTTATGGAAAAACATCACAATGAAATCGGAAATGACAATGACAGGTATGAAACTGAATATTGAAGCCATAAATATTGATGAAGATCCCAATTTTGAAAAAGGCCAATTTGACGTTCCTGCTAATGTTACATTTACGGAAGTGAGTATTCCGGCAGCTAATAATTAATGCAACTTTGTCTAATAGGTTAGTGGTGAATAGTGAGTGGTGAGATCGTCCGCATCGAGCTTTGAGTTTCAAATTTAAATCACTCGTTCGGATGGAGCGTAATCCGGACTCACGATTCACGCCTCACCAAAATGAGTATACCTAAGGCAGTCGAATGCTTTATTCTACTTACTATTCACTATTGACAATCTCCTGACATTTGACTTGTAACCATTTCTTCCGATCTCGATTTTCATGTAGTAATAAACCTATCCTCCCAAGAGTTACTCCTTCGTGTACCTTTCCGTCCTTCGTTCTTCGTGGCCTCGCCATCCGTATTACAAGATGAGTAATGCCCGCCCGGATGACCCGGTCGGACGGGAGTTATGAGAAATGAGTTTGTTCCTCGATCGCGAGAGGGTTTTACTCCATATAAATGAAATATGCCGAATTAGAGATCGGGAGTCGTAATCCAATCTGGATCGGATTCACGCCTCACGATTCACGATTCACGAAATAAACTTCCCGTTTTTTGCCCTGATAATCAACAATGAAAATGGATCTAATATTTTTCGTTATCGCAATAAAATTTGATCGCTGAGAAAAATATCCCTCACCCTTGTAGAATTCTATTTTTTGCGTGCTGTTATCATCATAATTTACGATCGCATAAACATCATCCGAATTTGCTTTAATAATTTTATTGTAACCGTAATTATAAATTTTCGTTTCGCCGCTATTTACACCTGCTACTATCATTGGTGAATTATTTTCACCGCATTCAACTATTGTGAGTGCACGTACATCTCCATCGCTCCAAAAACCACTATCGAAACTTCTGATGGGATTGAATTTTCCGTTACCTTTTCCCTCAAGCAATAATCCCGTTCCCCCATCGTGGCGCATTACTAATATATCGGTTTGATAATAATTTCCCTGGCAAAGAATATCTATAATTCCATCTCCGGTAAAATCCTCACAAATAATTCCAAACACCGGACTTATTTGTGCTTCCACCGGTAAATTTATTTTTTCAAAATTATTATTTCCATTGTTGATCAAAACGGCACTTTCAAATTGATATGCGTAAACATGATATGCTTTAGTTAGATTGTCAGCGCCAAACATATCACTGGTATTCATTTTGCCGAAACTATCCCAGTCAGGAATTGTACTTCTTACTTCGGGAAATTGTTCCAGCATACGTTCGCGAAAATGTACAGGATAAGCAATGTCATGCTGATAATAACTCATCATGAGTCCATTGTATTCCGTTTCGGGTTTATTGAAATAATATCCCTCCAAAGGCAAAATATTTCCTGTTTTTTCGGAGATGGTGTTTTTAAATCTTCTGTTGGTTCCAAAATTTCCAAGAATATAATCCGTATCACCATCATTATCCAGATCGGCGCCATTGATACTTTGCCACCATCCATCCATATTTTTGAGATTGGATTTTGCTGTGATATTTTCAAAAGATTTACCGGTATTTTTTAGAAGAATAATTGGCATCCAATCACCAGTAACCAGCAGGTCAATTTTATCATCATTGTCAAAATCGCTCCAAAGTGCGGACGAGACCATGCCAATATTTTTTAATGCCGGAGCTATTTTGTCGGTAACATCTATAAATTTTCCACCTTCATTTTGCAAAATTGCAGAGGATACCGGTAATAAATATTTTCCGGGAAATTGCCTTCCTCCAACAAAAAGATCAAGATCACCATCTTTATCAAAATCGCAGGCATTTACACAAGATGTAGGAATTGCATCTTGCGGAATTCTATCATTGTGCATTATGAAATTTCCATTTCCGTCATTGAGATAAAATCTATCGTTATAACATTTATCACCTGCTATTTTTTCATTGCCTCCACTACCGATATACAGGTCGTTATCTCCATCCTTATCCGCATCAAAAATAAGTGCCGAGGCATCTTCATATTTAATGTCGGCTTTTAATCTAATATTACTTAAGGAAAATTTTCCGGGTGTATTTTGAAAGTAGATCTCTCCGGGTTTTTGAAATGTTCCACCAATATAAATATCATCCAATCCATTTCCATCCAGATCACCGGAAGCTGTGCATGGTCCCGACACACTCATTTTATGTGGAATTAAAAATTCACGTGTAAAATCTTCAAAATCATTTTCTACATGCACATAATTAATTCCGGATGCTGATTTTACATCATTAAAAACAGGTATACTTTTTGCTTGTGCCGTGAAAGTAAAGCCTGCTGCGGCATTCAGGTGATCAACAATTAGAGTCTGGTTGCAAACAATATTTTTTAATTCCTGTTTATTTCCATCCAACCAGGTTATTTCCACCCGTTCAATATTTTTATTTTTGCCTGTTCCGAAATGTAGAATATTTTCAGTGGTAGAAATAAATCCGCGAACATTGGTGTGCTGAATATATTGCATGGTATCACCGTAATAGATCTTAATTTTTGTTCCAAGTCCATACGTATTTCCTCCATACCCCTTTAATTTAAAGTTGATATAATTATTTGTTGTTTTCTCTTTTTCTGAATTATTTTTATAGACATAAGGTGTTTCATTTGCATTTGCGCATATTATATCCATATCTCCATCCAGGTCAAGATCGGCGGAAGCAGAACCATAAGAAGCGGAGGGATGATAAATGCCCCATTCATCACGCATATCTTTAAAAGTGAGGTCGCCGTTATTTTTATAAATAAAATTCGGGGTATTCAAAGTGTATTTGGGAATAGAATTAACAAGGTTATAATATACAGTACTATCACTTATGCGACAAGCGCGTCTTAATTTTGTATAAGTTTCTGTTTCATCCACATTAAAATCCTGTAAATATCCTGTGGAAATAAAAAGATCTTTATTTCCATCATTGTCAAAATCGGTAAAAAATGTGGACCAACCCCAGTCTGTAACACCCACTCCGGCTGTTCTTCCAATTTCGGAAAATGTTCGATTGCCATTATTTAATTTGAGAGAATTTCCGCGGTTTTGATAACCATATCCTGCATTAATAAGTGTTCGTAATATCTCGACCTGTGACGATATCTGAAAGGTTTTAAAGGAATAATTTTCTTCCATTTCAATGTCTACATAATAGAGGTCCAATAATCCATCATTATTAAAATCCGCTATATCGGAACCCATGGAACTTACGCTGTGTCGCTTTAGCGCAGTGAGTGAAGCATCGGTAAATGTTCCATCGCCGTTGTTAAAATATAAAAAATCATACATCCCGAAATCGTTGGCAACATAAATATCGAGATACCCATCCTCATCAAAATCAGCAACAGTTGCGCTTAAACCAAATCCGTGATTATTTATTCCGGCTTCTAAATGAACATCCGTAAAAGTATTATTTCCATTATTGCGATATAATTTATTGCTGACATTTTTATTATTTTCTATCGCCTGAAAATAGTAGGTTTTAAATTTATTGATAAAATCCTGTGGATGTGTTACCAGATACATATCCAGATCACCATCGTTATCGTAATCAAAAAAGTTGGCTGCAGAACAAGTGACATCACCTGTTAAACCATATTCCTTTGCTCTTTCGGTAAAAGTGAGATCACCGTTATTGATAAATAATTTATTTCCCCTTTTTGCAGGATCTGCCCAACGCGAATTGCAGATATAAATATCCAGCCACCCATCGCCATTCACATCAGCAACCGTTGAACCGGAAGTCCATTCGTATTCGTTTTTGGTGATTCCGGCAGTAGTTGAAATATCCTCAAATTGCAGATCGCCTTTATTAATATAAATACGATGCGGCACCATTACTCCCGTGAAAAAAACATCCGGTAGACCATCATTATTAAAATCGCCGATATTTACACTTCCGCCGTTGTAAATAAAAGTATATCTCCAGTAATTGTGTTCGTAATTGTCGGGAAGCGTATTGATAAAATTAATTCCTGTGGTTTTACCCGTTAGTATATCGAAAAGTTTTCCGTTGTCTGTATCTGTTGGTAAAATTCTATTTTTATCAATTATAACAGAGGCACGTGTTTCCGTTTCCTTTTTTTGCAAAAGGGAGCAGCTGTAGAAATTACACAAGATAAATACCGCAAAAGTTATTTTAAGAATTAATGGTGAATTTGTGGTTTTCGCAAATAACATAGTGTTTTGTTATGGTTAATGCAATGCAACGGATAATAAAGATAAAACAAATCCTCCTACAATAACAGCTAGTTTTATCATACTCATTCGGTGCGCCTTCCCGCTGGCTTCAAAAATAATTGTTGTGGAAATATGAATTAAGGAGCCACATACCAATGCAATTATTTTATTCAATGTATCATCAGATGTAATTTCAATTAAATAATTACCTAAGAATGAACCGATCGGAGTTATCAAAGCAAATATTGCCAATAATATAATGGCAGAAATACTTTTTTTAGAAGAGAAAAACAACAATGCACCCAATGCAAAGGTTTCGGGGATCTTATGAATTACAATTCCATAATAAAGTGAATCAGAATCGATATTGGAAATTGCCTGAGAGGAAAGGGGTAATCCTTCCATTAGTGCATGTAAACTCAATCCGAAAAAAACACCGAAAACATATCCTTTTGTTAAATGCGGATGTAAATGCAAGTGACCATGCTCCACTCCGCGGGTGAATTGCACAATAATCAACTGTATAAAAAATCCCCCCAAAACAAAAATGGAAATGGAACTATCGTGAGTATGTTCCGTTGACCCCGGTGTTTCAAATATTTCGGGTAAGAGGTGTAAAACAACAGTTCCCAAAAGAAATGCACCGCTGAACGACAATAAAATCCCTAAAAACTCATTATGCGACTTAGTTCTCAGCATCCAGGCAGCAAATGCTCCTGTGCCTGAGGCGAGTATTAATAATATAATTTGAAAAGCACTCATTTACACATTACTATTTGCTTGATTTAAAAGTTCCGGCATCCATTTTGGAAACAGGTATTTTTTTGCCAAAGTATATATAATTAAACTAATTATGGTTCCCAGTAATCCACCGGCTATAATATCCAAAGGATAATGAACCCCAACATACACCTGCGCATAGGATATAGCGAAGGCCCAAAATAGTGCAACCGGAGTCAACCATTTAATTCTTTTTCTGAAAAACAAAATACAAAGCACTGCAAATGCGAAAGTATTTGTGGCATGACTCGAAGTAAAACTTTTACCAACCCCGCAGCGGTCTATCCTCAAAATAACACTGTCTTTTAAATTTTCGTCGTTACAGGGTCTTGTTCTGTTTACTGCAGGTTTTATAACCGAACTGCTCAACTGGTCGCTGATCCCGAAATTTAATCCTAATAATAAAAGCAGAAGAATTCCTTTCCTTTTAAATTTCCACATTATTAATATTGCAATAAGAATATAAAGCGGAACCCAGAAAATGCGATCGCGGATCGGTGGTAAAATAATATCGAAAAAATTATTTCCCCATTTTTGATTTATCAAAAAAAAGAGCTGTTCGTCAAAGTGCTGTAAGAAGTCGGGGAACATCATTTTTGGGCTACCAGAATTAAACGTTCAGAATTTTCAGAGTCGAATGCATTTAATTTGTAATCGCCGAATTTGTGAATCAATGTCAATCCGCAGCTTGAAAAATAATGTTCAAATTGCTGCAGATTGATCGCTCTTACACTTTCATAAAAGGTTTCTTTTTTTAAAGCGGAAGAAACTTCTATTTTTTTAATAATAAATCCATTCTCGTAACTTTTAGAAATATTAAAATCGTAATCGTCAATTTTAATATTCAATTCTTCCACTAAATGTTTTAATATATAGTTGATATTAAAAAAATCGATGATCAGTTTTCCACCTTTTTTCAATCCCGAAGCAAAGGCCCGAATGCATGCAAGGTCTTGTTTTTCCTCTTTATAATATCCGAAGCTGGTATAAAAATTAAAAATAAAGTCGAAATAATTCACACGGAAAACGCGACTCATATCATGTTGAAAAAAGGATAACATTTCCGTTTCGTCGTTTTTCGCCTCTTTGATATTTTTATAGGAGAGGTCGATTCCCGTCACTTCAAATCCTTTTTCCGCGAGGTAGGAAGCGTGTCGCCCCTTGCCACAGGCTGCATCCAGCATGGTAGAGCCGGCATTTGGATGCAAAAAAGCCATTAGTGTATCTAAGAAAGCTGCTGCCTCATCTTCATCCCGATGTTGGTATAACAGATCGTAATACTGTTGATCGAACCAGGTTTCAAACCACTGTTTTTTGTCTTGCATGCAGATTTATTACAGCAAATGTATAAGATTTAGCGGTCTTAACGTTAAAACACTGAGCTATTAATGCTTAATTTTGCGATTCGTATGACACTAATTAAATCAATTTCCGGTATCAGAGGAACTATAGGAGGGAAGCCCGGACAGAATTTAACCCCCGAGGATATTATCAAATTCACCGCCGCTTTCGGAACCTGGGTTAAACGCACCACAGGAATAAATATCATTGTAATTGGTCGCGATGCGCGCATAAGTGGCGATATGGTGAATCACCTCGTGATCGGTACTTTGCAATCTATTGGAATTAAAGTGGTGGATCTCGGACTGAGTACTACACCCACCGTTGAAATAGCGGTGCCCAGAGAAAATGCAGGTGGAGGAATTATTATTACTGCTTCGCATAATCCCAAAAATTATAATGCACTTAAATTAGTAAATCAATTGGGTGAATTTATTTCAGGAGAAGATGGTGCTGCTGTTTTAGATATTGCGGCAAACGAAGAAATTGTTTACAATAATGTAGATCAGCTCGGTGAATATCAACATAAATTTTATTATATCCAGAAACATATTGATAAAATAATGGAACTGGATCTGGTAAATAAAAAAGCCATTAAAGAAAGAAATTTTAAAGTGGTGATCGATTGCGTAAATTCAACGGGTGGAATTTCCGTTCCTGAATTATTGGTTGCTTTGGGTGTATTGGATGTAGTGGAATTATTTACAAATCCCAACGGACGTTTTCCGCATAATCCTGAGCCGCTTCCGGAACATTTATCTACTATTTCGAACGAAGTGAAACATCAAAAAGCAGATGTTGGATTAGTTGTTGACCCCGACGTTGACCGACTTGCTATTGTTTGCGAAAACGGGGATATGTTTGGTGAGGAATATTCATTGGTTGCCATTGCAGATTATGTTTTAAAACATAAAAAAGGAAATACCGTTTCTAATTTATCATCTACTCAAGCCTTACGCGAAGTTTCTAAAAAACACGGAGTTGATCATTTTCAAAGTGCCGTTGGTGAAGTGCATGTGGTGAAAAAAATGAAAGAAGTAAATGCAGTGATAGGAGGTGAAGGAAATGGCGGTATCATTTTACCGGAATTACATTACGGCAGGGATGCATTGGTGGGAATTGCATTATTTTTATCGCACCTTGCAACATCGGGTAAAAGTTGTTCGCAGTTACGCGGAGAATATCCCAATTTTTTTATGGCAAAAAATAAAATTGAATTGCCCGATGGAACCGATGTAAAAGCCATTTTGAAAAAGATGGAAGAAAAATACAAAAAAGAAAAACTCAACAAAGAAGACGGATTAAAAATTGAAATGGACGGCGACTGGGTGCATCTTCGCGCAAGTAATACCGAACCGATAATTCGTATATATTCTGAGAGTTCTACAAAAACTACTGCGGAGAATATTAATCGGAAGATAATGGATGATATTAGGGTGATAATGAAATGATGGGTTGGATTTTTTCAGATAATTACCGGATTATAATAAATTATATTCGGTCTGATTAATAAAATAAATCGTAATAGGTCGTGTCAAAAGATGGGCAATAAATATCAATAGATTCACTTCCATCATTTATTCCATCAATATAGATAAACCACACTAGATGGTAATTAGAATTTCCATTTACAGATAACATAATATTTCTGTCAACTTCACTTCCATAGTATGGATCATCATATACACTTTGTATCGAAATAAAATCTGATGGGCCATATTCATTTATACTCTTTACATGGACTTGTAAATAAGCAATCGGCTGCAATGCTACCTCCACGTTATTTGCGCCGAATGTAGCGTCACCAACTGGAATTTCTTCATTAAAATTAAAATATTGTGGAGCAATTGCTGAGCAGTAGTACCCGTAGTCATTATTGTAATCAAAGCTAAAGTCAAAATTGCCTGCAGCATCAGAAGTTGTCTGGTCAAGTAAAAAGGAAGCTGTGCCACCACCACCCCAAGTACCACCACCTTCGTTGCCAAGTAAATAAACTGTGGCATTTGGTATACCAGAATTGGTTGTTTTATCTAATACAATTCCGTTTACGATACCGCTTTCCAGATCCGAAAGTGGCTGAAAAGGTCTACAGGATGCAATGAAAAAAAGTAAGAGGAAATTATAAGGTATTTTTTTCATTTTTCATGTTTGGTGAATCAAAGTTATAATAAAATAAGTTTAATTAATTGGGGCAAATTGCAGCTATTTATTTTTTGTATAACTTAATATAAAATTTCGTAATATGTGGTATCAAAAGCAGGGGTAACTACATATTCAAAATAGGAAGTGCCTTCTCCATTTTTTTCCACATACCAAACAACTCTATTGCTTTCGTTGCCCAATAATTGAAAGCAACAAATAGTTGTATCAACTTCATTGCCTATTAACTCTGGGTAACTACCATTATATGTGTATGAAAGAGTTAATTCATCATAATTATTAAATGGATTAACATTCTTAATATGCAACTCTAAATATGAAATAGGCTGCAATTCAAGCTCCACGTTATTTGCACCGAATGTAGCGTCACCAACAGGTATTTCTTCATTATAATTAAAATATTGTGGTGCAATTGCTGAGCAGTAATACCCGTAGTCATTATTGTAGTCAAAGGTAAAGTCAAAATTGCCTGCAGCATCAGAAGTTGTCTGGTCAAGTAAAAAGGAAGCTGTGCCACCACCACCCCAGGTACCACCACCTTCGTTGCCAAGTAAATAAACTGTGGCATTTGGTATACCAGAATTGGTTGTTTTATCTAATACTGTCCCGTTTACGATACCGCTTTCCAGGTCCGAAAGTGGCTGATATGACCTACAGGATGCAATGAAAAAAAGTATAAGGAGATAATAAGCTATTTTTTTCATTGGACATGTTTAGTGAATCAAAGTTACACTAAAATAGGTTTAATTTTGTAATTAAAAAAACAATTGCAGTTTAAATAAATACCTTATGATTACTTTAAAAACCATTTCATTGGAAAAATATGATAAACAAATTGTAGAAGATTCGATAAGAACGCGTTCAATTAAGAAGCATACCAATTTAGAATTCCACTCTTCAGCATCCTATATTCCCTTTGAAAATAAGTTATTTTTAGGATATGAATCTGGGAAAAAGGTTTTGTTAACAAGAATACGTACACCTTTTGAACGTCTGTTACCTAAACTAACAATAGTTTTTGCTGAAGATGATTTTAGTAGCTGCAGAATCAAATATAGCTTACAGCCTTTTTTATTGTTACTATTAATAAGTATCACCATTATAGTAAATATTTATTATTTAATTCTCAGCAGAAAATTTGAGAATGAATTTTTCTCAGCTATTGTAGCTGCTTCACTTTTTTATATTCTTACAATTATTGAATTGAAAATAGTATCAATTAAAGTGAGAAAAGCTATAATTTAATAAAAGGCCTAATTCAGTTCAAATAGATTCATGCGATATCAAAAATCATAAAAATTGGTTGGAATATACCATTCCAACTTATTAATTATCCGTAACTTTGCCCAATAACCTCAACCAATGCGTGTTTATTTCGACAATGCCGCCACGACAAGCCTTGATCCAAAGGTGCTGGAGGCCATGCTTCCTTACCTGAACAACCATTATGGCAATCCTTCGTCCATACATTCCTATGGAAGAGAGACCAGAGCCGCAATTGAAAAGGCAAGGAAATTCATCGCCGGACTTTTCCATGTTTCTCCGGGGGAGATATTTTTTACCAGTGGTGGAACAGAGGCCAATAATATGGCTTTACAATGTAGTGTTCGCGATCTTGGAGTTACCCATATTGTTACTTCGGAGATTGAACATCATGCAGTTACACATACCGTTGAGGCATTAAAAGCAGAAGGTAAAATTAAATTGAGTTATGTAAAATTGTTGCCCGATGCCTCTGTAGATTATGAAGACCTGGAAAATATTCTGAAAAACTCCAGCGACAAAACATTGGTAAGTTTAATGCATGCAAATAATGAAATTGGTGTTTTATTGGATATAGAAAAGGTTAGTGTGTTATGTCAAACATATAATGCTTTTTTTCATTGTGATACCGTTCAAACAATGGCACATTACCCTCTGGATCTTCAAAAAACGAAAATCCATTTTATTTCCTGTGCAGCACATAAATTTCACGGACCAAAAGGTGTCGGATTTATTTATGTTAATGCGGATGCACATATTAAACCACTTATTCACGGTGGTGCACAAGAAAGGAATATGCGTGCAGGCACAGAAAATCTTTACGGAATAATTGGTCTCGCAAAGGCATTGGAAATTGCTTATTCTGAATTAGAAGAAACAAAAAAATATATAACTTCCCTGCGCGATCATTTGCGAAACAGATTAAAAAATGAATTTCCTGAAGTAATATTTAATTCACCTGAAAACGGATTATACACAGTATTAAATGTAAACTTCCCCGCCAGCGAAAAAAATGAATTATTATTATTCAATTTGGATATCGCCGGTATAGCAGTAAGCGGAGGAAGTGCCTGCAGCAGTGGAAGCAGCATAGGCTCCCACGTGATCGCCCATCTTCATCGCGAAAAAGATTCCGCCGCCGTTCGTTTTTCTTTTTGTAAGTTTAATACTATGGAGGAGGTTGATTTTATGGTGGATAAACTTAAGGAGATCGTTTTGGTCGAACAAAAGGTTTAACATGATCTCCTTCGTCGATGTTCTGAGTTCAGAGTTCTGGGTTCTGAGTTGGGTTCACTCACTATTCACGATTCACTACTCACTAAATGAGTTTTATGTAATTCTGAAGTTTGCAGGGTTTACAAGGTTTGGAAAATTTTCAATGCTTGTATTCATTCTTTAATTCTTTCATTCTTTCATTTTTCATTTTGATTTATTTTCACTATCATTGTCAGATATTCTAATTGTCAATTGTCAATTATCAATTATCAATTAATTTCATGGTAAATCGTAGATCATTTTTTAAGAAAGCTACTGCGCTTGTAAGTCTCGCTGCTTTGCCCGAATTGGTTTTTAGTGAGGAATTAAAGGCCGGAATTAATCGGGTGAATAATATCTCCCCTGAACTTGTTGCGCAGGATGAAGATTTTTGGAATTTGATCAAGGAATCATATACCGCTTCTGCAACTATTATTAATTTGAATAATGGAGGTGTGAGTCCATCACCAAAGGTGGTGCAAGATGCCTTGGACAGATTTAATAAAATGGCGAATGAAGGGCCGAGTTATTACATGTGGCAAATATTGGATAAAGGAAGAGAAAGTCTGCGCAAAAAAATTGCAGATCTTGCGGGTTGTGATATTGATGAAATTGCAATTAACAGAAATACTACGGAAGCACTCGACAATATTATTTTTGGATTGGATCTTGAAAAAGGAGATGAAGTAATTCTCACCAAACAGGATTATCCCAATATGATTAATGCCTGGAAACAACGCGAAAAAAGAGATGGCATAATTATTAAATGGGTGGAGTTGGAATTGCCGACAAATAGCACTGATTATCTCGTAAAAAAATACACGGAACAAATAACATCACGCACTAAATTGGTGCAGGTAAATCATATCATTAACTGGACCGGACATATTAATCCTGTTAAAGCAATT
Organism: Bacteroidota bacterium; assembly: GCA_016706865.1. Lineage (NCBI taxonomy): Bacteria > Pseudomonadati > Bacteroidota > Bacteroidota bacterium. Next base: position 1,865,437 of record JADJIS010000003.1, on the reverse strand, counting down.
GCAGATGCTGTGCATGCAAAAGGTCCGGAAGTAATGGTGGATGGAGCACATACCTTCGGACATTTTGTTTTTAAAATTCCGGAATTAGGTGCAGATTATTACGGAACAAGTTTACATAAATGGCTGAGTTCTTCCATAGGCACCGGTATTTTATGGATAAAAAAAGAAAAAATAAAAAAGGTATGGCCACTCATGGGTGCACCGGAAACGCAGGATATAAATAATATCCGTAAATTCGAAAATCTCGGAACACGTTCATTTCCAATTGAATATTCCATTGCAAATGCAATTGATTTTCATTTAATGATCGGTCCCGAACGCAAAGAAGCGCGCTTGCGATATTTAAAAGATTATTGGACATCAAAATTAACTTCCTATCCTAAATTCAAATTAAATACCTCTCTCGATCCGAAATTTTCCTGCGCAATTGCAAATTTTTCCATCGATGGTCATGAACCGGGAGATATTGCAACGAAATTATTTAATGATCATTCCATACACTGCGTATCTATTAATTGGGAAAATATTCATGGAGTGCGCATTGCTCCGCATGTGTATACTAGCATTGCTGATTTGGATAGATTGGTGGAAGGGGTGTTGCCACTTTGTAAGTGAGACGTTGGAATTAAAGTTTGATTTTCTCCAAGTTAAAAGTGGGCAGTAAACAGTGGGCAGTGGGCATGTTGTAGCATTGGGGATTGTTGCTTCGAATTAGATCTTAATTAAAATTTAAAGATGATTGTTCCTAATTAAAAGTGGGCAGTAAACAGTGGGCAGTGGGCAGGTTGTAGCATTGGGGATTGTCTCTTCGAATTAAATCTTTATTAAAATTTGAAACTAGTATTATATCTCCAAAAATCATTAATCGGAGGAATTCGGTTGTAGAAATTGTCAGGAAATTTATTTTGCAGAAACTTTGAAGAATCGCAAAAGTAACGTCTTCCCCTATGGGGAAGATAAGAGATGGGGCCCGAAGTTGCAGGGAGGGTAATTTGCAAACAATGAAAGTTTTAATTTAATATCGAATAAAGAACAAGGAATAAAGAACATTAAACAAATCGACAACCCGGAGCAATTACCTCCGTAGTGAACTTTTGCAACCCTGCTAACCCGGGAAATTTTTGTAAGCCCAAGAAGTGAAGAATAAAAAATAATAATCAAAAAATAAAAAACATAAATCGGATCACAACCCTGAAACTCTTGCAAACCATGTAAACTTTAGTTAACGCAGAACCCCGAACTCAGAACCCAGAACCCCGAACTCAGAACTTCGAACCCAAACGTAAACCCTCCTATTTCCTACTTCCTATTTCCTAGGTCATTTTTCGTATATTTGTACGACATGAAACCCTTAAAAGAAACCCCGCTAATGGGGCAGTACAATCGCATCAAGGCAAAACATCCGGATGCGATTTTGTTGTTTAGGGTGGGAGACTTTTATGAGACGTTTTCGCAGGATGCAGTGATTACGGCGAAGGTTTTGGGGATAGTACTTACGAGGCGTGCAAATGGTTCGGCGACGTTTATTGAATTGGCGGGATTTCCATATCATGCACTGGATGCATATCTTCCGAAATTAGTGAGAGCCGGATATAGAGTTGCAATTTGTGAACAACTGGAAGATCCGAAACTTACAAAAACAATTGTAAAAAGAGGAGTTACTGAATTAATTACTCCGGGAATTACTACCAGCGATAAAATGCTGGAAGCAAAAAATAATAATTATTTAGCCAGTTGTTTTTTGGGAAAAGAAAATACAGGAATTAGTTTTTTGGATATTACAACAGGAGAGTTTTTTGTCGCACAAGGCAAAAATGATTACATAGAAAAATTATTGCATAGTCTGCAACCCGCGGAAATAATTTTACCGAAATTTCAGGTGAAACATTTTAAGGAATTATTCGGCAATAAATTTTATGTGTATGGATTGGATGACTGGATATTTGCAGAAGATTATACCAAGGAAAAATTATTAACGCATTTCGGAACAACATCATTAAAAGGTTTTGGAATAGAAGAACTGGAACATGCAATTATTGCTGCAGGTGCTTGTATTCATTATTTAAAGGATACGGAACACAATAACCTCGGACATATTACTGCAGTTTCTCGGTTACCAGAAGAGCAATATGTCTGGCTGGATAGATTCACGATCAGAAATCTGGAACTTGTGCATTCTTTTAATGAAGAAGGAAGTTCTTTATTAAAAGTGTTGGATCACAGCATCACTCCAATGGGCACACGTTTATTGCGAAGATGGATATTAATGCCATTAAAAGATAAACATGCAATTGAAGTGCGACTGGATACAGTGGAACATCTTATAAAAGATCCTGAACTTTCGAAAAATATTGGAAATTCATTAAAAGCAATTGGCGATCTTGAAAGAATTATCTCTAAGGTTTCCATGCAAAAGATAAATCCCAGAGAAGTTATACAATTAAACAGAGCCCTACACGCTTTAACTGACCTGAAATCGTATTTATTAAAAACGGATAATCCGAATTTACAAAAAATAGGTGATCAGATCAATCTTTGTGAACTCATTAAAAAACGCATAGATGAGGAATTAGCGGAAGATGCTCCCGTGCAAATCAATAAAGGCAATCTCATTAAAAAAGGAATAAATGCCGATCTGGATGAATTGCGGGAAATTGGAAATTCAGGGAAGGATTTTTTATTGCGATTACAACAGGAAGAAATAATACGCACGGGAATTCCGAGTTTGAAAATAGGATTTAATAATGTGTTCGGATATTTTTTAGAAGTTACTAATAAATATAAGGATACTGTCCCCGTGGATTGGATAAGAAAACAAACCCTTACAAGTGGTGAACGATTTATCACTCCCTTATTAAAAGAATACGAAGAAAAAATATTAGGTGCGGAAGAAAAAATATTGGCACTTGAACAAAAATTATATGATGAACTGATTTATGCATTAAACGAATACGTTCAACCCATACAATTAAATGCAGGCATTGCTGCGCGATTGGATGTGCTGCTCAATTTTGCGAATACTGCTATTCAGTATACATACAGAAGACCTGAATTATTTGATGATGCAGAATTATCGGGCATGGTGGATATTAAGGAGGGAAGACATCCTGTAATTGAACATCATTTACCGGTGGGAGAAAATTATATTCCCAATGATATTTATCTGGATTCGGAAACACAACAGATCATTATTATTACCGGTCCCAATATGGCAGGTAAATCTGCATTGTTGCGACAAACGGCATTAATAGTGCTCATGGCTCAGATGGGAAGTTTTGTGCCTGCCAGAGAAGCTAAAATCGGTATTGTAGATAAAATATTCACCAGGGTAGGAGCAAGTGATAATATTTCCAGTGGAGAATCCACATTTATGGTGGAGATGAATGAAACGGCTTCCATCATGAATAATATTTCCAATCGAAGTTTAATATTATTGGATGAGATAGGAAGAGGAACTTCCACTTTTGACGGAATTTCAATCGCGTGGAGTTTATGTGAGTATTTGCACACAAATCCTTTTGCAAAACCGAAAACATTATTCGCTACACATTATCACGAATTAAGTGAATTGGAGAATAAATTTGAAAGGATCAAAAACTTTCATGTAAGCACAAAAGAGGCTGGCAATAAAGTATTATTCCTAAGAAAACTTCAACCCGGCGGAAGCAAACATAGTTTCGGAATTCACGTTGCACGTATGGCGGGTATGCCGCAACAAATTGTAAAACGTTCCAATGAAATATTAAAACAACTGGAACAAAAAAACATCGGTTCTGAATTACAAAATGAAGTGAAAAAGATAAGACAACAAACCTTCCAATTAAATATGTTCAGCATGGATGATCCCCAACTCGTAAAGATCCGTGAACTTCTCCAAAATCTGGATATTAATTCTTTATCGCCAATTGAAGCGCTGATGAAGTTGAAAGAATTGCAGGATGCAATTAATTGATACCATTTACTACAAATATCAGATTAATTGAACTTTTAATCCATGTCTATAATTTTATATCCATCTCAAACTTCTTAGTGATTTCTTCGTGTCTTAGTGCCTTCGTGGCAAAATAAAGTAAAATTCGAGTGGCGACTGATTAAATTCTTAAGGAAATTTTACATGCTAAAATTAGTTCACTTTTACCACATAATTCAAATGGCCACAAAGGAACGAAGACACAAAGGTTTCACGAAGAAATAATATTTATTTGTAAAGTATATTTTTACAACAAATTACATCAAATTAAGAATTGGAAGATAAAATTCACACTCTGAGCCAACCAAATCCTATTTCCTATTTCCTACTTCCTACTTCCTATGTCGTATGTCTTATGTCGTAGGTCCTATGTCGTAGGTCCTACGTCATTCCTCAAAACTCCAGCCCCAATCCCGCTGTCAACTCATAAATAGTATTTACCACTCCTTCCGCAGGTGCAGAATCATCGAGTAAATTGTAATTAACTACTAAATATAATTTTTTGGTGAGATAAGATTTTATATCCAGTGATGTGGAAATACGTCTATCAGAAAAATCATCAAATCTTGGTTGGAAATAGGTGGTGCTTACAACTGAATATGTTTCTTTGGGAGATAAGGTAAAGGAAATATAACTGCTTAACCTGTGATTTTGTTGAGGAGTTTCAACGCCGGTATTTTTTTCATTTTCATACATGTATAAAGCAGCGGCATATAATCGGAATTCATCTGAACCTATAATTTTAAATCGCGGACCGGTACCTGTTAAAATGCGCAGATCAATAGCAAGTGGTTCATTGTATTGACCTTGAACAAATGCTTCCCAAACAAAACGATCTTTTATTTTATAATTATAACGAAAATGTTGAAAACCGGAATTTACGAATTTCTGATTTTCATTTACTTGCACTGTTGCAACATCCGTCAAGAGAAGAAATAAACTCTTTTTGGTCTTATATTGAATATGAAGATCGGTGAGTATGGATAATACATAATCATTATTTTTACTCATATACAGCGAGGCTTCTCCGCTGCCAGCCCAACCTACTGTGTCGGTTTTTATGCGTTTGTCCTCAATATTAATTACTTGTGAATAGATCTGATCTGCAAATAACAGACATACGATCATGAACAATACTTTCTTCATAGCAGTATTAATTGGGTTTTAATTAGCTAGTGCCAAAAATACGAATTGTGGTTTAAAAGTAAAATTTTCCCGAATATGAATAGCTATTTCTGAGGTGCCGGTCGTCCTCCGGGCTATTATTTGTCTTCCTCCACTATAATTATAGGTAGATTTAGCGATCTGATCATATCATTTATTTTTTTGACCTCTGTTTTTTTGATCTCTTCGAATTTAGCTAATTGAATATCAGCTTCTTTACTAAGTTCATTATATACGGAAATCTGATTTTTTGATGGGCGGAAATTTCCACGCGATGCTGCATTGTAAACACCCGCTAATTTATCATTCAGTTTTATCCCGTAATTCAACATATCCTGATTGCTTTTATTTCTTGTTTCATATACTGATTCGATAATGCTGGTCATACGGCTATTTAATGCGGCAACTGAATCTTTTAATTCCTTTGGTGCTGAATCTCCTAATTTATTGATATAATTATCCATTTGTTTTTGCAACGACCACATGTCATTAATTGCAGTTTGAACCTCATCAAATTTATCGCGTACCTGAATTAAAAAGTCATGTTGTAATTGGTAATCTTCGGGAGTTGCTTCTGAATTTGGATCTGGTAGTATATTAAAATTCATCAACACACTATCACTTCCATATTTTATTTCGGCTTTATAAGCTCCTGGTGCAGCCGAAGGTCCGCCGGGAGTTCCATTCCACAAAAACATACCTTCTACCTTTTTGGCATCAGCATAATTAAAATTCCAGTTGAACTGATTTAATCCGGTTTGAAATTCGAGTTTTACATTTTTATCTGTTGCGGAGGAAGAATAAGTATTTATAAGTTTGTTGTTATTATCATATAATTCTATGGATAAAACCTTTCCTGAGTCAGGTTCATTAGGGGATCCGGGTTTTGCCGGAATGTAATAATTGATCACGAGACCCGGTGTAGGGTTTTTACCGGCATTAACCGGGTTTTCAATTTGATATCCGCCTATTCTATAACTATCGCGAATTGTATAAACATGAAATGGTTTTTGTTTTATTTCATTATTCATTTCCTGAAGCGCACTAATATCATCCAATATCCAAAATCCTCTTCCTTGTGTTGCGAGGATCAGGTCATTATTTTTAATGGTCATATCAGTGATAGGAACAATTGGAAGATTGATCTGAAAAGGATACCAATTTGCTCCGTCATTATAGGAAATATACATTCCATATTCCGTTCCGCAATACAATAATCCTTTGCGTTTTTTATCTGCGCGAATTACTCTTGTAAAATGATCTTTATTTATTCCGTTAGTAATTTTTTTCCAGCTTTTACCATAATCTTCCGTAACATATAAATACGGAGTGAAATCATCTGATTTATATTTTGTTCCGGCAAAATACATTTTTCCTTTTTGCAATGGATCAGGTTCAACACAATTTATCATGGTGAATTTCGGCAGATCAACCGGAGTAATATTCTCCCATGTTTGTCCGCCATTTTTTGTAATGTGGATCAAACCATCATCACTTCCTGTATATATAACATCTTTTTCGAGGGGAGATTCTGCAGCTGCAAAAATGGTACAATACACTTCCACACCGGTATTATCTTTTGTTATAATTCCTCCGCTGGGTTGTTGTTTGCTTTTATCATTTGTAGTGAGATCCGGAGATATCGCATTCCATGTTGTACCATTATCAGTAGTGGAAAATAAAACATTACCTGCAGCATATAATTTATTCGCATCGTGAGGAGAAAAGAACAAAGGAAAATTCCATTGAAAGCGATATTTTTGAATATCGGCACCTTGTCCTAAAGGATCATTTGGCCAAACAGTAATATTTCTGCTATCGCCATTTAAATGATTATAAACTCCAATAAACCCGGAATAATTTCCACCATAAACAACATTATAATTATCGGGATCTGCAACAATATGTCCGCTTTCAAAACCTGCCGTTGGTTCCCAATCATTTCCGTCAATTTGGCCGCCTTCACTTCTGTGTTTAATTCTGAGCGAAGAATTATCTTGTTGTGCTCCTAATAATCTATATGGAACATCATTATCCGTAGTTACGCGATAAATTTGTGATGTTGGCTGATTATAATAAGTGCTCCAGTTTTTTCCTCCGTCGAACGAAACCTGCGCTCCGCCGTCATCTGCAATGATCATGCGCTGTGCATCATTTGGATCTATCCATAGGTCATGATGATCGCCATGAGGAGTATTGATGGAAGAAAATGTTTTTCCACCATCCGTACTTTTCCAAAATTCCACATTTAAAACATAAACAATATTTTCATTGGAGGGATCACAAAATATTTTAGAAAAATACCATGCACGTTGACGCAAATTACTTTCCGAATTTGTTTTTGTCCATGTTTTTCCTGCATCGGTACTTTTAAATACACCACCTGTTTTTGATTCTACTATTGCGTAATAAATATTTGGATTTGATTTTGAAATTGTTATTCCAATAATTCCTAATGTATCCTTTGGAAGTCCTTTATTAGTACTGATATTTATCCAGTTATCACCGCCATCCGTTGTTTTATAAATTCCTGAACCAGGACCACCACTTTCCAAAGAATATGGTGTTCTTTTAACATTCCAAAATGTTGCTACTAAAATATTCGGATCAGTGGGATCAATAACCAGGTCACATGCACCTGCATTATCACTAACGTACATAATTTTTTTCCAATTATTTCCGCCATCTGTTGAACGAAATATTCCCCGTTCATTATTTGGCCCGAATAAATGTCCCAGAGCGGCACAATAAACAATATCCGAATTTTTAGGATGCACAACAATACGCATAATATGTCGTGTATCATTCAATCCGATATTCTTCCAACTTCTTCCACCATTTTCACTCTTCCACATTCCAAATCCTTCACTCACATTTCCACGCATGGAATTTTCTCCCATTCCTACATAAATAACGGAAGGATCACTTTTGCTTACAGTTATTGCACCAACAGATCCACCAAAAAAACCATCTGAAATATTATTCCAGTTATTGCCACCATCATTTGATTTCCAAACTCCTCCACCTGTAGCTCCGAAATAAAATAATTGTTTATTTTCCAGGTCTCCCACCACTGCAGTACTTCTTCCTCCTCTCCAGGGACCCACATTACGAAATTGCAATTGATTAGTAATTGTGGTATCAAATGGTAGAGCAATTACGGTATTTTGATTTTTACTTTTTTGCGCAAAAAGCAATTGTGAAATACATAATAAAAAGATCAGTAAATTTTTTTTCATAAATAATTTCAGGTTTATAAATATGTGGATACCGCAAATCCAATAAATGGAAAGGGTAATTGCATACGAAATACGGGAATTAGTATAACATATCAAAAAGCCAATGCTTTTATTAACAGGTTTTAATAAATAACACTGTTGTTAAAAGGATGAGTAAAGAAGCAGCCCGATAAAGTCTATCTTGAATCGTTGATATAATTCTCCAATTGACTCAAGGTAAATTGTTGATCTTCTATTATAAATTTCACCACATCACCAATGGAGATGATCCCTGTCAGTTTATTATCATCAAGCACAGGTAAATAACGAATGGAGTTTTCTGTCATGATGTTCATACAATCCTTGATCAATGTACTGCTGCTCACCAGCTCACAATTTTCGTCCATTATCTCATTGACCTGAGTTTCTTTGGATGTTCTCTCTTTAAGTACCACTTTACGGGCATAATCTCTTTCCGTAAATAGTCCGATGAAAGTATCTCCGCGCATCACGATAAGTGCACCGATATTGTTTTCCATCATTTTCTTCAAAGCATCGTAAACAGAGATGTCGGGATGAATTGTGAAAGGGGTTTTTCTCTTTTTCTCCAGGATTTTGTGGACAGTTGACATAACAGAAGATTTAGAAGTTAAATAAATAGGTCGCTCCTGCAAGTTACTATATTTTTTGAAATATTTTAAAACGTGAAAGCCTTCATCTATCTTTGCCCCGGAGAGTTGGCAGAGCGGTCGATTGCGGCAGTCTTGAAAACTGTTGAGGTGTAAGCCTCCCGGGGTTCGAATCCCTGACTCTCCGCAAACGACAGGCAGTCCCGCGATAGCGGGATTTTTTGTTTGAGTTCTGAGTTCTGTGTTCTGAGTTCTGTGTTCTGTGTTCTGAGTTCTGGGTTCGGGGTTCGGGGTTCAATTCGGAGGATAATCACTTGGGTGTAGATAGTTTGATGTTCTTTATTCCTTATTCTTTATTCGATATTAATTTTTATTGATGGTTTTCAATTCGGAGGATATTCTCCCAAGGTGTCGATCTGAGGGCTCCCAGCCCATAGGGGAGCTTACCTTTTAGGTACTTTGAAAACTGGTGAAATGTTTGGAGAAGTTCATTTCGAAGGATATTCATTCGGGTTGTCGATCTGTTTGATGCCTGCCCGACCACTGGCGGGTTCTTTATTCCTTGTTCTTTATTCTTTATTGATTTGGGTTGAAGGGGTTGAAATTGTTGAAATGGTTCAATTCGGAGGAAATTCTCCCGGGCCGTCGATCCGTTTAATGCCTGCCCGACCAATGGAGGGTTCTTTATTCCTTGTTCGATACCTGTCCGACCACTGGCGGATTCTTTATTGATCTTTGTTGAAGAGGTTTACTACGTAGGAAATTCTCCCGGGTCCCTCACGTTAAACTTTTTTACCCGCTTTTCCTTCCTTTTCCTCTCCAAAAACCCACTTTTTCCTAAATTTACACATGTTCTATGCTGCTTTAACCATCCAGATATTGTTTTTTTTATATTACAATTTTTCTGTGCAGGCTGATTCTGCCAGAAACAGGATTTTTAAGTTGGTAGAATCCGTTTTGCCGATTCTCGCAATAATTTTCAATATCAACTGGCTGATTTTGCTCAGCATATTCGGTTATGGACTGATGATATGGGAAATGCTTCTTACCTGGCTTATTCCGGTAACATCAATTACTCAATATTTTACGTTAAGAAATTTAATTTTAGGAAATACTTCCCGTTATCTGAAAACACTGAAACAAGGAAATGTATCGTTAAAAAGAGAGAAGCTTACACTGCAAATGGTACTTACTTTCGTTTTAGCGGTAATTTGTTTTGTTCTTACACTAATTTATTATCAAACCTATTTTAATTAATATTTATGCTGACATCCACTCAACACGAAAATCTGATAAACAAAGGCTGGCATGCGGAAAGTCTTTCCAATCTCGAAAAAAATAAATTAAATGCAGGAGTTAAAGCATTTTATTCCTATAAAAATACTCTGTCGCTCCGGGTATATCCGGAGGAGAATATGCTGCGACTCATGATCCATGCCATGCAGGATAATCGCTGTTTGCAATTTGATTGTGAGGATAAAGCAGGCGATTTTTTAAATAAAATAATTGAAATACAAGATGATATCAATATTGAAAATTATTTTTCACATTATTTTGCCTTACAGGAGATTGGTTCTGTTTCGGTAGTAATGACAGAGCAGTTTTTATAGTTTTTGATATGTCCATATTTTTGTACTTTCACTGATACAACCCAATACTTTATATTTTGATTCAAGTAAAGTTTTCGAATTCTTTGCTTTTTCTTTTATTACACAAAAAGGGAATCGCCCGCTACTATGAATAAAATAAAGTTCATTTCCATCATTTAATATAAATCCGGTATGGTTATCAAGTCCCACAATAAAAAGATTGGTTTTCTGATCCTCAAGATATTTTAACATCAGTTCGTTTTCTTTTCCATTATACCGTTTTATTTTTTTTTCATCAATCAATTCGATGATCATTTTTTCGGAGGCACATTGCGCAAGTTTTATCCGATCAATATCAAAATTTATATCTCTGATAACAGTTGTAACAAAATATCCGCAGGCAATACTTCCCTCACCAGGAACCTGCGAAATTCCATTAAAATTCCAACGAGTGCCGAGCCAATAAGGATATATTTCTGAAAAATTAGTAACGATTTCTGATTTACGTTCACTTGTTGAGATCGCACCTTTATTTTTTAAATTCTCAATAAGTATTTCATATTTTTCATCAGAATATTTGTGTCGATAAACTGGATTGAAAAACGGATATTTAATAATAGCAGTAACACCTGCAATGCACAGGATCAGTAATAATACGAGTAAAATTCTAAGTAGGGTTTTCATTCCTCAAATGGAATGATAAAACGTAATAACCGGAAAAATTATTGTAATAAAAAAGAAAATGGATAACCTGTTTTATCAGCAAGTTATCCATTTTCAATACCTTATTTTTGTATTTCCAGTGTCAACACGGAGAAATTAGTTTCTGTTCTTAGAGTGCAATAATATATTCCAACCGGGTATTTGGATGCATTCCAGTTTTTTGTTTGAATTTCATTATTTTGATTCCCTGTAAACAAAGTTTCAATTCTTCTGCCCATACTATCCGAAATAAATAATTCTATATTGGAGGGTACAGATATCTGATATTTAATTACAAAATTATCGGAAGAAGGATTTGGTGATATCCCGAAAACACTGATATTATTTATTTCCGGAATGTTCACCTGCACAGGACAAAAAGTTTCCTGAACATCATAATAATTATTAATTGCAATATTGGCGCATTTATCTATTGCTCCTGATGGCCAGAATATAATGAGAGAATCAATAATAGCGGCATCTCCTAACCCAAATTCCACATTTAACGAATTCATGCTATTAAATGAATTTTGTGCACTCACTTCCCGAAGCTGCCAGACATCTGTTCCATTAATTTTTGCTTTTACATTAACCCGTGCACCAATTGCAGAAAGATTGGAACCAATAATTAATCCCGGACCATTACCGGTAAGCTTAAAATTAACCCAACCATTTCCATTGGATGATGCATTATTATTATATAAAGCTTTTCCACTTCCTGCTCCCACAACAAACAGATCAACATCACCGTCTTTGTCGTAATCTCCTGCGCTCGCACCATAATAAGAACCATTATTTTCCACCAGTTCTTCCGTGGTAATACTTGTAAAAGTTCCATCATTATTATTTTGATAATATTTGCAGGAAGATGCATCGTTGGTGACAAAACAATCAATATCTCCGTCATTATCAAAATCTTCCCACACAGAAGAAAGACTTAAGCCCTGATCTGAAACTATATTTCCAACTTCAGCAGATGTCATCCTTGTAAATGTACCGCCATTATTTCTATATAAATTGTTTTGCATTCCAACGCCCCCCGATGTGCCCACGTAATTTGTCAGGTATGCATCTAGATCTCCATCATTATCATAATCTATCCAATTCCAAATTTGTCCGTCAACATTATCGGTTGCGATAGGATTTGTTGTGATTTTTTTAAAATAACCAACTGCTCCGGTGGCGGCGAACTGATTGTTATATAAATAATCGGGCATTACTGTTCCGTTTGCAGGACCTGATCCAATAAAACAATCCATATCTCCATCCATATCATAATCGCTCCAACTGGGAACCGTGTAAGGAGCAGTACCGATACAAATTAAAGCGGTATCCAAACGCGAAAAATTTATACCATTTTCGTTTAATAATAATTTATTACTGTCTGTTATTCCCGCAAAACCAAGAGGTGCGGCAATTACAAGGTCAACCCAGGTATCATTGTTCATATCACCCCAGGCACAACCCCAACCACGCAATGTTGTGCTATCAGCAAGAGCACCCACAATAATTTTTGAGAAGGTGCCATCACCGTTATTTTTATGTAAGGTTGAGCCCCGTGTGCTTCCTCCTGAAATAAAACAATCTATATATCCATCATTATCATAATCGGCCCATGTATTGCCAAAGCCGGAATCAGTTTTAAGATTACTGCTTAGAATTTTTGTGAAACTTCCGGCTCCATCATTCAAAAATAATCCCCCACGAACCCAAAAAACATCGAGCCATCCATCATTGTTATAATCAATAAAGGAACATCCTGTATAAGATCCGTTTGTAGCACCCGGGGCATCAACCAATGCATTGCTGTCGTCAGTTACTTCGGTAAATAATTGGGCAGTCACCCAAAAAGGTAACCCAATTAAAAAACATGTAAATATTTTTTTCATAAATAATTATTTTGAGGCAAAAATGGCCCTGATATAAATAAACAGGGTTCTATCCGATAATTTTTGACCTCTTTTTTTTCAGGCAACTACCTTTTGAAGTGCCCTTTTGCGATAATCGGAAGGAGAGAGGCCTGTAATTTTTTTAAAGGCAGTATTAAAAGTTGCTTTGTTGTTGTAGCCAACATCAAATGCTACGGATAAGATCTTTTCATTGTTGGTTGGATCAGAAAGTAAACGCTCAGCTTCGCGAATGCGCCAAACATTGATGAAGTCGGCATAATTTTGACCACCCAATTCATTTATGATCTGCGAAAGATGATGTGTTGAAATTTTTAATAAAGCTGCAACTTGTTGAATTTTAAGGTCGTTGCGCAAATAGGGTTTGTCGGTCTCCATTATTTGAAGAAGTTGTTTGTATAAAATTTCAGCTTCTTCCTTTTTTAACGTAGATCGTTCGTATTTGATATTAGCTTTAATATGTTTTACACCCATTTCAGGAACTTCTTCCTCGGGGGCAGCCATTATTATTCTTTCGTTAAAAATAGAAGGTTGTTTAAAACCCATATATCCAACTATATAAATAAAAACACTTATTGTAATAGATATTGCATAGTCGTATTCCAATTTAAGCAACGCTGTGGCTACTAAGATCCAATAACTTATACTCACGACGGAAAATATTAAATAAAACCAGGAGATTTGATTTAGCCATTTAAATTTAACAAGTTCCTGAGGTAAGGCAAACTCATTTATCTTTTGCCTTTCCCTTTGTGTGTATCTCATAATGAGAATAGCATAAAATACCATGCTGATACATTGTAAAGCTATAAATCCATAGTTTACCGGTGTAATAAATCTATTAAAAGGAATGAAATAATTATCCCTGAGAAATGGCACAACACCGAAAATATTCCTGATCAGCAAAGGGATCATAAATATAACGTGGAGAATAAACGGAATATAATGTAAATTGAATTGTGGCGATCTTTCTTTATCATTCAATGTTAAAACATATAAATAGATCAAGGGACCATACAAGAAGGAAATTGGTGCGATCCACCCATTCATCCAAATATATTTACTGGAAAACCCTGACCAGTATGCAACATAATAGGTCATGCTTACTGCAAACAAAATAATGATGCTTGCCAAAATTTTATTCGCTTTAAAATTCCCATTTTCATGTCGGAATAACATAAATGAAAGTACAAATCCATGTATGGCGGATATCAAAAAAAGAATGGTCCAGGTATCGAAATGAGGTTGAGTTGCCATCAAACTTCAATATTAGAAGAAACAACGCTAAAAAATGTCATTTAGATGTTAAATTGTGTTATAGCAGTTCTATAAACTTTAAAAGGAGGGAAGTTCCTCTTCTTTTTGAATCTTTTGACGCAACACCCTATTCATATCAATGCTGTTATTTATTTCAAAACCAACTAATAAAACAAGTGAATTCAGATTGATCCAGATCATTAAAACAACTAAGGTTCCAATGGAGCCATATAATTCGTTATACGATAAGAAATTATTTGCAAGATATCCAAAAACCAAGGAGGTGAGTATGGAAAAAATGGTTGCAAACGTTGCTCCCGGAGTAACAAAACGCCATCGGTGTTTTACTGCAGGTCCATAATAATAAATTAAAGAGATGCCTGAAAAAAATAACATCAGTAAAATCGCGTATTGTACTATGGTTAAAAATAATTTACCTGTTTTATCCTGCCAATGAATTAATTCTCCTACCCAATTTACTACATTGTCACCGGTGATGATTAGAATTAGAGAAAAGAAAAATAAAATAAATAAGTAAAATGTAAGTCGCATCGAAGCCAGCCTGTTTCGCCAAAATCCCCTTCTGGCATATATGGTATGGTCCTTATTAAAAGTGAGGATGAGCATTCTCACTCCATTGGTAGAGAAATAAAATGCAAACACAAAACCAATGGATAATAATCCTCCGCGTTTGATATCAGTTATGCCTGTAATAGTTGATTCCAGAAATGTATAACCACTGTCCGGTAAAACATCCTTAAAAAATTTATGGATAATAATATCTAATCCTCCAATGGGGATATACGGAATTAATGTAAATAAAAATATAATGGATGGAAATATTGCCAGCAAAAAATTAAAGGAAATTGCAGATGCTCGCACCGGCAATTGATCGCGTTTGATCTCCTGCCTGAAAAAGGTAACTACATCATAAATAGGAATCTTATCAAATCCAGGAATACTGGTATGTTTCGATTTCTCTACAAAAAGGATATACCTGTTGATGATGGTTCTTCTTAACTTAGCAGGTAAAAGCTTCATTTTTTCTTCAATTCCCCGCAAATATAGCACTAAATTGATCTCAGTTTCAACAGAAGTTGATTAACTGTGGCGTCATCAGGATACATTTCCTTTAAGTAATCGATCAGTTCTGTGGCTTTGGTTTTCTGTCTGGTGTTGAGATATAGTTCAGCAAGTTTTATTCGTGCATTGATATAATCAGGATCTAATCGAATGCATTTTAAAAAACTTTGTTCCGCTTCTTTCAAACGACCGGAATTCATTTGTATAACACCGAGATTGTTCCAGGCTAAATAATATGTAGGATTTTCACTTATTATGAAAAGATATTTTTCCTCCGCAGCATTTATATCACCTGAAAATAATTGTGCAGTAGCAAGCTTAAAATTGTAATCGAGATTGAGTGGTTGTAAGGAGACCGCTGTTGAAAAATAATTAACTGCCGAAGGATATTTCCCTGCTGACAAATAGGCTTCACCAATGCGATAAGCTGTCCACATATCTATCCTTTGAGAATCAAATTGAGTGGAAAGATCAACTATTTGTTTGAAATTACCTTTTAAATAATTAAGATGTATCAGCGCTTTGCGATAAAGATCATCTTTGTTTTTTACCTTATTTAAATAAAACTGAACGCTGTCGAGAAGAATCGCTTCATTATTAAATGCTTCATAATACTGCAAATATCCCTTTGCCATGGTTAGTGCATCCGGGTTTTCATTCGTCATACATTTCAATCCCTTAAAACTTCCATCTTTTTTTGCAGTTTCTTTGTTGGGGATTTGGATCTTATGATCGGAGATGGAAACATGCGGAATATCTATGGCTCCCGATTTCGGAATATGACAACCGCTGCAATCATCACCCATATCCATTCTTGCTACTTCGGTTTCCGTGCAATAATTTACTTTTGGTGTATGGCAACTTTTACATGCGGTATTGTATTGAACACTTAGTGTATTTTTTACACTAACATGCGGGTTGTGACAAGTAATGCAGGATATTTTTTGTGATTGGATAAAACACTGCGATTGTTTTAATCTGTCGGCTTGCGATGCCATTAAAAATTTATCGTTGGCACCATCAAACTCCGGTAAAAATATATTCCAATGATCGGAGATCTTATCGCCGGGTTTAAAATCGAAAAAACTGGAGCCTTCATTTAACACATTTACACCTTGTAAATGACAACGGTTACACAATTCATTTTGTAATTCCACCGATAATTTTCTGGGATTTACGATCGAGTAATCAATTTCCTTTGAAGTATCCACCAAAATATTATTACTCACCCGTGCAACGTGTAAACTTCCCGGGCCATGACATCTCTCGCAGTCGATACCACTTGGTATCATCTGATATTTATTCACAGAACCTGCTATCATTTGCGGAATACCGTTATGGCAATTCATACATTCACTTTCAATAATTCGCGAAAAACGCGAGCTGAATCCACTCTCCATTCCGGGCGCCATGTCCCATTGTTTTTTTTGGGTATAAAAAGTAATGGGCGCCTGATAAATATATCCGTTAATATTAATTAAATGTGAATTGGTATGTTGTCCGCTGCCAATAATATATGCTACTGATTCAATACGTTTATGAATAGTATCTCCCTTTGCCAAACGAAATTCCATAATTTTAAGTGAGTCGTTTTGCCAAAAAGGTTTATACCACAAATTATTCAGGGTATCAAAAACCACTGCGTGTTCATCATAAATTCCTGCACTTTTTGCATGTGTTGCCTTGTCAAAACTCAAACCCATTCCTGTGTGAATAAAAGTAGAATGTTGATCAACATGACATAAGCGACATGTTTCCATTCCAACATATTGAACAGTATCATTTTGATTTAAATAGGGGGAGTCGTTACTGTTTAACTTTTCTTTTTTTGTGCAAAAAGTTAAAAGCAGAAAAAATAATACCAATATTGTAAGTAGCAACCCTGTTCTCATCAAGGATGTAAATTTAATATAAATTGAGCGAAAATTTGTGGGTTGTTACATTGTTGGAAGGTACGTTTACGATACTTATTAATAATTTTCGTCCTCATGAAACTTTGCCACCTTTTGCTTGATCAAAAGGTGGCGCCATCCGCCGCGGCGGACAAGGGCTTCACCGGCTGACTCCATATCCCTAATTCTTGCCACAATACGCGAAAGAGGTGCCACACTTTGGAGGATGTTTTTAGTTTCATTTTATAAATTAAATTAAGTTGATAATTTAATTTTTTCCTGACGGTGGCACTTGCTTTCGCTAACCTAGTGCTAACATTAAAACATTTCAGGCTTGTGGCTGCGAATAAGGGATATTGGAGTCATCCGCTGAGGCCCGGTGACAACCCTAAGCGAATTCGTTCCATTGAAAATTCATTAAATTATTAGTCCAATAAACTTTATGATAATATTTTAATGTTTAATTAGAGATTAAAATATAATTCCGACTAAAATTTCTTCGTGTAAACTTCGTGTTCTTTGTGTCTTCGTGGCATAAAAAATCTCCATTAGGAAATCAAAATATAATTCCACCTAAAATTACTTCCCGCATACTTCCCGCACTCCCCGTCTTCCCGGCCAAAAAAAGAGAATTACTATTTCTTCAAGACTTAAACAATTGAAAATAATACATTCACTTTGGATTCAATCTAAAAACCTCGACTTCAATCCCGGCTCCGGTATCATACAAGATTCCTTTTTCCCAAACCAACGATAACGATTTTTAGCAATAAAAGAATACATCCAGTTTCGGATAGGAATTGGTATTATCCAAAAAATTAATAATAAAGGAAAAGGAAATCGCAAATTTTTTGCAATAATTAATGCTGCGGAAGATTTTTCGTAAAAACGGGAATTATAAAAAAGAATTATGGAATCAGAATTGATATCAAATTGATGTTTAGCTAAAAATTGTTTTGTAAAATCCGATTGCAAAGAAGCAAAACGAAATATTTTATTTTTATCGTTCCGAATAATTACCTGGACACTGCTGTTACATAAATTGCAAACACCATCAAAAAAGACAATAGGATAATTATCCTCCGTCATTTCACAGGAAAATTGAGCTGCCAGTCAACCATTCCCCCAAGCAAATTGCGCACATTGGTAAATCCCGACTGCGTCAAAATTGCTTTGGCAGTGTTGCTTCTGGAACCTGCGTGACAATGCACAATGATCTCGCGGTCTTTGTCCTCATCAAAATCATACATCCGTTGTGGAATTGTTCCTAAAGGAATATTTTCTGCACCAATATTAAATGCAGCATACTCGTGTGGTTCACGAACATCAATTATAAATAATTCTTCACCCGCATCCATTCGGGCTTTTAATTCTTGTACAGTAATATCCATTGTATTAATTGAGTTTGTCTGAATTTAATTCTTCATGAATTTAGAATAATAAACTGCTCCCGATTTAAAATCGTTCATTTCCAGTATGTAAAATCCGGAAGGTAAATTTTGAATGTCTATTTGTTTATTATTATTAGAACTTCTTGTAACCATTCTTCCAGCTTGATCGAATATGGAATAGTCTAAAACATTATTATTATCAATATCAATATTCAAAACCGAAGAAGCAGGATTTGGATAAACATTTACAGCAGTTGATTTCGGATCATTATTAATTATCGGACTATATAAAGAATAATTTCCACCCACCTGAGGGCGAATCATAACTGCACCCGGTAAACTGGATTTTTGCCAACTTCCACCCACATTAAAATATACATTGTCGTGTGCATCGTTATTAGCATCAAAACCAACATTTAAAAAATCATCCTGACTTTGCAGCCATCCGACATAAAATGCACCATCAACTACAACAGGGGTTGCATTTCCTAAAAAATCCACAAGCTTATAAACGTAAAATCCATTTACACTGTCAACATATTTTGGAGTAAGAAAATCGTTTTGAAAAATGATATTTTCATCTGCTGAAGCAAGGGTTGTATCAATATCATCCCAAACCATTAATGAAAAGAATAAATTGCCTGCATTTCCATCCACATAAGCCCAATGAATATAAATTTCTTTTAAAGTATCCGGTTCGTTTGCGAAGAATTTAATAGCGAGTTTGGCACCTGTTCCGATAATTGCATATGCTTTTTCCGCAGTGCCATCATCGTAGGCATAATAATTATAAAATGCCTGCTCATATAACATGGTATCATTTCTTCTATTGATATCACTTGCAGGATTTAAAATATATTTAAAATTAACCGTCATACTATCCTCCTCATAATTAGGAGTGGTTGTAGGAATAACAAATGTAGGAAATGCATCCAATGCAACGGTAAATGGATCCAGGTTTACAGAAATTGGAGTAGTAGGAGCAATAATTTCTTCCCCTGTATATTTTTCATTTACTTGATATTGATACGAAGTATTTACAATAGTATTAAAATTATTATACATGAATACCCCATGCTCAATTGCAAGTTCCGATGCCTGATGATCTTTAAATTGATTCCATGGCATTTGGCGATAACGTTTTAAATATTTTTCCGGTTGATATACTATCGCTACGTCGCGAAATAGTGTATCATTAAATGTTCTGTCCTCATCCAAAAAAACATAATCAATATTCCAGTGATCATTATTTCCATTCACACCAGCCCAGTTGCGGAAGCGAAATTGAAACCCGTCGTAAAAATATTCATCCTCCACAGCCACCATTTGCAATTTAAATGATTGCGGATCATCTCCAGATGTGTTTACAGTATGCCAAATATGTCTCCATTCGCCGAGGCTGTTTTTAAATTCCAATATCAGTGAATCATTTTCATTTGGAAAATCACCAAAACCACCGGGTTGAAAATAAAAACTTAAATACACGGAGTCAATCGGAGTTCCTCCCAAATAAATGGGTTTTGAAGTAAGAAAATCCGCCATATCGAAAGTGGAAGCTTCGTTGTAAGGTCCGCCGAATTTATTTAATCCATCTAAAGTTACCACGCCATAAGTGGGAGGTAAGGTTGGATAAGTAAGATTAACATATGCATTACTATCCACCCAAAAAAGAGCGGAAGGATAAACCGCAGAGGTAAAATAATTAACGGTATCACCGCAATTAATAGTGGTTTCATTTATGATAATATTTCTGTTCGAAAAATCATCCAGAAATGGGAGGCACAAAGTATCTCTTGTTTCCACAATGCTTCTGCTTCCTGCAACAGGAATTCTTTTTTCATTTAACGCACTGTTATTTTTTAAAGGATAAAGTGCCTCCTGCGAAAATGCCGCAGTGGAGATCATTAATAATATTAAATTAAATATATTTTTTTTCATGAAAATATTTTTTCAGGGTTTAAATTCCCCATCATTATTTGGTGCATCATCCGTATTTCCGGAAGGAACTATCAAATTTACATCCTCCGATATCCAGATATCTATCATGGAACCCAAATTTATTGTTCTTTCGTTTCCTGCCTCCGGATACTGTTTGTACACAAACGCATCTGTTGTATCACTAATTGTACCCGAAGTAATTACCGTTCCCAAAGTAAGCTCTTTTAACTGAATTAGGTTCACCGCTTCAATATAGGTAAGCCCCGAAAGGTCGGGAATTGTGATCTTGGTATCTCCCAATCCATTTCCCAAAACAAGGTCAATTTTGGAGCCTTTGGGAATTTCACTTCCCGGTTTCAGCGATCTACTTTCACCATGCATTCGCATATCAAGGTATACATCGCGATATTCAAAAGGTTTATATATGATATCGCCAACCTTTAGGCCGTGACTTTCCAGAATTTCGCGCACACTTATATAACTGGTGCCTATTTCAAAGGTTGGAATTTGGGTTTTAGGCGGCTGCCTCATGTTAACAGTCACATAAATTTTGCGACCACTTTTTACTTTCGAAAAGGGAATAGGATCCTGTGAAATGATGGTCATTGGGCGTTCATCCGAATCGTAAGTGGAGTCCATCACTGCATATTCAAGGTCCAGATTATCCAATTCCTGCATGGCTTCCAGGGTGGTTTTGCCTTTTAGGTCAGGAACGGTCTGACTTTCACCATGTCGCGAATATTGTTGCACGATAAATAACAGCAACCACAGAATGATCACGATGAGCACTAAGGCTGCGAATACATTCAGCCAAAATGTTTTGGTGATAAAGAACCGGAGAGTTCCGGCATTTTCTGTTGATTTCTTTTTAGGATTGCTCATGCAGCCGACCGGCAAAATTAAGGGGAATAGTTGATTAAATGCAGCCGGACTTTACCCTGCCTTAGCTTCTTCCAATAAACGTCCGAAAAAATCTATTAGTGTAAGTCCCGAAGCGGCGGCCATTTTAGGTACTATACTCGCCTCACTCAATCCGGGAACGGTATTTACCTCTAAAAAATAAGGGTTTCCATCCTGAATGATATAATCTATGCGAACCACCCCTTTACAGTTCAATTTTGTATAAACGGCTGTGGAATATTGCTCTACGAGAATTTTTTCCGCATCGGGAATTCGTGCCGGAATTATTTCATCACTCTCCCCGGAAGTATATTTCGCGGTATAATCGAAAAATTCATGTTTATCGGCAACAATTTCACAAATGGGAAGCACAATTATCTCTCCTTTATATTGATAAACGCCACAGGTAACCTCTTTGCCGATTATTCCCTGTTCCACTAAAACTTCCTTATCAAATTGCAGGGCATCATTTATCGCTCCTTCTAATTGCACAAAATCTTTAATTTTTGAAATGCCGTAACTCGAGCCATTATTGTTCGGTTTAACAAAAAGAGGCAGTTTCAGATTTGAAGGTATTTCACCAAGCGCTTTGTTAATTGATATTTTATCATTTTGCACCAAATACCCGGGAGCCTTTAACACCGTATCACCCAACACCGTTTTTGTCCAGGTTTTATTAAAGGTTAATGCCGAAGTTGCCACACCACAATTGGTATAAGGTATTTTCATCATATCGAAATACCCCTGTATTTTACCATCCTCACCCGGAGATCCGTGTATCGCATTAAAAACCAGGTCGAATTTAATTTTTTGTCCCTCGCGCGCAAAACTAAAATCGCTCATATCTACCATTGTATTTTCCGGCTGAACAAAACATCCATTTTCCTCTACAAGCACTTTAAATACATTGTAATGTTCCCTGTTTATATTATTTTCCACCACAGCCCCACTTCCCATCGAAATATTTTTTTCGGCGGTGTAACCTCCACAAATAACTGCTACGTTCTTTTTTTGCATGCTAGAAATTTCAGGCAAAATAACGCAAAATCAAATTTGTGGAGTATGTAGTTTTTAAACATCCGCACAATTTGGTATAACCACTAAAGAGAAATTTGTAGTAGAGTATTTCAACTTCCTTTAAT
Source organism: Bacteroidota bacterium (assembly GCA_016706865.1). Taxonomy (NCBI): domain Bacteria; kingdom Pseudomonadati; phylum Bacteroidota; species Bacteroidota bacterium. The sequence continues at coordinate 1,842,655 of JADJIS010000003.1, read as the reverse complement.
AATTAACCTAATTGTGATGATTTATCTCCTCATCAACATCTTAACATATCATGCCTACGGCACTTGGTTACCAATTATTCAATTGTACTACCAATATGCCATGCCTACGGCACTTTCCTACAAATTTAGACTTTGGAGTTTGCATGAATTTAAAATCCTTAAATGGGTTAATCCCGTTAGGGATGAAATATCGGTAGCATCAATGTTAACGTTGATTCCAAGTGCCATAGGCACGACATATAAAAAATGTTCATGGGGATGAAAAACCTGCAATTTTAGATATGGTTATTTATGCAATCTGGTTACTCCATAATATAATACCCTGAATAAGAAAATCTATCAAAATTGGATTAAGCCCACAAGTTTTTCGACGGATTTTCTATTCAGGGTAAGTCCGATTAATGCAAAAGTGCAGTCGCTGGACTCCTTTCTTTTGCATAAATCATTACTATTCGAAAACGCCACACAATGAGGATGGGCTAATCCCGTTAGGGATGATATATCGGTAGCCTCAATATTAAGGTTGATTCCAAGTGCCGTAGGCACGACATATAAAAAATGTCCATGGGGACGAAAATCCTGCAATGATAGATCAAGTTATTCTTGCAATCGTGTACTTCACCTAAAATACCCTGAATAAAAAAATCTATCAAAATTGAATTAAGCCCATAAGTTTTTCGACGGATTTTCTATTCAGGGTAAGTCCGATTAATGCAAAAGTGCAGTCGCTGCACTCCTTTCTTTTGCATAAATCGGACTAAAAAAAACGCCACCTTAAAAAGATGGCGTTTCGATAATACTATTCTGGGTATTCAAATATGCATTTTGGCCTTTTTGGCTAGCAATTGCTCTTCGGTCTCCACATGCTCAGGATCGGGAAGGCAGCAATCTACTGGACAAACGGCGGCGCACTGTGGTTCTTCGTGAAAACCCTGACATTCAGTGCATTTTTCCGGAACGATATAATAAACATCATCCGATATAGGTGCATTCTTCTGATCAGCATCCATTGTGCTGCCATCCAACATCGTAACGGAACCTTTCACAGTAGTTCCGTCGGCAAATGCCCATTCAACACCACCTTCATAAATTGCGTTATTCGGACATTCGGGCTCACAAGCTCCGCAATTGATACAATCCGAGGTAATAATAATAGCCATAATTCGTCTTTCTTAAATTTTTCGGTCAAATATATAGGCAGTATAGCGATATTTCAAAGTAACCATTAAAGTTAAGGAATATTTATAATCTGTCTAAATAAGAATGGCAGGAATATTTAAGCAGCATATAGGTAAATCATAAATTGCAAAAGCTAAAGTAACTTTGCATCCCATAGTTTGTTACTTTGGGCGTGTCCCGCGGCGGCGGGTCGGGCTATCCGCTGCAACTCCTCGCTCGTGCCTCGCTGTGGGGTTTCCGCTACTATCCCTCACGCGTTCTCAACAAAAAAGTCGTCAAAATATTGAAAATGAATCTATCAAAAAGAATAACTGTATTATCCGAAGTTGGAAATTTACTTCACCCCGAAAATGAATCGCTTGCCGAAATTTTTGCAAAAACCGAAATGTTTAATCCCTGGTTCACACGTTTGCACTGCGAATTAATGGTGAGAAATTTCAGGGAACAATTTTTTAATGAAGAAAAATTAACGCAGTGGACAAATAATTATCAGATAGGCGACGACAATAATAAAACCATAGGACTCGTATTGGCCGGAAATGTCCCTTTTGTGGGAATGCATGATATTTTGAGTGTGGTTATGAGCGGAAATAAAGCTCAGGTTAAACTCAGTTCAAAAGATACTTTCTTTTTTCCCTGGTTACACAAACAATTAATTAATATAGAACCTGAATTTGAAAATAAAATAAATTTTGTTGAACGCCTCGAAAATTTTGACGCGGTAATTGCTACCGGAAGCAATAATTCAGCGCGTTATTTTAATTATTATTTCGGTAAATATCCCAATATCATTCGCCGAAACAGAACCTCCGTTGCAATAATTACCGGCAACGAAAGCGACGAAGAAATTCTAGAACTCGGCAAAGATGTTTTTTATTATTACGGTCTCGGTTGCCGAAACGTGAGCAAAATATTTATTCCCGAATTATACGACCTCGAAAAATTATTTCGCATTTGGGATGATTTCCGTTACATCGCCGATAATACAAAATACAATAATAACTACGACTACAACCGCGCCCTCTTATTATTAAATCAAACCCCACACCTCACCAACGATTTTTTTATGATCCGCGAAACGGAAGATCTGTTTTCACCCATCTCCGTTTTATTCTGCGAGCGCTACACCAACGACGAAGACCTCGCATTAAAAATAAATGCGATTGGTGCTGATCTTCAATGTGTAGCCTCAAATAAAGAAGGAAATACTCCATTTGGAAAAACACAGTTTCCGGAGTTGTGGGATTATGCGGATAATGTTGATACGATGAGGTTTCTCACTGCGTGAGAATGTACCGATGAACAGCCAAAGATAATGTACCGATTAACAGCCAAAATACAGGAGCTCTATTTTAAAAGAACGGTCTTGGCCAATTAACAAATTACCAGATTTACAAACTAACAAATGATTACGCCCTCGACCTACCAGGTTTTTTTTAACCTGTGAGGTCTGATGGAAGGGAGGACGACAAGTATCAGCGAATGGTAAATATTATTTATGATACGACAGAGGTTTACAATTTTGACACCAAATGTCCTAGCAAAGTTCTTGCCTCCATAAAAAAAATAATTAATCAGGCAAAACCCTGCGAGATTTAATGCCACCTAAAAATTCTTCTTAATAAACCCCGTCAACCCTTCACCCTTATGCTCCTCCATATCTTCCAACTCCAATTCCAGTGCATTTGTGCTTCGTAAAATTTCTATTAATGAAATTACAAGGCTGATAGAAAATAATAATATAGAAATTGCAAAAACAATATTGGCAGCATTTATTTCATCAATAAAAATCAGATACATACATAATATCGCCATCAAAAAACTCATCACCCCGAAAAACTGCATGCGGCGCACGAGTTTAATTCGATGTTGCAGGTTTTTAATTTGTTGTTGAAGGTTTTTGTTTTCTTTAGAAGTTTGATATTCGTCGTGCAATTTACGGACTACTGAACTCAATGCCATAAAACGATTGGTATATGCCAACATTATCAGACTGATGGCTGGAAATAATAGGGCAGGGGTATTAATTGTAATATCCATAATAAAATTATTTCCTGATTAAAATATTTTTAAATTTTGAACTATTAATTTTTTATCCCCAAAATATCCAACATAAATGCATACATAAACGCAGTCTCCTTTAAACTCTCATACCTTCCCGATTGTCCACCATGACCAGCATCCATATTTATTTTAAATAATAATAAATTATTATCCGTTTTTAATTGGCGCAATTTTGCCACCCATTTTGCAGGTTCGAAATATTGTACCTGACTGTCGTTTAAGCCTGTGGTAACCAAAAGATTTGGATAATTTTTTGCAACAACATTATCATATGGAGAATAAGTCATCATATAATCGTATTGCTCCTTAATTTTTGGATTTCCCCACTCCAACCATTCGAAGGTTGTGAGCGGAATTGTTTCATCTTCCATGGTTGTTATCGCATCTACAAAAGGCACATCTGCAATAATGCCTCGATATAATTCAGGGTTCATGTTTGTGATGGCACCCATTAATAATCCTCCCGCACTTCCGCCATTGGCAAATAATTTATCGTTGGCTACATAATTGTTTTTTATCATCCATAAACTGCAATCGATAAAATCGTAAAAAGTATTTTTTTTGTTTAACATTTTACCATCGTCATACCATTCGCCTCCCATTTCTTGTCCCCCTCGAATATGTGTATTTATATAAACGAATCCTCTGTCGAGTAGCGATAATACATCGCTGTCGAAATAATCCTCATTACTGGAACCGTAAGCACCATAACCATAAATAAATCCCGGTGCTGTTCCGTTTTTTTGATACATATCGGTGCGATAAACAATGGCAACCGGAATTAATTTTCCGTCGCGTGCAGGAACCATAATTCTCTCCGTTGCATACAATGCTTTTTTATAACCGCTCGGAATTTCCTCCTGCTTTAATAGGGTTTTTTCTTTAGTTGCAATATTATATTCATAAGTGCTATATGGAGTTATCAAGGAAGAATATCCATATCTAAAAGTTTCACTTTTAAATTCGGGATTATATCCTGAGGATGTATAATAAGCAGCCTCATCAAAAGAAATAAATTCATCCTTCGCACCTTGACGAATAATACGAAGTTTGGTTAACCCATTTTCCGATTCCTCTGCAAGCATAAACGTTTTAAAAAATTGAACTGAATTTAAAAACACATTTGTTCTATGTGAAATTACATCCTTCCATTCTTTTTTAGAAGTATTTCCAATTGCGGAAGTACACAATTTGTAATTTTTCGATTCATAATTTGTTTTAATAAAAAAGAAATTTCCTTCAGTATGGTCGGCATCGTAAAATACATTCTCCTCCAAAGGAGCTATTATCTTAAATTCTCCCGGGTTGTTGGCATCAGTATATCTTACCACACTTGCGTCAGACCGTTCTGCATCGGCAAAAATATAGGACTCACTGCGCGATTTATATATATATATATCAAGCGTTTCATCATCTTCCTGTAACAATAATTTATCTTCACTTTGTTTCTGACCTATTATATGATGTTTCACCTGATAGGTTCGTAGCGTTACTTTGTCGGGAACTGCATATACGATAGCCTTATTATCATTTGTCCATTCACATCCACCTCGTGTATCTTCAATTTCATCTTTCAACCAATTGCCGGTAGTAAGATCTTTAATTTTAATAGTGTAAAAATTTCTTCCATGTACATCCATTATTATACATGCCATTGTCTGATCAGGACTGATAGCATAATCAAAACTTAAAAAATTATGTCCCTTCACTAGATCGTTACCATCAATTACAATTTCTTCCTGTGCACTTAAACTATTTTTCTTTCTGCAGATGATAGGATATTCCCCACCTTTCACATAACGGGAATAATAATAATAGTCTCCTTTTTTATAAGGCACTGAGCTTTCATCTTCTTTTATTCTACCTTGTAATTCCGTAAATAATCTATTTTGTAATGATGTTGTATGCTCCATCATTTTTTGGGTGTATTCATTTTCTGCTCTAAGATGATCGATCACCTTTTTATTTTCGCGATCGTTCATCCAATAATAATCATCCACTCTGTCACCAAACGTTCCATGAATAGTATACGGAATTCTTTCCGCCACCGGAGGTTTAATATTAGCTGGTTGCGCTTGAATTAAAGTTGCGATAAAAAAAGTGGTAATTAAAATAAAGAGGGCTATGCGGTTCATACAAATTATTTTTTCTCAAAAATACAATTTCAATGCATACTCTGGGAGAATTATGTATATGGAAAAAAAGAGGAACGCTGATGACACGGATTGGGCGGAAAACAAGTGATAAAAAAAGTAGGAAGGGATTTGGAACGCCGATTCGAGAAAGTCCTTAAAGGACGGTGCATTTTGTAAATCCGAACTTTTGTCCATTCGATTAAAAAAACGTAATGCTTTCGCTGATGAGAAACTTCCGGCCACGACGTGTAAGTCAGTCCCGAAGGGACGAACCATTTTGTAACCACGGACTTCAGTCCGTGCGTAAAAAATCGAGGTAGGCTCTACACTTTTGATTCCGAATCCACAGAGTTCGCTGCGCATAACTCTGTGGGGACACTCGAAGGTGTAGCCATATCTAATGTTAAACTCTGCATTTAAAATCCTGCTCCGAATCCACAGAGTTCGCTGCGCGTAACTCTGTGGGGACACTCTATACATTAATATCGAATCCGCCAGTGGTCGGACAGGTATAGAACAAGGAATAAAGAACCCGTCAGTGTCCAGGCAGACATCAAACTATGTACGCCCTGGTGATTTTCCTCCGAATTGAACCCCGAACCCCGAACCCCGAACCCCGAACCCAGAACCCCGAACCCAGAACCCCGAACCCAGAACCCAGAACCCCGAACCCAGAACCCAGAACCCAGAACCCAGAACTCAGAACCCAGAACTCAGAACTCAGAACCCAGAACTCAGAACCCAGAATAATATCGAATAAAGAACAAGGAATAAAGAACAACAAACTATCTACGCCCTGATGATTTTCCTCCGAATTGAACCCCGAACCCCGAACCCCGAACTCAGAACCCAGAACTCAGAACCCAGAACCCCGAACCCAGAACTCAGAACCCAGAACTCAGAACCCAGAACCCAGAACCCAGAACCCAGAACTCAGAACCCAGAACCCAGAACCCAGAACCCAGAACCCAGAACCCAGAACCCAGAACCCAGAACCCAGAATAATATCGAATAAAGAACAAGGAATAAAGAACAACAAACTATCTACGCCCTGATGATTTTCCTCCGAATTGAACCCCGAACCCCGAACCCCGAACTCAGAACCCCGAACTCAGAACCCAGAACCCAGAACCCCGAACTCAGAACCCAGAACTCAGAACTCAGAACCCAGAACTAACCCTGTCACAACCACTCGAAATTTATCAAAAATTTGTTAGTAACTTAAAATGAAATGGTTTACTTTAGCCACCGACTAAACCAAAACCTATGCAGAAGTATTTACTCGCTGTTTTAATTACATTTATTAGTATTCAAATGAAGGCCCAAGACCGCACTATTACTGGAAAAGTAGTAGATAGTGAGGACAACTCGCCTTTAATTGGATGCACCGTAGTTCTTGATGGTACTCAGAAAGGAACGATCACCGATCTGGAAGGAAAATATGTCATACTTGTCCCAAAAAGTGGTGGCACATTAACTTTTACCTATATTGGATACAAGACACAAAAAGCGACTATTAAGGCAACTAATATTTTAAATATTTCGCTCAACCCTACGGAGGAAATGCTGGAGGAACTTGTAGTGGTTGGGTATGGTACCGAAATTAAAACAAAACTGACCGGAAGCATCAGTGAAATTGACGGAGAAGATATAGCACTTACGCCTGTTTCTACGGTGGAACAAACTTTACAAGGAAAAGCTGCCGGAGTTTTTATTGAAGCAAATAATGGTAAAGTGGGAGGAGATGTAAAAATTCGTATCCGCGGTTCCTCTTCCATTAATGCCAATAATCAACCTTTATTTATTGTTGATGGAATTCCTATCAATACTGTAGCGGTTAACGATTATTTTAATGTTTATTTAAATCCTTTAAATGATATTGATTTTAATGATATAGCAAGTGTGGAAGTTTTAAAAGATGCTTCTGCAAGTGCAATTTATGGTTCTCGTGGAGCAAATGGTGTTATTATTATTACCACCAAACGCGGCGAAGCGGGGAATTCGAAAATAACATTGGATTATCAGCGCGGTTATAGTAAACCTACAAGATTGCGCGAATTTTTAAATGCCGGTGAATACGTTGATTATTATACACAAGCAGCTATTAATGCCGGTGAATATGATTTTGCAAACGGAATTAGCGGTTATGCAAATGTGGAGGAAGCGGTGAGTGATTATGTTTCTGATGTAGAGAAAAAATTTGATAAACTTTCAGGCTACAGCGATTGGAGAAACGGAGAAACAAATACCGATTGGCAACCGCTTGCATTTCAGGATGCGGTATCTACCATGATAGATCTTTCTGCATCTGGCGGAACAGATAAATTTCAATATTTCACAAGTTTAGGTTATTCATATCAGGATGGTATAATGGTAGGAAATCACGGTGATCGTTTTAATACCTCAACAAATCTGGATGCTCAGCTGACTGAAAAATTATCGATGGGTTTAACACTTAGTTTAAGTCGCTCCATTAATAATGATATTCCGGATGATAATTCCTTTTCAACACCATTACAAATTGTTGCACAATCTCCGGTAACACCACCAAAAGATACTTTAGGTGAATATTATAATCAACCAACTACACTTTATTATAATCCTCTTATAGAAATTGACAACGTGTTTTTTGAAAGCACAACCTTTAGAACACTTGCCAATTTAACTACAGAGTATCAGATCATTCCTTCATTGGCGATAAGAGGTGAATTAGGCGGAGACATAACCAACCACGCGCAGGAAAGATTTTATGGAAGTAAAAGTGAAGTAGGCTTATCGGTGGGAGGATATGCAACTAATTATAATTCGGGTGTGCAGTATCTTGATATGAAATTATTATTACTCTATAATAAAGCATTAACCGAAAGTCATAATTTGGCATTTACAGCTGGAACTGAATATAATACTTATGATGATTATTATAATTCAGTGGAAGGTCAAGGTTTTCCGAACGATAAATTACAAACTTTAGCAAGTGCATCAGAAATTGTTGCAGGAACTTCCGTTAAAAGTTATTATCGTTTTCTTTCTTATTTCGCAAGGGTAAATTATGATTATGAAGAAAAATATTTACTTTCGTTAACAGCAAGAGCAGATGGTTCTTCTCGTTTTGCCGAAGAAAAAAGATATGGAGTTTTTCCTTCTGCAGCAGCAGGATGGGTAATAAGCAACGAAAGTTTTCTAGCTAAAAATAAAGTATTGAGTTTTCTGAAATTACGTGCAAGTTTTGGTTTAACAGGAAATGCCGGTATCGGTAATTTTGATTACAAAGGATTATACGGAATAGGCACTTATAACGGAACATCTTCCTTATATCCTGCATCCATAGCTAACCCTGATCTTACATGGGAAAAAACTTCACAATTTGATATCGGTATCGACTTTGGATTCTTCAGAGATAGAATTAACGGGGAAATAGATTATTATATAAAACAAACTACTGATCTCTTGTTAGATGTGCCTGTTCCGGCAACTACAGGTTATTCCATCCAAACACAAAATATAGGTAGTCTGGAAAATAAAGGATTTGAATTTGTTTTAAATTCAGAAAACTTTGTTGGCAAATTCAAATGGAGCAGCAGTGTTAACTTCTCTGTAAATAAAAATAAAATAACGGAACTCGCAAATGGTCAAACCTTAATTGACCTTGGCGGAAGCGATTTTATGAATGTAATTATGGTTGGTCAGCCTTTGGGTGTATTTTACGGAGCGGAATATGCAGGAGTTGATCCTGATAATGGCGACGGATTATATTATGTGAACGACGGAACATCAGGCAATGAAACAACTACAGATTTTAACGAAGCGAATTATGTGATTGTTGGTGATCCGAATCCTGATTTTATTGCAGGATTAACAAATCATATCTCCTATAAAAATCTTTCCTTAGATGTGGCTTTACAATCAGTTTATGGAAATGATGTAAATCTTCAAGGTGATTATTGGATGAGTTCCAATGCAAGCCAATACGATAATCAAACTGTAGATCAATTGGATGCATGGCAAAATCCGGGTGATGTTACTGATATTCCTGAAAACAGATTATTATTTGAAAATGGAACAGCTTCCCGTTCAAGCAGATATATTTCCGATGCTTCTTATTTAAGGGTGAAAACGGTTACTTTAAGTTATGAATTATCGAAACGTGTTGTTAAAAAAATTAATATGAGTTCCATGCGTTTGTATGTGTCTTCTTATAATTTATTTACGTTCACAAATTATAAAGGATGGGATCCGGAAGTTTCTACCGATTCATTTACCGATAATGTTTATTACGGTATAGATTTTTATAGTGCACCACAACCTAAAACAATTGTTTTCGGAATTAGCCTTTCCCTTTAATTAAAAAGTTTATATCGAAAATTAAAAGAAATGATTATGAAAAAAGCGACATATAAAATATTTGTTACAGCAATAATTGCCTTGAGTATTACATCGTGTAAGGATATATTAAATCTGGAACCTGCGCAGAGTTTAAGTAATGAGGCCGCGCTGGATAATGATGAAGGAGTTAAACAGGCCTTGATAGGTGCATACGACAATTTTTCACAATCTTCACTTGCAGGTGGTGAAATGTTGCGCAATGCAGAATTATTGGGAGGAGATGGAGAAATATTATGGGTTGGAACGTATACCGCACCAAGGGAAATTTTCAATCGCGATATTTTGGTTAATAATGGTGATGTTACCGCATTATGGGTGGATGCATATGAAACTATCAACTCGGCAAATAATGTAATAACTGCTATTGATGTTGTTTTACCATCCGATCAGGATCAGGTAAGAGGTGAAGCATTGGCTTTAAGGGCATGGTGTCATTTTGAATTAACAAGGATGTTTGGTAAACAATATGATCCTGCAACATCATCTACTGACTTGGCGGTTCCAATTATATTAATTCCAACATTGGCTACAGGCGATAATGTGGAAACTGTTAGAAATACAGTGGAAGAAAATTATACGCAGATAATTGCTGACCTTACTTTGGCAGAAAGTTTATTACCGGAAAAAAATGATGAGTATATCAATAAATTTACCGCAGCTGCTTTGTTGGCAAGGGTGTATTTACAAATGGAAAATTATGCCGCGGCAAGAGATGCTGCCGACAGGGTAATCGCTTCAAACGATTATGAATTAAGTGCAACTTATGCTGAAAGTTTTAATCAGGACGACAATACCGATGAAGATATATTTGCAACTCAAATTTCGGAACTCGATGGTTCCAATGTAATGAATACTTATTTTTCCATTAATGATTTTGGGGGAAGAGCGGATGTGGAAATTGAACCGGAACATTTAGCATTATATGATCCAGCTGATCTTCGTTTAGGATTATTTTATGAAGATGGAGGTGTAACATATACCGGTAAATTCAACAGTGAATTTGGCAACCTTTCCCTCATTCGAATTGCAGAAATGTATCTTATCAGAGCTGAATGTAATGTGCGTTTAGGAACAGCAGTGGGCGCTTCACCGGAGGATGATTATAATATGACGCATACCAGAGCAGGACTTCCCGCTGAGGCTTCTGTGACATTAGATGATGTATTGTTGGAAAGACGATTGGAACTTGCATTTGAAGGATTTAAAATCCACGATATAAAACGTCTGCATGGAATGGTTGGAACAATGAATTACGATGATAATAAACTCGTATACCCGATTCCTCAAAGCGAAATTGAAATAAACCCTGAACTTGTACAGAATCCGGGTTATTAATTAACAGAAGATTTTAAATAAATAATATAAAACGCCTCGACATTGTCGGGGCGTTTTTGTTGTAAATAAGGTAAATTGATTATTCGATTAATTTTTAAATGTGACAATGATAATGAATGAATTTTTAGATTAACGTAGATACTTTGCAGTTGATATAATAACTTCATTTTTAACAGTAGTAAAAAAGAGCGTAAATTGTGACATATTTAAAAACCCTCTTTTTTGGCATATATTTAGGTTTTCATAATATTTAACTACATTAGTAGCCTATTATATTCAATTCACATTATAAATCTAAATTCAATGAAACAGTTAATTATGCCCGTGCTACTTGCAACAGGCCTCCTCTTGTCTGTTTCTGGGTTCGCCCAGCAAGCAGTTAAGGTTGATCAAAGTTTTACTATAGAACTTACTGATCAGCTTTTAGAACAAAAATATGTATCGCTCGACATTTCAGATCTTAAATTTAAGAATGAACAGGAAGCACAAAAATTCTTCAAATCCATTGCGAATAATCTCGTAGAATTTAATTTGGATTACGCTTCAAAAAAAGTAACCATGGTTTTATACCCTGAACGTACAGGAAAATTTACCTATACGTTAGCGGATTGGAACACTTATATTGACAATATGGCAAAGCGCAGTTCATCTACTTACAATTCATTTCTAAATCAATAATCTAAATTTATTAGTATGAAAAATAATTTTATTAAACTCAATACATTTATGTTGCTTGCTATAGGCACGGTAACATTAAGTAATGCCCAAATTGTTGGGGGAGTTTCCTATTTAAAAGGGAAATATGTAGAAGTTGCAATTTCTGATTGCGGTACCTATGCATCAGGTGATGCTGGAGTAGTTGTTGCAGCCCCTGCAGGATATCATGCAAACAATATTGATGGTTCATTAGGTTTTACAAACGACGTTGGTCAGGACGGATGGGATCTTGGTGTTCCTGATCAGTGCGGTGATTACGTTATGCCTGGTTCTCCGGAAGAAGGATGGGCTATTCAATTTGGTGGAACCGTTTACGGAAATCTTCAGCCTTATTGTTATCGTCCGGGTTTATTTGTAGCTGGTGCTCCTTCGTTTGCCGGAGGAAATATTACGAATATTAATACCGGTGCTATCAGAAAAAGCATTTGGCAAGGAACAAATACTGATCTTGGTATTGCAATAAATCAAACTTCCTATTTCTTGCAAAAGAAACAAGCCATTCTTACTATTGTTGATATTTGTAATGGTGGTGATGAGATCACTGATCTTTATTATGCAAGAAATACAGATCCGGATAACGATCAGGTTACAACAGGATCATTCCTTACAACAAACCAGGTTAAAAAACAATATATACCTGCCGGTTATTCTCAGGTTAGTGCATCCAGTTCAACTGGTTCCCCTTGTTATATGGCTTATGTAACAGGTGATGCCCGTGGAAAGGCTTCCCGTGGAAATTTCTCAATGGGTAATCCTGCTGATATGTATAATGGTGTTGGTGGTTATGTTACAACAGGTACTCCTGCTACAGCAGATGAGGCAATTCAGATATCTTTTAAAATGGATACATTAAAACACAATGATTGTAACTGTATTGCATACTCTTCTGTATTTACAACAGGTGGTATTTTTGAACAAGTAACTTTATCAAATACTGCTTGCGCTACTTTAGGAACGCTTGCACGTTTTGGTGATGAGATGGTTGCGGAATATCTGGATGATCCTGCTTATTTCTTAAACAACGAATTCGTTGCTTATCCTAACCCTTCAACTGGTAATTTCACAATTAATATGTTCGAAATGGAAAATGCAAATATCACTGTATTAAATGCAATTGGTGATGTTGTATATTCCGCTAAAGGTGTTAACAAAATTGAAGGTGTTTATATTGAAAATGCTGTTCCGGGTATTTACTTCGTAACAGTGGAACACGATGGAAAAACAAATACAAAATCTATCGTTATAGAATAAATTTAGTTTTAAATTAATTGAGCAGGATGGTAATCTATCATCCTGCTTTTTTTTTCTCCTCATTCAAAACGCATCAGTTCCGAATATTCAAAGGTAAATTGTGGTGATGCAACATTTTGCTCATTGGTTGAATACCATGGACTTCTTTTAGCGGATACTTCATTTTCCAACACCTCAATTTCCTGTGCAGGTGTAAAGCCTTGTGCTAATAAAAATAAGATCTCACCACTTTCATTGTTCTTACAAACATCCATCACAATTTCAACATGACCCGGAAAACCGGGATGAACAAATAGATCTCCAGGTTGAATATTTTCTTTTTTAATAAAAATTAATTCTTTCGATAAAGAATAGGAACCGGCATACATAAAAACAAGGTCTAAATACTTTCTGAAATTTTTATAGGAATAATCTTCCTGCGTTGCTTTATACCATGCAGTTTTATTTCCATTTACTTCCATGCGCCATCCTTCCGCATATTTTGTATATGCACAATTTTGTCCGTTGGTAAAATTGAAATGGATCTTGTCGTATTGTTTAGAGTGGTATAAATATTCTGCATACAACCTGATACCGCTATCGGCACACTGCTGCAGATCGGTGGCACCGGCCTCCATGTCTATTACTCCTACATGGCACAACCTGTTTTTATTGGTGCCATCAAATAACTTTACATCAGCTTCAAAGGGTTTTAAGGGAAGGTTTCTTAAATAATAAGTAAAAGAGTTTTCGTTGGCAAAAACTCTATTAAATCCGATCGGACAATTTATTCTTGATACTATAGTATTACTGTCGGTATCTAAAAATTTTTCTGTTGGCTGACTTATTATGTTTTTATAAAATAGGTTTCCCTTGCAAGATAAAAGACCAATAAAAACAAATAACACTATTATCTTTAAAAATGTATGCATGGAAAAGGAAGTATCAATTTGAATTTAATTTATTTCTGAATAATAATTACTGTTCCTTTTGTTACGTAATTATATATCTCATCAATATGTTTATTTTTAAGAGAGATACAACCGAGTGTCCAGTTAATTTTTTCGTCAATTAAACTCTCGTCGTTATTGGGAACACCGTGAATACCTATCTCACCACCAATAGTTGCATCATTATCAAGTTCTCCATTAGCCTTTGCTGCATTGTGTTTTTTCCAACTTTCTTCATTTGGGTAATCCACCCACAAAAATTTACTCCATTTATCGTGAGGATACAGATCGCGAATAGTGAATCTTCCTTCGGGTGTGCATTTATCACCTTCTCTTCTTTTATCATCTATTGGGTTTGGTCCGAATACCACCGGATATGATTTTATAGTCATGTTAGTTGCAACTAATTGCAGAGTATAATCTGATTTGTCGATAAGAATCGAAATGTCTTTCTTATCTACTTTAAGTTCGCTTATGAGCTCTCCGAGTGGTTGATCGGGAATTGCAATTCTTTCTTGAATATCGTCTCTTTCTTTCAAAGCTGAATAATTATTGCAGGATAAGGAGATTAGAATTAAGGTTAAGAGTAAGCCGTGTTGCATTGAAAATAAACGCAAAATGGTTTTTATAGAGTATCTATTCCGGGAAAAAATTTGTTCTGATGATCTTTATTGCCAAAGCAAGAGTGATAATACCAAAGAACTTTTCGATGGCAGTGAGACCGCTTTTACTGAGTTTTCTTTCTATCCATCCGGTTGAACGCAAAACCACATAAATTAATATAAGATTGATGCCTACCGCAATTAAAATATTCATAATAGAGTAGATACTTCGCAAAGAAATTAATATGGTTAAAGTTCCGGCTCCTGCAAGTAAGGGAAATCCGATAGGGACCATGTTACCTGATTTAGTATTATCAGGATCCACTTTAAAAATTTTAACTCCCAGTATCATCTCCAAAGCAATTAAGAATATCACAATGGCTCCCGCGATCGCAAAGGAATTTATATCGAGCCCAAGTGCTTTTAAAATGGATTCCCCTGCAAATAAAAATGCGATCATTAATGCCCCAGCAAATAATGTAATCTCGCCGGGTTTAAAATTAGGCATGCTGGCTTTAAGTTTGATTATAACCGGGACGTTACCCAAAACGTCTATAATTACAAAAAGAGTTACGCTTATGGTAATTATATCATCAATGCTAATAAAGTCCATATTCTATATTTAAGTAATCAAATATACAAAGTTTCTTCTGCCAAACGATGTCGGCGTTTTGCTGTTCTTTTACACTACCAACAAATTGACTCCATCCTCGTGCAACCACCTTAATTGTTTTACCTTTTCAAGTGCTATGGTGCCAATGAAGTATTTGTTTTCCTCTGAGGCAAATTCTTCATGAATTGTTGTAAAGTCGCCTAAATTTATTTTTTGCGAATTAGAATACCTGACATACAATTTTAATGGTAAATTGTTGTTCAACTCTAACGAATTGGTTTGACCGATTTTACGATATTCATATCTATAGTTGTATGATAAGGCAGAAATATCGGATAAAACTGCTGAGCCAGTTGGTGTGCTTCCTGCTCCCTTTCCTGCAAAAAATTGTTTATCTGAAAACGCACTTTCCACCAGCAATCCATTGTATTCGTTTGAAATATTATTTAATTGCGAATTTTCATATATCAAATGAGGAAACACATATGCAAAAACATCGTTATTTATTTTTTTGCATTTGGCAATGAGTTTTATTTTCGCTTTTTTCTGTCGCGCGTAACTGATATCAAAATCGTTGATGTGTTGTATCCCGAAATTAAAAATATTTTCAGGTTTTACAAATAAACCGAATGCATGTAACAATAAAATGCATAATTTATACTTTGGGTCAAATCCTTCTATATCCAAACGCGGGTCGGTTTCGGCAAATCCCAGATTCTGTGCCTCTAATAAAGCCGGAGCAAAGGAAATATTCTCATCAAATATTTTTGTAAGGATGTAATTTGTGGAACCATTTATAATACCTTCCACTGAATGCAAAAGGTCGTTGTCGTAATATTCTTCCAGGTTTCTGATTATCGGAATGCTCGCACAACAGGCGCCTTCATATAAAAATGGCACTTTATATTGTTGCTGCAGTTCATACAATTCGAGCAGATTTTCGGCTATCATTTTTTTGGAAGCACTTACAACGGCTTTGCCATTTTGCATTGCCGTTTTAACGATCTCAAATGCTGCTACTTCATCATTAATAAGTTCTACCACTACATCGATTTCAGGATCATTAAGGATCTCATTTTTATCGGTTGTAAAATAATGAGTTGCAAGTGTTCGCGATTTATCCGGGTTTTTGATGCAGATCTTTTTAATGGTTGCCTTAATACCATTTGTTCTGGATAAAACATCAAATAATCCCTGGCCCACACAGCCAAATCCGAAGATGCCTAAAGTTAGATTTTTTCTTTTCATTTTATTTTATTTCGCGACCAGAAGTAATTTTTATACGCTAACTGATCAGGTGAATATAAATTGATTTAATAAATTAATTGTTTTGATATTGGTTTTGGAAATACATAGGAAATCGCATTTTCCAGATCGGCGATCAGATCGTCGGCATCTTCAATTCCACATGATAATCGGATGAGTGAATCGTTGATCCCTGCTAATTTTCGTTTATCTGTGGGGATGGATTTATGAGTCATTCCGGCAGGGTGGCACAATAAACTTTTAACTCCGCCTAAACTCTCCGCACATTTAAATAATTTGGTGCTACTGCAAATTTTTTCCGCTTTTACCGAGGTATCCTCTTTCAGTGTAAAGCTTATAACTCCTCCAAAAAAATACTGCTGCTGTTTTGCAATATTGTGATTTAAATGGGAAGGCAAACCCGGATAATACACCTGATCTACAAAGTGATTATCCAATAAATATTCGGCAACACGTAGCGCATTATGACTTTGTTTTTCAATGCGCAAATAAAGAGTTTCTATTCCTCGAATCGTTAACCAACAATCGAAAGGAGCTAAAATCCCACCCGAAGCATTTTGAATAAATTTAATGGATTCCGATAGTTCCTTTGTATTTGTAATTACCAAACCTGCAATAAGATCGCTGTGACCTGCCAGATATTTTGTGGCAGAATGAATTACAATATCTGCCCCCAATTCTAAAGGTTTTTGACCTGCCGGAGAAGCGAATGTATTATCTACCACTACCAATACATTTTTTTGATGCGCTATTTCACAAATTGCTGTAATATCAGATATTTTAAGTGTGGGATTTGTAGGTGATTCCAACCAGATCAATTTTGTGTTTTTATTTAAATGGTCAATTATATTTATTGCATTACTTGTATCAACATAACGCACCTTAATGCCAAACTTCTGATAAATATGTGTAAATATTCGAAAGGAACCGCCATAAATATCATCTACAGCTATTATTTCATCACCGGATTTAAGTAATTTAAGAACAGCGTCAACGGCTGCCAATCCACTTGCAAATGCGAATCCGGCATCACCGCCTTCCATTTTGGCAATAAGATCTTCTAAAACTTTTCGGGTTGGATTATTGCTTCGTGCATAATCAAATCCCTTGTGAATTCCGGGTGATTCCTGCACAAAAGTTGCAGTCTGATAAATAGGTACTGAAATGGCTCCGGTTAATTCATCTACCGGAATTGCATGGATGATCGCTGTTTCTTGTTTCATTTAAAGTGTTTTTTAAATTAGAAAATATTTCTTCTTAGAAAACACTTATCAAAACAATTTCATATCTGAATATATTGATGTTATAGTTGAATAATATCAACCATATATCAATATATTTGGATGTGGCGGAAAAAAATAAAGCCCGCCGAAAAATTGGCGAGCTTCAAATATTTTTGTAACTCTCTCCAACTTATCTGTCTGAAATTAGCACCTTCACAAAAGCGAGAAAAACTTTTATGGGTTGCCAAGGTGTCGTAGGGTCAGTCCCTCAACCTTTCTTGATAAGTAAATTCATAAGAACGAGATGCAAAGATAAATATGCAATTTTGAAATATCCAAATATTATTTTGCATTTTTATAAAAGAACTGCTGCCCAGGTTCCAAGAACGATCTCCAAAATAGCCAGAATATAGGTCTTATTGGATGAAATTCCTTTCTGAAAAATTGAGATCCATCTTCCTAAAACTAATCCTGCATATATAAAAACAGCGTAAAAGATACCGGCATGTTGTAGATCAGGATTCAATGCGCACGCAATAAACATGGCTGCCCAAGCCCCCTGAAGACCTACATAAATTGCAAAGTATTCCGACCTCCCGGAGGTGTTTAAAAGGCCTAAACCCGTGAAAGTAGCCGTTGTTGTTGGTTTCCAGAGGCACCACAAAGAGAATGCCGCATATAAAACCGCGTTGAGCCATAAATAAATTTCTATTGTTGTCATTTTGTAAAATTTAAAGTTTACTTTGCATGATGGAATCGTTGGAAATATTATTTGAAGATAAGATTATACTTGTAATTAACAAACCTTCCGGTTTAATGGCGGAACGGGATAAGTTTAAAAATCCCAGTGTTCAGGACATGGTTGCAGATTATTTTAATACGCTGAAACTTTCACAAAATACAATATTGGGCATTGTGCATCGTATCGACAGGCCGGTAAGTGGAGTAATGTTGTTGGCAAAAAAAGTTTCTGCTTTGCGCGATCTCAATAAACAATTTGAAGAAGGTAAAGTCGAAAAGATATACTATGCATTAGTTGATAAAAAACCCGAAAAGGATGAAGGAACTCTTCTACATTATTTATTTAAGGATGTTAAAAATAAAAAGGCGATCATTTATAAGAATAGCAGAAAGAGTGCAGTTAAATGTGAATTGATCTATAAATATAAAGGAATGTTGAACGATGCTTTCTTACTTGAAATTCATCCGTTAACCGGAAAATATCATCAAATTCGGGCACAACTTGCATTTATCGGATGTCCAATTATTGGTGACGAAAAATATGGGTCAAAATCAAAATATAAATCCGATGCAATTTGTTTGCACGCACATTCCATCGAATTTGAACATCCTGCAGAAAAGAAAAAAATGAAAGTAAGTTGTGAAATGCCGAAGGATTGGAAGTATGTTGGGAATGGGTAGGTTTTATTATTTCATTATCAATTCCCGATGGTTGGTAAAAAAACTAACCATGGCGTAAACGGTTACAATTTAATTCTTCATAGGATATTTTTCTCAGATCAAAATTTAACCTCCGAATATGGTTGGTGAAAAACACCAACCATGGCATACAAATTGCATACAAACCTGAATATTTGTTTAATTGGATTGAATGATATTTTTCCAATTATCTGTTCATTTGATGTTTTTACATTCGACCCTTTCAGGGTCGGTGATTCGGAGACACGCTTTTCTATAAACATATGATCCCTTCGGGATCGAAGTTTGTGTCGTATCTATATTTAATTTTTTACCATTGTAGGACGCATTGAGCAGGTTAATTCATTTTAATAAAGAATAAAACAAATTTGATTGTTCCTGCTATTGAATATATTGCTTAGTTGCTAAATGGTTCGCATTTCAATATTTTAATCACATGTCCTGACCCTGAAAGGGTCAAATGTTTATAGAAGTATTCTGAAAATATTTCCTGATCCTGAAAGGGTCAAATGTTTATAGAAGTATTCTGAAAAATATTTCCCGACCCTGAAAGGGTCAAATGTTTATAGAAGTATTCTGAAAAATATTTCCCGACCCTGAAAGGGTCGCATGTGAAAATTCCATGCCATTAACATTAATTGATTATTACCTAATTCAACATTATTTTAATCAATCATAAAATCCAATTTCCTTAAGGCAAGATCTGCCTTTTGAACTTTAATTCGTATGGAATTTCCCAACTCGTAGTTTCCCGAATTTGTTAAACTCACCAATCGGCGACGGGCTTCATCAAACATTAATTCATCGCGAATATTATCTACATGCACCAATCCTTCACATTTATTTTCCACTATTTCCACAAATATTCCGAAGGAGGTTACACCGGTAATCACTCCATCAAAACTTTCGCCTACATGTTTGGTCATATATTCCACCTGCTTATACTTAACGCTTTCTCGTTCCGCTTCCATTGCCTTGCGTTCGGTTGCAGAAGAGTGTCGGCATTTTTCTTCCAGACCTTCCGCATTCGGATATAATAATTTTTCTTTGTTTAAAACATTTTCCAAAACACGATGCACCATCAGATCCGGATATCTTCGGATGGGAGAAGTAAAATGTGTATAGTGCTCAAATGCCAATCCGTAATGACCAATATTTTTAGTAGTATACACTGCTTTGGCCATACATCTAATCGCCAGACTTTCCAAAATGTTTTGTTCGGGTGTTCCCTTAATTTCCTCCATTAATCTGTTTAATTCCGCAGAAACATTTTTCGGTGAATCTAATTTTAATTTATAACCGAAGCGACGTGCATTTAATGAAAACTCCTCTAATTTTTTCATATCGGGAGTATCATGAACGCGATAAACGAACGGAACCTTGGTGAAATTTTTTGCCAGATGAAATGCTACTCTTTTGTTGGCTAATAACATCAGATCTTCAATAAGCATATGTGCTTCTTTTCTTTCTTTTACATATAATCCAGTTGGAACAAAATTTTCATCCAAAATAAATTTCACCTCCTTTGTTTCAAAGGAAATTGCCCCGGCGCTGAATCTTTTTTCGCGTAATAAAGTGGAAACTTTGTTTAACGCAAGAATCTCTTCTGCAAATTCCCCTTCTTTATTTTCCAGTATTTCCTGGGCTTCCTCATAAGTAAATCGCCTGTCGCTATACATGATGGTTTTTCCAAACCATTCATTTATGATCTTAGCATTTTCATCCATTTCGAAAATTGCACTAAAGGTCAGTTTGTCTTCATGCGGACGGAGCGAACAAACATTATTCGATAATTTTTCCGGTAACATAGGAATTACTCTGTCAACAAGATATACCGAAGTTCCTCTTGCATAAGCCTCTTTGTCAATTGCCGATTCCGGAATCACATAATGCGATACATCTGCAATATGAACTCCTACTTCAATATTTCCATTGGGTAATTTCTGATAGGAGATAGCATCATCAAAATCTTTTGCATCGTATGGATCTATAGTAATGGTAAATATTTTACGAATATCTCTTCTTGCTGCAATTTCCGCCTTCGATATTTCAATGGGTAATTCCGCAGCCATTTGCTCCACCTCTTCTGGAAATTGATAATGGATACCAGTTTCCACCATAATTGCTTCCATGTCGCTCGCATGATCACCTGCTGCCGATAATTTACTTACAATTTCTCCTATCGGATTTTTCATGGATGGTGGCCAATCTTTTACGCGAATAATAACGCGATCGCCATTCACCACCTTTTTCTTTTTTATTTCCTCATTCGATAAATAAAAATCATAATTATTGAACCTGTCATCGGTGACTGCAAAAGCATAATTTTCTGAAATTTCCACCTTCCCGACAAATAATTCTTTTTCGCGTTTTATTATTTCCACGATCTCACCTTCGGGTTTTTTATTTTTTCCGAGTGAAGTAATTCTTACACGAACAGTATCGCCATTAAATGCGCGATTTGTTTTTCTGGAGGGAACAAACACATCATATAAATGGCCGTCAATAACAACGTAGGCGTTTCCGCTTTGTGTCATATCAACCACACCAACCATTGTATTGATGGTATTCGGTTTTTGTTTGATCCGAAAAGTATCTGCTTCGTATTCTTCTATCCGACCACTGTTCACTAAATTTTGAATAGCATCAAAAACTCCATCGAGATCACCTGTTTTGGATACCCATTTAAAGATATTTTTCAGCGAGAATCCTCGTTCCGCTTTATTGGCGAGAAAATTGTAAATTTCGTTTTCAAGGTTATAACCGGCCTTTACCAATTGGGTACCGGGCTTCTTTTTTTTCTTTGGCATATGTGTAAAGATACGTTTTGTCTCCCGAATAAGTTTAGTAATTTTCCACCGATTTGTGATGGGCCGGTATAAAAATTACTTCTATATCCTGCTGCTTGGCAGCGTATTGTTTTTTCCGTTTCTCGGAAATTCACATCTTTTTGATTGGGATGAGATCAATTTCGCTGAAGCATCACGAGAAATGTTGCTCACCGGAAATTATACTCAAACGCAGATCGATTTTCAGGAATTTTGGGAGAAACCTCCATTGTTTTTCTGGATGCAGGCGTTGAGCATGAAATTATTTGGTATAAATGAATATGCTGCGCGATTTCCAAATGCAATATGCGGGATTCTGACTTTATTAATTTTATTTAATATAGGAACAAAACTCAAGGATACAAAGTTCGGATGGTTATGGGTGCTTTGTTATGCGGGAAGTATTTTACCACAATTTTATTTTAAATCGGGTATCATTGACCCCTGGTTCAATTTATTTATATTTTTAAGTATCTATTATTTTATTTGTTATTTGCAGCAGCATTTCCGGATAAAATATTTATTTTTATCTGCATTCATGATCGGACTTGCAATATTGACCAAAGGTCCGGTTGCAATTATTATTCTCGGATTAACAGTTGGAATTTATTATGTAATTAATCGATTCCGGCTTTTTCCACCGCTCCTACATATCGTTTATTATTTGTTTTTTATTGCACTCACTATTTTTCCATGGATAGGAATTGAAATTGCACAGAATGGAACCTGGTTCATTACCGAATTTATGCGTTATACTTTCCGCCTGGCAACAACAGAAGATGCAAGCCATGGTGGATTTTTTGGATATCATTTTGTAGTGATCTTATTTTTCTGTTTCCCGGCCTCCGTGTTTGCTATCAGAGCATTATTTAAAAAACAAACTACAGATGAGCAGAGCATCAAATTCAGACAATGGATGCTGATCTTATTTTGGGTGGTAATGATCTTGTTTTCTATAGTGCAAACCAAGATCGCACACTATTCTTCCATGGCGTATTTTCCGCTAACATTCCTCTCTGCACTTACTCTTTATGCATTAAAGGATCAATGGAGAAAATGGGAATCTCTAACCTTGCTTTTAATTGGTTCCGTAATAATTATTTTAATAGCAGGAATTCCCTACGTATTGCAAAACCCCGAATTGATCTCTCCCTATATAAGAGATAGTTTTACAAAAGATGCCTTAAAAGCCGATGGAAATTGGTCGGGTTGGGAATCGTTGATTGCAATAATATTGGTGGTTGGAATTGGAATTTCAATTTACTTTCTTATCAATAAAAAAGTTAATAAAGCAATTATAATTTTATTCGGTTCCTCCATAATTACCATTAACCTGGCATTAAATAACATCACCCCAAAAATTGAAAGATATTCGCAGGGTGCAATGGTGGATTTTTTGGTTGACAAGAGCCAGGAGGATTGTTATCAGGATGTAATTGGTTATAAAAGTTACGCTCATTTATTTTATGGTGCCCGAAAACCGGAGGATAATAAAAATGAAGTATTTTTATCTTGGATGGAGGTGCATCATCCGAACACCAAAGAAGATCCCATCGCTATGCGAAAATATTTCAGCGAATGGTTATTGACAGGTAATACTGATAAACCTGTTTATTTTGTTACCAATGTAAGAAAGGCCAAAAATTATAAAGATCAACCGCAATTAATTTTCCTGGAACAAAAAAATGGGTTTGTTTTTTTTAAAAAAGAAATTGTACAATGAAAACGATCTATATCATAAGACATGCAAAATCAGATTGGGACGATGCTGAATTGCACGACATCGAAAGGCCTCTTGCCGACAGAGGTTTAAAGGATGCAAGAATGATGGCAACACTTTTAAAAGAAAAAAAGGTTATGCCCGACAAAATGATTAGCAGTCCGGCCCTCCGTGCATTTTCCACTTGCAGGATTTTTAGTGATATCATAGGTTTTGATAAAAAAGATATTGCTGTTGAGCAGGTATTATATTTTGGAAATATTGCAGAAATCATCAAAATGTTACAGTCACAATTACAGGCAACCAACAATATTTGCATTTTTGGACACAACCCTACTTTTTCGTTGCTGAGCTCTGTTCTGTGTCCGGAGTTTAGTGCTGAAATGCCCACCTGTAGTATCGTGGCACTGCAATTTGACATTGAGCGCTGGGCTAATTTGGAAACCAAAGCTGCAAAGCTCTTATGGTTTGAATATCCCAAAAAAAATCGTTAAATTATGAATGGTCAAACAACCTCATAAACTTTTTTTGCGTTTATAGTGTATAAAGATTGATAATTTTACATGGAAAATTTGTCAGGTATGCCGGAATTTATGGTTGATGTTAATTTGCATAGTCCTCACAGTGATGAGTTTCTAAAACTTATTCCCAGTCAAAGAGCTATTGTAAACGATATGATGTTCGAAGGAAAGATCACAAGTTATTGTGTTTCTGTAGATCGTTCTAAATTATGGATCACCATTGTGGCTAGGGATGAGGAAGATGTATTAGAGCAACTTTCGAAATTTCCGCTTATACATTTTATGGATTGTGAAATTGCTCCGCTTTTATTCTATAATTCCACTTATCAGACATTCTCACAAATAAGTTTGAATTAATAGATCCTTTAAACGCTACCTCTCATTCTTCACTAAATTCTAAACTAGGAAAAATTCCTTAAATTTATCCTCCAATTGCGGATGATATGGCCAAACCTTTACCTATTCTTTTAGCTACATTACTATTAATAACAGTTGTATATTTTTCAACTCCAACAAATAAAAAAAGTGGAACAGAAACGGATTCTGAATCTTCAGGATCAAAGGCCAATGTAGGTTTTGATCTTTTAAGAACTGCAGATCCCAACACGGGAAAAATTCCTTCCGGTGCAATAATGAAGGCTTATCGGGAATTAAAAAACAGAGGATTTTACAATTCAAACTCTACACATTTTAAAACTGAGGAGAGCGAAGAAGGATGGCAACAAATAGATGATTTTTTTCCATCGCTATCAGTTACAAGAATTGCCTACGATCCAAACAATACACAGATATTTTATTTCTGTACTGGGGAGGGATGGTATAATGCTGATGCAGTGAGAGGAGCGGGTGTTTTTAAATCCATTGATGGCGGTGAAACCTGGGCTCAACTTACCTCCACAGATACTATTATATTTGATTATTGCCAGGACATTGTTGTGCATCCGGTTACGAGTGATGTTTATGTAGGAACTCGTTCAAGTGGTTTGCAGCGTTCAACCGATGGTGGAGCAACTTGGGAAAAGGTACTCGGATTTGGTGTCGGGTCACTAAAAAATACTATCTGTGATATTGAATTAACTGCTGATGGAGGCGTATTTGCCTCCATAGGTATTTTTGAAACGGATGGTATCTATTTTTCACCAAGTGGCGATGCGGGAACCTTTGTTAAACAAACTACTGGGTTGCCTGGTTCCGGATATTTCCGAATAGATATGGCTACAGCACCTTCCAATGCGAATGTTGCATATAGTATTTATTGTAATTCTTCAGATTATAAAGTGAAAGGCATTTATAAGACCAGCGACAAAGGTGAAACCTGGACAGAAGTAAATATGCCGGGTGGAGATGACCAACTGGCTGCGTCACAGGCGTGGTACGACCTTTCCATGGCTGTGGACCCCAATAATGAAAATGTGGTTGCTGTTGGAGGATTACATATCTGGAGAACCAGAGATGGAGGTGAAAACTGGCAGCAGTTGACTATGGGGGGATTGGATTCTGTTTTATTGCGATATGTGCATGTTGATCAACATGAAATTACTTTTAAAACTTCAGATGAAGTATATTTTGGCAACGACGGTGGAATTTGGAAATGTGATGATTTCACCTCGGAAACTCCGTTTATTTATAATAGAAACGATGGATATAATGTAACCCAATTCTATTCCGTTGCCCTGCATCCTTTTGAAAATGTGCAACAATTGATGGGAGGAACACAGGATAATGGCACTCCATATGCTTACAATGCCGGTATAGCTGATTTTAAATTTGTTTCTGGTGCAGATGGCGCTTTTACTGCCTTTAATAAATCTAACCCTGAAATATTTTATACCGCAACACAACTAAAACGGCTCTATCGATTCAACAACGGGGGATTTGAACCACCTGAAGCGATAACAAATCCGAATGTGGAAGATCATAATGTTTTGTTTATCAACCCCTTTGAGTTGGATGCATCGAATCCGGAATATTTATTTCAGTGCAGCAACAAAGGATTGTGGCGATTCAGCAATGCATCAACATCAGATACTTCAGGATGGGCTAAGGCAGCTAATTTAAATGGTGTTTTATCGGCCATAGGTACTTCTCCTGCTGCTCCGGGAACATTATTTGTTGGCAGAAGCTCCAGTGTGGGGGATATTTTCAGATTGCCTGACGCTTATACTTCAGATGCAACCTCGGTTCCTGCCAATGCTGACCCGCTCGACCTTTTACCTGACGCTGGATTTACAGGCACGATCTATTGTTCCAGTATTGTTGTGGATGAGAATGACGCTAACCATGTGGTGGTAACCTATTCCAATTATAATTTGGCTAGTGTTTGGGAAAGTTACAATGCCTTGGCTTCTGAGCCCATTTGGTCAAACATTGAAGGTGATCTGCCTGATATGCCGGTTTATTGGAGTGCAATTCATCCTTTAAATCCCGAAATTGTGTATCTGGCTACAGAAATGGGTGTTTTTTATGCGAATGTGAATGGTGGGCTTACCACCTGGATCCCCTGTTCAAGCTTCCCGGTGGTTAGAACCGACATGTTGCGCATTAGAGCCAATGATCTTACCATTGCAGCTGCCACGCATGGCAGGGGAATCTGGCAGGCTCAACTGGATGCAGCTGCACTAGCCAATGATATTGCGTGGTTAGAGCGGGGGCCTAATAACGTAGGAGGTAGAACCAGAACAATTATGGTTGATCCAAATGACGTTACGGGTAAAACGATTTGGGCAGGAAGTATTGCAGGGGGATTGTGGAAGACTACTAATATAGATGCTGTTCCTGTATCTTTCCCTGAAGTGGAAATCAATTCGTTTTCCATTTTTCCAAACCCTGCAACTGATCAAATAAATATCCTTTTTAATGCCGGAAATAATCAACTTGTAACCATTGAATTACTGGATATAAATGGAAATAAGATCGATAGAATAGTACATAAAAATTTAACCGGTCAACAAAAAATCACTCACAATTTGTCGCCCCAATTTAGCAAAGGAATATACTTTGTACTACTTCGTATCGGCAACCATCAAAATGTGCTTAAAGTTATAGTAGGCTGATGTTACAGCGATTCTACCAATGCTAATATTCTTTCATTAATTTAGAAATTCGGATGCATGTCATTCAATTTTAGATGACTTAAATCTTTTTACAAATTGGTATGAAAATAATTGTAATAAATATTCGAATAATTTTTTGTTCTATACGTTATTTATTTTTAATTAATATATATAAAGAATTATTAAGTGCACTATTAATAATCGATCTTTAAAAATATATTTGATTTAATTTGTTCCCTATTCCATTCCCCTAAAATGAAAAGAAGAGGCGGGGTGAACGAATATTCAAAACAAGTGTTATCAATAAAAGGCGTATATTTACACAAATTTAAAAAGTTCACTCAGCCAGGCTGCAAACAGCGGTAGATAAATGAAGCAAAAAGGGAAAGTAAAATTTGTTGATAAAGACAAAAGCAAATTTTATGCAACATTACAAGCAAAAGTAGAAGAATACTTTCAGACGCATAATATATCAAAGAATGCAAACGGTACAATGATAGTTAAATCTGTTGTGTTACTGTCGGCATATTTAATAGCTTTTGGTATTATCATTTTCGTTCAACCTGCCTTGTGGGTAAGCCTGCTTTTGTGGTTTTCGATGGGTATAAGCGCAGCCGGTGTCGGTATGAGTGTTATGCACGATGCGAATCACGGAGCATATTCTTCCAGTAAAAAAATTAATTTTTTGATGGGTCAATCTCTCAACTTATTGGGAGGATCGGTATTTAACTGGAAATTGCAGCATAACATTCTTCATCATACCTATACCAATGTTGTGCACATGGATGATGATATTGATGATAAAGTAGTGATGCGTTTTTCACCACATACTGAAGTGAAAAAATATCACAGATTTCAATTTTTATATGCGTTTTTACTGTATTGTGTGCTCACTTTATATTGGGCTGTAGGAAAAGATTTTGTACAATATGTAAAGTATACCGCAAACGGAGTAAATCCTAATAATAAAAAAGAAAACAGATTTACACTCGCAGGTATAATTGCAAATAAATTATTTTATTTCTTTGTATTTTTAATAATGCCGGCTTTAGTTTTTCATATTCCTTTTATTCAGGTATTAACTGGTTTTTTAATAATGCACGCAGTTGCAGGATTAATTTTAACCGTGGTATTTCAACTTGCGCATACCGTGGAAGGAACCAGTCATCCGTTGCCGGGAGAAGATGGAAATATCGAAAATAACTGGGCTATTCATCAGATGAATACTACGGTAAATTTTTCCAGAAATAATAAATGGTTGTCGTGGTACGTTGGGGGTTTGAATTTTCAGGTGGAACATCATTTATTTCCAAAAATATGTCATGTGCATTACCCAAACCTAGCTCCAATAGTGAAAGAAACTGCCGAAAGTTTTGGTGTGCCTTATCTGGAAAATAAAACCTTTCTGTCGGCTTTGCGTTCACATATATCCACGCTAAACAGATTTGGAAAAATGCCGGATATGAATGATGCTATTGGTTGAAAAATGTTACTCAACAATAAATTTCCCGGTAAGATATTTATTGTTTTGCTGTAATATGCGGTAAAAATAAATACCACTTTCCCAATCAATTACAGATACCTGAATTTCATTAGAGCCATTCCAATTTTCATATACAGTTTTTCCTTCGCAATTAGTTATTAATAAACTGTAGTTTCCTGTTATTCCAATATTTAAAAGGGTTGATACAGGATTTGGATATAATTTGTGATGCTGGATAATTTGCTCATTTACAGCAACTGAAGGAATAATTTCCGGACACTCTGAGATTTGTGATCTGAATATTCCTCCATATACACCCATGTCATTAATTATCGTTCCTAATGAGGGATATAAAGCCTTTCCGACTATACCAGCGTCTTCAGGGTCGTTGTATATAAGATCAGGATTACCTGCATCAACACAAGCTGAAAGGGTATCCGTTAAAAAACACATTAATGTGTCAAGAAATTGTGGGTCAGTATTAATATTACCGGTTCCTGTCATATCATTTTGCACATCAGAATAATTAACGGTAAATGCGCCACCAGCACTGTATATTGCATTTCCTGTAAATTGATCATTTCCCCAAATAATGCTATTCAAAACGTTTACAGTAACTGTAAACACAAAAATTCCTCCGCCCTTTCCACCATATGCACCTGACCCTTCTGCTGTGTTATTTACAATTGTATTATTTATAATATCTACATGCTGTAAAGGTGAAGAACCAGTTGCCCAAATTCCACCTCCTCCATAGTCGTTGCCACCAATATTATTAGCAATAACATTATTACTTACAATGGCAAGATCGCAATAATTAAAAACAAGTCCACCACCGTATCCTGTTGCTTCATTGTTTGCAATAAAATTATTAATAATTAAAGGACCACTATCTCCGCATCGCATTGCACCTCCTCCAGTACTTAAAACACCTGTTTCATTTGTTACGTGATTATCAATTATATAATTATATCTGATAACAGGAGAGGAGTATTGCATTAATATACCACCACCTTCACGATAGGTTCCCGCACCATGTTCATCCAGCCATACTGTTCCTGCTCCGCCTGTTATCGTAAATCCCTGAATGATACAGTTTTCATTTTCACCTGAAATTATCAGGATAGTACTTGCGGTATCCAAATTAACAGGGCTGCTCCCATTAATTATTGTATTTTCAATATTGCTGTACAGCCCGGTAAAATAATAATTACTGGTTAGTAAAATGTTTTTGCCCCGTAAATTAATATTTTCAAAATATTCGCCCGGTGAAACCAAAACTGTATCGCCGTCAACGGAAGCATCAATTCCAGCTTGAATTGTTGGCTCCTCTGAAGGAACATTTATAATGCCAAACGCTTGTTTTTGTAAAAATAAGGTAGCAATTATTATGATAGATGTTGAATAAAATTTAGACATATATAATATTATTTTATGAAATTAATTTTTCCAAAACCATAAGAAGTACTTGTTTTGATCACAAGGTAATAATTTCCGCTGTATAAAGCTAAATTATTTAAGTCGAACTTAAATGTATTATCCCCAACTCTGGTATCTTTTAAATCAAAAAAAGTAATTCTGTTCCCGGCAGTATCAAATAATTCTAAACGAACATTTTCAGATCTTAATAAATTATAACTTATAATAACAGATGATGAGCTTGGATTTGGTGATATTTTTAAATTGAATTCATTGCCATGTAAATTAACAATTCCGGTAACTGTTTCTCCCTCTGTAACTTTTAAGTATTGACTAGCATTCACCGCTTCAAATTTGTCAACAATTCCGGAAGGCCACTGAATGATAAGGGAATCAATAATTGTTGCATCTCCTAAACCAAAATGTGCAGGTAACATATTTTGTCCGCAGTAACCTGATTGAGCGGTAATATCCCGCATCTGCCAAACATGTTCACCATTTATCATAGCCTTTACTTTCACTATTGTACCAATTGCGGATTTGTTGGAAACCATTCCAGTACAATCCACTATCAACCAATTATTTCCGGTTGTTTCATTTTTATATAAAGCATTATTTTGTGCGCCACCATAACAATTAGCTACGAGCAGGTCCATATCTCCATCTTTATCATAATCGCCAAAGGCATTGCCGTAACTCCATCCCAAATCTGTTGTTGGAACATCTGTTGTAACGGCTGTAAATACACCTGTTCCATCATTGAGATATAAAAAATTATTCCACGGACCTCCACCAAATGAATTGGTTACAAAAAGATCTATATCTCCATCATTATCAATATCAGCGAAATTGCTTCCGAAGGAATTACCACCGTTATTACAAACAATATCACTGCTTAATTTTGTGAAAACATTATCTCCATCATTTCTAAAAAGTGCATCATTTCCCTGATCATTTGCAAGAAAAACATCCAGGTCACCATCATTGTCAATATCACCCCAACTGCTGCTCATGGTTGAACCTCCATCAGTAACTAAGGCATTATCTGTGATGGAAGTAAATGTTTCATCTCCGTTATTTCTATACAATCTCTCGTGTTGATATGCTTCACTTGTTACGAAAATATCGGCATCTCCATCCATATCATAATCCACCCAATTAACACTGCGGGTGCTGTCATTATCATTTACCATATCACCCTCCGTTATTTTTAGAAATGTACCATTGCCATTATTTTTATATAAATAATTCTTTTTAGTACCTCCACTATTGGATACATAAATATCCAAATAACTGTCGTTATTAAAATCACCCCAACTAGCGGTTTCAGAATATCCATTGTCTTCTACTATTGTTCCAACGGTAACTTGCGTAAATGTTTCATCTCCATTATTATCATAAAATAAATTGTCGGTACCATACCAATTCACAACAAAACAATCGATGTCGCCATCGTTGTCGTGATCGGCCCATGTTGCTCCATCGGAAGGTTTAAGATCAGAAACAATTGCTCCGCTTACTATGGTTTCAAATGTTCCGTCGCCATTATTGATGTATAACATATTGTTTTCACCCGGATATTTACCATTGGTAATTTGAACATCCTGCCAACCGTCGTTATTGAAGTCGATCCAGTTGCAACTTCTGCTGTCGGAGAGGGTGTTTACAATATCACCTTCTGTAATCTTCGTAAAATATTGTGCATTTATAATTTGAATGTTGAGCATGGCAAAGCCAATATAGAGTATAGGTTTCTTCATAGTCGCGTAATTTTTAGGAAAGTAAGGATATTTGAACGAATGGTGTATCATTTGAATGTCAGTTAACAGATTTTAACTTAGTGTATATCTTTTTCCGAAAAGAGAAATAAGGAGCATAATATGTAGTTTCAAACACCTCTATCCTGATAAAAAGGCATTTCTTAAAGCTCACATTTTTATTAATTGAATTTGATATAATAATGTTGCCAGAACCAAGGTATTTTTTATCTGATTTAAACATGTCAGATAAGTTTTAGCAATAAAGTAATTTTGATTTCCCGGATTGAATCATTTCTAAGAATAAATTTGTATTTTCACTTAATAATTCTCTACATCTCTAAAACTTATGCGCCCTATGAGAGGCATCTTTAATACACACAACGCACTAATATATCAGCCATGAAAACTTTCCTAAACTCTGTAATCACATTGGTTTTGATTTCCGGCATTCCTCTAATCACCTCTGCACAACCCTATGAAGGAGCCGGCTTTACTTTCAGTTACACCTCCGGAAAAGGTGATTGGGAGAATTTCAATACTGTATTAAATGAATACAGAAATGCCTATCCTTACTTTACTGATAATGGGGATCTGAGCGATAAAAAATACGGACTTTCGTTCGGATTTTTTGTTGTGGACGAAAAGAAGTTCTTTCAGGGATATCTTGGAGGAATTAAAGCCACTGCCTGGAGTTGTGGATTTGCTCCAACAGGTAATGATGTTTGTGAAACCTATGTGGTAAAATCAGAATATTTAAATGCCAATGTTGGATATTTTTTAATAAACCGTCCCTGGTTCCGACTCGGGGTTAGTGCAGGACCCTCCTTCAACTTTGTAAGAGCAAAATCTTCTACTGCATTTGAGCCAAGTGAGAAAGCAAAAGAAGGAAAATTTTTGATGATCATTGGCGGCTCTGAAGTAACTGAACTTGAAAAATATTTTTTTCTCGGTGCCGATTTTTCCATACCATTTGCATTCGGAAAAAAATTTACTTTCGGACTGGAACCTTATTTTACACTACCCTTCTGGCAAGTGAACGCCATGAAAATGCGCGATATCATGATGCCGAATTCCACTCCACAATTTGAGGACGATGTTTATAAGGGATGGATGTCGTACGCGGGAATACGATTTAATATTGGTATTGGTGGTTTTCAAATGTAATCGTGAAGCGTGAGCCGTGAATCGTGTGTCGTGAATCCGACCTTCACAATACTTGTCACGGCCCTAAAGTCCCATGTCCACCTTCCATGTCCCAGTTTGTCCTATGTCCTATGTCCTATGTCATACGTCCTACGTCCTACGTCCTATGTCGCGCGCCCCGCGCCCTCACCCCTGTAGCTTCTTCAATATCTCCGCATAAATTCCATCAGAGGAAATTCCATAACCTGTTACTAAAACGCCTTTTACGCCTGTACTTGATTCAATGGCATATACCGTTGCTTCATCCGCCGGATCTGTATTTCCTTCGTAACGATATACTTCTTTTATATCGAATTCCTCTGCAGTGAATTTGCTTCCAACACAACTGATGCAATTTTCTTCCAGATTAAAATCTACAGTATAACCTTGCGCTTTTAATTTGGTTAGTGCTTCGGTTACGGTGGCATAGTGGTAGGTTGGTTTCATATATAAGCGAAGTTAGGGAAAAAGTGGGGAGTTTACTTCAAAACTCCGTTCCTCGCAATGACATCTCTTCGCAAAATCGCATATGTTTGCCTATTTTTGCCAAAATTTCAGGATACAATGCGGGAAATACGATTTAGAGAAGCCTTACGTGAGGCAATGAACGAAGAAATGCGCAAGGATGCGAATGTTTTTTTGATTGGGGAGGAAGTAGCTGATTATAATGGTGCATATAAGGTTAGTCAGGGTATGCTCGATGAATTTGGAGCAAGAAGAGTAATTGATACGCCAATTGCTGAATTGGGATTTGCCGGTATTGGTGTGGGAGCCGCTATGAATGGTTTACGACCAATAGTAGAATTTATGACCTTTAATTTTGCATTACTCGCAATTGATCAGGTGGTAAATTCGGCAGCTAAAATGTTGTCGATGAGTGCCGGACAATTTAATTGTCCTATAGTTTTCAGAGGTCCTTCCGGATCTGCGGGACAATTAGGTGCCCAACACTCACAAATGTTTGAGAATTGGTATGCAAATGTTCCGGGATTAAAAGTTATATCACCATCCAATCCCTATGATGCAAAAGGGTTATTAAAATCCGCTATTATAGATAATGATCCCGTTATTTTTATGGAGAGTGAGGTTATGTATTCTGAAATGGGTGAAGTGCCGGAAGAAGAATATTATATACCTATTGGAAAAGCTGATGTTAAAAAACAAGGTACAGATATAACACTTGTATCGTTTAATAAAATGATGAAAGTTGCATTAAAAGCAGCGGAAGAATTAGAAAAAGAAAATGTTAGTGCAGAGGTAATCGATCTGAGAACAATCAGACCTCTGGATATAAAAACAATTGTTGAATCGGTTAAAAAAACCAACAGAATTATTGTTATTGATGAAAGCTGGCCTTATGGCGGAATTAGTTCAGAAATTGCATATCAATTACAAAAAGATGCTTTCGATTATTTAGATGCTCCTGTAAGACGGGTAAACGGAGCTGATACAAATATGCATTATGCACCGAACCTTGTTGCAAATTATTTACCGGATGTTGCAAAGGTGATGGAAGTAGTGAAGGAGATAATGTATAAATAATATTTCTTGAGGTTAAACATTTGAGACTGCAGCGGGAGGTCACTTCGGCGCTTCGCTTCTCGTAATTTTTTTTCGCGAAGCGAAAAAAAAAGCCCCGCGGACTTCGAGCGAAATCTTAGCGGGGCTCACATTTGAAAACCCAATTACCCTATATCTTCTTACAGACTTAACCCGTAATTATAAATTTTGTTCGGGAAAGTCGGATAAATTC
Organism: Bacteroidota bacterium; assembly: GCA_016706865.1. NCBI lineage: Bacteria > Pseudomonadati > Bacteroidota > Bacteroidota bacterium. Next base: position 1,807,799 of record JADJIS010000003.1, on the reverse strand, counting down.
CTTCAATAATTATATTCTTTCCAGCTTTATCCTGCAAAATTTTTGCCAAATCGTTATAATTTGAAATATTTTCTTCATCTACTGATGTAATTATAAATCCGGTTCTGATTCTTGTCTGCTGATATATCTTTCCATTTTTAATTCCGGTTACTTTTACTCCACCTTTAATATTATAGTATTCCGCTTCTTTTGAATTAACATCTTCAGTTTCAATGCCTAAACTCTGCACCATTTCGTTTGTTTCGCGTTTTACGATCTCGGTATTACCTTTTTGATTTTTTAATAATACCACGAGATTCTTGCGGTCTTTATCGCGTATAAGATTAACATTTACCTTATCACCGGGACCATATTTACTTAATTGTTCCTGTAATTCGGGGAAGGAATGTATCGGTGCATTATTGATATGAGTAATAATATCGCCAGTTTCAATTCCTGCGTCCTTTGCTCCGGAACCTGCCACAACTGTAGAAACATACACTCCTCCCAAATCATCTTTGGTTACATCTACTTCCACACCAAGGTATGCCCTTTGCACAACACCATATTCTTTAAGGTCGGAAACTACTTTTTTTACAATATTAACCGGAACTGCAAATGAATAACCTGCAAAAGTTCCCGTGGGAGTTGCAATTGCCGTGTTTATACCGATAAGTTGTCCTTGTAAATTCACCAAGGCTCCTCCGCTGTTTCCAGGATTAACTGCAGCATCCGTTTGAATAAAAGATTCTACCGGAGTAGATGCGTTTTCACCCAAAATATCGATTTTGCGACCTTTTGCGCTTACTATTCCCGCCGTTACAGTAGATGCCAGGTCGAATGGATTTCCCACTGCCATAACCCAATCGCCTACTCTTACAGAATCAGAATCACCGAATTTAATATTGGGAAGATCTTTCATATCTACTCTTAGAACAGCTATATCTGTTGAAGGGTCACTTGCAACTAATTCTGCTGTGGCTTGATGCCTGTCGAAGAACACTACCTGAATTTTATCCGCATTTTTTACTACGTGATAATTTGTAACAATATAACCATCATCACTTACAATTACACCTGAACCTGAGGCCTGTTGATTACCATCTCCCCAATTAAAATCGTCGCCAAAAAATTGTCGGAAAATATCGTCCTGGGTTCCGGCTGATCCTGTTTGTTTGTAGGTAGTTTTTACATGCACTACGGAGGGCGTTGTTAAAGCAGCTGCATAGGTGAAATCCACTGGTGCCATGCCACTCGGGGCAACAGGGAAATTCGCACTTGTTAATTGAAAGGGATTTGCAAGAGCGTTCGATCGTCCACCAAAATCCCCGTTATAAAACTTTTCATACATGGCCAATGTTGCAACTGTACTTACAATTGCAATGAGGGCGGTTACAAAGAGATTTTTTACTTTCATAATTTATTTTTTATATTTTTTCTATGTAACAAATTTCATGCACAAAACGCGAACTGAAAGATTGTCGTATTTTCGCTAACTATAATTAACGGTTTTAAATGCTTTTAACGTAATTCATGTTATTAAAGTTTTATAAATATCAGGGAACTGGAAACGATTTTATATTATTCGATAATCGCGATAATATAATTGACAGAAATAATGACGCCTGGGTTGCAAAAATATGCGACCGGCATTTTGGAATTGGCGCAGATGGAGTCATGTTTTTAGAAAATCATAAGGATTACGATTTTGAAATGATCTACTTCAATGCGGATGGGAAAACAAGTTCCATGTGCGGAAATGGTGGCAGATGTATGGTAAATTTTGTCAGAATGATGGAGCCAGGCAAGAATGAATACCGTTTTCTTGCGGTAGATGGAGAACATTTGGCTACCATAAATAAGGATATTGTTTCCCTTAAAATGCAAAATGTTGAAAGTGTTATTTCCGTGGATGACAACTGGCAATTAAATACCGGGTCACCGCATTACGTCACTTTTGTTTCCGGGCTTGATAAAATGGATGTCAAAACTCAAGGCGCTTCAATAAGATATAGTGATCCTTTTATGCCCGCAGGTATCAATGTAAATTTTTTGGAGGAGAAGGACGGGAAATTATTTATAAGAACTTATGAAAGAGGTGTGGAGGACGAAACCCTGAGTTGCGGAACAGGAGTTACCGCTGCTGCAATATGTTATGTTGTAAAAAAACAACTTGGAACAGGCATACATATTATTGATATTGAAACTATGGGAGGTTCCCTTAAGGTTGCCCTGACAGCAACTTCAGATAATAAATTTGAAGATATTTGGCTAATTGGGCCCGGTGAATTTGTTTTTGACGGTTTGGTTGCTTACCCTTGAACTACACTACAATCCTTAGACGGCTTCCTATTAATGCCGGAATCCTTTTAGATATAGATATAAAAGGCTATCTTTGCGCGTCCAAATTTTTAACCGTCCAGATGGAGAGTCATGATCAAATACTACAAAAAATCAGATAATGGGATTGTAGAGATCGAAAAGCCTGAAAAAGACTGCTGGATAAATGTACACCCTCCCTTCGACCACAAGCGCCTTGCTACCTTAAGTGATGCAATTGATATTCCAATCGATTATTTACTCGACTCCATTGATATAAATGAACGTTCGCGTTTCGAACAGGACGATAATGTGAAGTTGATCGTGATCAATATTCCTATTGAAAATGATATGGAAAACAGTATCGACAACGATGCATTTTATATCACCATACCAATTGGTATCATTCTTACCAACGATTATAATATTATTATCAGCTCCGCTCAAAATAAAGTGATAGATTGGTTCTTTTCCATTGCAATAAAACATTTATCACCCAATGAGAAGGAAATGATCGTGATGAAAATATTTGAGAAAAATGTTTTTTATTTTATTCAATATCTGAACGAAATGAATAAAAAACGTTATCTCATCGAAAAGGAATTGATGCATTCGAGCAGAAATACGGAACTTGCCAAGTTATTAAATATTCAAAAATCACTGGTGTATTTCGTAACGGATCTACGCGCTAACGAATTGCTGATGATGAAAATTCAGCGCACTAATTTTCTCGGAATTAAAAATGACGAGGAAAAAAATGATTACCTGAGTGATATAATTATCGACAGTAGTCAGGCCCTCGAAATGGCTACTGTTTATACCAATATTTTAAATGGTACAATGGATGCATTTGGATCTATTATTTCCAATAATTTGAACTCTGTGATGAAGAGGTTAACATCCATCACCATCATATTAATGGTGCCGACACTCATTGCAAGTTTCTTCGGAATGAATTTTATTACCCTTCCATTTGATCACAATGTAAATGGATTTTATATTATTATGTTCCTTGCAGTTTTGGTTTCTGTGATACTTTATATGGTGTTTAGAAAGATTAGGTGGTTCTGAGTTTAGGACACAGGACACATGACACAGGACACAGGACTTGACATAGGACATGGGAGAGGGATGTAGGAAGCCTTGTCATTTTATATTATTTTAATTATTGAATGTTACTTAAATGTAACAACGAAAATATCAATGATTTACTTTTCCTCAATTTCTTCGTGAAAACTTTGCGTAAAAAATTATTTTACTTTTCAAAATTACTTACCGGTTACTTCCCGTTCTTTCCGACTTTCCGGCCTGAAAAGATATAGGAAGTAGGAAATAGGAGAGATATAGGACATTGGTGAGGGATGTGAGATTGGCTTGACATTAAATATTACTTTAATTTCTACTTATTGTATTAGACTAATTGGGAAATTATTAATGATTTACAAATAATCAATTAATTAATTATGGATAGATTATTTCCACGAAGGAAATCGGAAGTTGTCATCCGTTTTTTTCCTTCGGATTGTAATTCTTTGACAAGGATATAACCATCTGTAGTTGCAAACTTTAAATAAGATTTGTTATCAGTTATTAATTTGCCGGGAGTTTCATTATGCGGGGATATTTCTTTTTCTGCCTTGAATATTTTTAATGATTTATTATTTACAATAGTATATGCACCTGGATATGGTGAAAGTCCCCGAATAAAATTTCTAATATTTTCAGTGGTGTTATTCCAATTGATCAAACAATCCTCTTTAAATATTTTCGGGGCAATTTTTTGGGAGGATTTTGTTTGAGGTGTTGGAGTATAATTTCCTTCCTCAATTGCAGTTACAGTTTTTAATATTAATTCGGCTCCTAGATGCATTAATTTATCGTGCAATGTCCCAGCATTATCATCTTCCTCAATATCTATTATTTCAGAGAATAATATATCACCTGTATCAATTGCATGTTTTAAAAAGAATGTTGTGGCACCGGTGATCATTTCTCCGTTAATAATAACGTGATTAATTGGAGCTGCACCGCGATAATCGGGTAGGAGGGAGGCATGTAAATTTAATGTACCCAACCTTGGCATGTTCCATACAATTTCGGGTAACATCCGAAAAGCAACTACCACTTGGAGATCAGCCTGAAATGATCGGAGTGTGGAAATAAATTCTTCGTTCTTTAATTTTTCAGGCTGTAAAACAGGAATATTATTTGCCAATGCAAATTGTTTCACGGGCGATTGCTGTAATTGTAATCCTCTACCTGAAGGCTTATCAGGAACTGTTACTACGGCAACAATATTAAATCCGTTCTCCAATAAAATCTTTAATCCCGGAACAGCAAATTCGGGAGTTCCCATGTATATAATTTTCAGAGTATGCTGCATTTATTCAAAGTCGGGATAAAGTAAATATTTTTTTCTGATCTCTTTGAACGCCATAAGATCGTCCTGCCAGCTCAATTGTATTTCTCCAACGGAAAGTCCGGCTTTTAATTGTTGCATAAGTTCATCGTTGCCCGCTAATTTATTAAAGAAGTTATTCGGAAGAAAAAACTTATCTTTTTCAGAAAAGGAGCGATAAGATGTAATGAGATCAGTTAACCCCAATCCCTGCTCAGAAATGCCTTTTCGTATTAATAAAAGATCCATTTTCGAATATTCAAATCCGTAACATTGTTGATTCATGAAAGGAGGAGTTTTTGAGCCGGGTTTTGTAATTGGAGTAAATGTTATATTGTTTTTAAAATATTTCTCTAAATAAGGCGAACCGAAAAGTTCAAATGGGTTGTCGGTGCCTCTTCCCACACTCACGTTCGTTCCTTCAAATAAACAAAGTGAAGGATACAAATAAATTGCCTTCATTGATTTTAAATTCGGTGATGGAGGAATTTTTACTTCATAATATTTTTTGTGATCGTAATTTTTACAAGGTATAACTATCAGATCACATTGAACACCATTTGCAAGCCACTTTTCACCATTTATCATCTGGGCATATTCACCAATCGTCATTCCGTGTACAATTGGGACAGGATGCATGCCTACGAAGGAAGAAAATTCTTTTTCTAAAACAGGACCATCAACATAAAACCCATTTGGATTTGGTCGGTCGAGAATGATGAGTTGTTTTTTATTTTCCGCACAAGCCTCCATTACATAATGTAGCGTGGAAATATAGGTGTAAAACCGTGCGCCAACATCCTGAATATCAAAAATGATTATTTCTGCATCTGCAATGTCGTTCCACTGTGGTTTTTTATTTGACCCATAAAGAGAAATTACCTGTAAACCTGTTTTTGTATCCTTAGAATTTAAAATTGTTGCACCTGCGTCCTCCGTTCCTCTGAATCCATGTTCCGGGGCAAAAATATTAACCACATTTACACCGGTTGACAATATGGAATCAACAAGATGCGTTTTTCCAATCACTGAAGTTTGATTTACAACACAGGAAATATATTTTCCTTTGATGAGCGGTAACCAAAGTTCTGTTTGATCTGCTCCTGTGAGAATATCGGTAGCGTATACAGAACTTGTATCAATTGGAGATACATTTTCTGTGCTCGTGGAATTTATATCAACTACAGATTCCCTATTTTTACAGGCGTTTGTGAGAAGTAAACAGAGTATGGAGGAAAAAAGTATATTCATGTATTGGTTTATTTCAAAACTAACGCCAAAGTTATAAAGTAATTGCTGATGTGGTTTGAATTTTTTGTTACTAAACGAATTCTACATAATAAAGAACGCTCCTTTTCCCGATTGATCATCGGAATTGCACGCGTGGCAATTGCATTGAGTCTCACTGTAATGATCATTTCCACTTCTTTGGTGAATGGTTTTCGTTCCACTATTTCTGATAAGGTTTATGGATTTTGGGGACATGTGAATATCGCAAAAGAGAGTCTGAGAAATTCTTTTGATGATGAACCGATTCCGCGCAATCAGGAATTTGTTGATGAGGTACAAAAAATTCCCGGAGTTACCGGAACGCAGGTTTATGCAAGAAAAGCAGCAATTATCAGAACTAAAACCGATATAGAAGGAATTATTTTAAAAGGAATTGGTGGCGATTTTGACTGGGAGCAATTTGATAAATTTATGTTGGATGGCAAGGGAATAACACTCACCGATTCATTGGTGTCCAGAGGTATGGTAATATCAAGATCAACGGCTGACCGGTTAAATTTTGTGATCGGCGATAGCGTATTAATTCATATCATAGACCAAAAAGAAAATGGCGATTACGAACAAATGTATCGGCGATTAAAAATTGAAGGAATTTATAATACAGGATTGGAGGAGTTTGACAAATTATTTGTGCTGGTTGATATACGTCATATTCAGCGTTTAAATAATTGGCAGGCTGATCAAATTGGTGGTTACGAGGTTTTTGTGGATGACCCGGATAATATAGCCGAAATTGAAAAACTAGTAGATAAGAAAGCCGATCCATTTTGGGATGTACAAACCATTCAGCAAATAATTCCCAGTGTATTTGATTGGTTGAATTTGCAGAAGGTAAATGAATGGATAATTTTAACATTAATGGTATTAGTAGCTTTAATTAATATGGTTACTTCCTTACTCATATTGATACTCGAACGCACAAATATGATAGGAGTATTAAAAGCACTAGGCTCCAATAATGCATCCATTCGCAAAATATTTTTACTCAATGCTTCCAATATCATCCTACGTGGAATGTTATGGGGAAATATAGTTGGATTGGGATTATGCATCCTTCAACAACAATTCGGCTTTATTAAATTGCCCGAAGAATCTTATTATGTATCAACCGCCCCTGTTGAAATAAATATTTTATGGGTGCTTGCAATCAACGCAGGTACGTTTTTTATATCAGTATTATTTTTAATTATACCTTCATTAATTGTTGCTAAAATTCTACCAATAAAAGCGATCAGATTTAATTGATAATTGATAATTGACAATTGACAATTGATAATTGACAATTTTATCTGACCTTAAAAATCATGCTATGCATTTAACATCAATGCTCCAATAATAATTATTCGTGGCTGTTAATTGGTACATCGGTACATTTTTTTGGCTGTTCATCGGTACATTTATCTGGCTTACTCTAAATCTTAGGCCTAACGTTTATTTTTCCTATGTCCTACTTCCTACTTCCCATACGGGCAATGCAAACATCCATTTGCACAACAATATCCTCTTTCCAATAAATATTTTGCTGTAAAAACAAGGAGACCTTCTTTATTAATATAGTAATCGATATTTTCTATCAATTTTTTTTCTGACATGAAATTGTTTAATTATTTTCAATTTAATAATTGTCAATTTGGTAATTGAACAGCCGGGATAAGGATAAATATTAATCTATCGATTTTCATTAAATGCATGATATCTGATAACTTTCATCAAAAGTACCGCATTCCGGTATAATTAAACGGACTGATACCTCTTAATTGTTCTTTTATATCTTCCGTGATATCAAGTCCATCTATAAAAATACGCATGGTTTCTTTGGTGATCTTTTCTCCGTTACGGGTTAAAACTTTGAGTGCTTCGTAAGGTTGAGGATATCCTTCGCGGCGCAAAATAGTTTGTATTGCTTCGGAAATTACAGCCCAGTTATTGTCGAGGTCTTCATGTATCTTTTGTTCGTTCACCTGCATTTTTTTCAAACCCTTTAATAAGGATTTAAAAGCTATAACCGAATGCGCAATTGGAACTCCGATATTTCTTAATACCGTTGAATCGGTGAGGTCGCGTTGTAAACGGGAGATGGGTAATTTTGCTGATAAATGTTCAAATAACGCGTTTGCAATGCCGAGATTTCCTTCTGCATTTTCGAAATCAATTGGATTTACTTTATGAGGCATTGCAGAACTTCCCACTTCATCTTTATTTATTTTCTGTTTAAAATAATCCATGGAAATATAAGTCCAGAAATCGCGACACATATCGATCAAGATAGTATTTATTCGTTTTAATCCGTCGAATGCCGCTGCTAAATTATCATAGTGTTCAACCTGAGTTGTATATCGGCATCTCTCCAAACCTAAACGTGCAGAAACAAATTCATCGGCAAATAATATCCAGTCAATATCGGGATAGGCAACAAAATGAGCATTAAAATTTCCGGTTGCTCCGCCAAATTTCGCACTGAAGGGAATAGAATTAAAAACATTTCTTTGTTTGCTCAAACGCTCAATAAATACTCTTATTTCTTTTCCCAACATTGTTGGTGATGCCGGTTGACCATGTGTTCTTGCAAGCATAGGAATTTTGGTCCAGGCAATTGCCATTTCACTGAGCATATTAATAAGATCCTCTAAAAGTGGCGCATAAACATCTATCAGTGAATCGCGAAAAGAAATTGGTATCGCTGTATTATTTATATCCTGTGATGTTAATCCAAAATGAATAAATTCCTTCCACTTTCCAAATCCAAGATCTTCGAATTTATCTTTTAAATAATATTCCACGGCTTTTACATCGTGGTTGATCTTATTCTCATGATCTTTTATCAATTTACATTCGTCAATATTAAATTTTTTATAAATTTTTCTTAATTTAGCTCTGTTGTCGCTGTCGAAATCTTTTAATTGTGTTATGGGTAATTCGGTAAGGGCAATAAAATATTCTATCTCCACATAAATTCTGAATTTGATCAGTGCATATTCAGAAAAATAATCGGATAATTCTGATACTTTTGAGTGGTATCTTCCGTCAATTGGTGATATGTTCAACAAAGCATTTTCGTCCATGAGCTTAAAAAGTTAGGATGCAAAGTTAAGCAATATCCTTGAAATTCTCTTGCAGCATTTAGTGTAATAAACCGCAATATCAAAGGCTTTTGAGAGTGCTGAGGTCAATTTGATACATACAGTTGAAGTGACCCTTGGGGCAGGCGTCAAATCCTATTTTTGAACATGGGCGACAAGAGAGTGAAGTTACCTCCATTATTTTGTGGTAATTCCGCTGTGATTTTAAATCGTTATTATTTCCAAAATATGGATACATTCCAAATTCGGGAATGGTGTTTCCCCAAATAGAAATAATATCCTTTTTTAATGCTGCTGCAATATGCATCATTCCGGTATCGTGTGCGATTACTAATAATGATTGTTCGATAATGGAAGCGGATTGATTAATATTAAATTTCCCGCAGGCATTAAAAATTTTATTCGGGTTACTTGCTGCAATCTTCTCTCCTTTTTCTATATCCTCTTTTCCGCCGATCAATACAATTGGTTTGGATAATTCGGCACAAAGTGCAATTGCTTTTTCAAGAGGTAATTTTTTTGTAAAATGCATAGCACCAATCACAAAAGCATAATATCCATTTTTAAATTGAGGCGGAAGGGAAGTTATATCAACCAAATCTTTTTGAGGAATAAAATGATCCAATCCTTTCCCATCATTTATAACTCCGTGATCCTTTACACATTCTAAATACCGGTCAACAATATGTTTTTCAGGAAGAATATTAATTTTAAAATTTACCATTAACCATTTCTGAAAATTAATTTTATTAAAACGCCTGTTTTCGATATTGAGATTTGAACGAATTAAAAAGCTGCGCAAATTGTTATGCAGATCAATAAGAAGATCAAATTTTTCATCCGAAAGTTGTTGTACCAAAGTTGGTAATTTTTTATCCTCAAAAACATGTATTTTGCTGATATAAGGATTTGCTTCTAAAACAGAAACGTACTGTTTTTTAGTTGCAAAATGTATCTCAGCATCTGGTAATTGTTGTTTCAGACATCTGATCACAGGAGTTGTGAGCACGATATCTCCAATAGAACTGAAACGAATGACCAGAATCTTTTTTGGCATTTGTAAATTTGCACAAATATCTGAAATGTTAGGTTTAAAATTACCCACTGACCCGCGATGGGTAGATCTTGCGGAAATGAGTTTACAGGAAATTCTTACCGACCATGCTTATTGTGAGCAAAAGGCTGCGTCTACTGTTATCTCTATTATTCAACAATATCCTTATCGCGAAAGATTAGTGGAAGAGCTTGCTCCAATTGTAACGGAAGAATGGGGACATTTCAGAATGGTATTAAAAGAATTAAAAAATCGAAATTTAAAATTAGGCAATCAACGCAGTGATGAGTATGTGGCACAATTAGTAAAATTTCAGCGAAAAGGAGGAACAAAGGAAGATCAGATGCTCGAAAAATTATTATTTGCTGCTTTAATAGAAGCGAGAAGTTGTGAGCGGTTTCGATTATTGAGTGAAGGATTGAAGGAAGAAGCATTACGTTCCTTTTATCGCGAATTTATGATAAGCGAAGCAGGTCATTATCGGTTATTTATTGAATTGGCAAACGAATATGTTGGAACGGAAAAAGTAAAAAAGAGATGGACCGAATGGTTGGAATTTGAAGCAAACGTTATGAAACAATTGGAGTTAAGCGGAAAAAGAATGCATTAGAAAAAATGATTTCTAAAAATTTAGATGGTATTTGATCTCAAAACGGCAATCTTTTATCCTTTCTATTTGCATCCTTGCCCGCAATAAAATATCTTTGCAGCTCCAAAATCAAAAAATTGGCTGATAGTGTAACTGGCAACACGTCTGATTTTGGTTCAGAAGAGTCTAGGTTCGAGCCCTAGTCGGCCAACAGCGACCCCGGTAATTGTTATCGGGGTTTGTTATTTTTGCCGTTGTTTAGCCCTTCCGGGTTGCACAGCCAAATTAATTTGAACTTAAACATACAAGAAGCATGGCCATTAACAAAATTGTAAGTCTGCTCGGCGATAAGGCCGATTATTTATTAAATCACCAGACAAAAACGATCTCTAAAGAAAGTATACATTTACCCGGACCGGATTTTGTTGATAGAATTTGGGTAGGATCTGATCGCAATCCACAGGTTCTCAGGAACTTACAACAAATGTATGGTACTGGTAGATTGGCAAATACAGGTTATTTATCTATACTTCCAGTTGATCAGGGTATTGAACATAGTGCAGGTGCATCCTTTGCAAAAAATCCTATTTATTTCGATCCGGAAAATATTGTGAAACTCGCCATCGAAGGCGGTTGCAATGCTGTTGCCACAACTTATGGTGGATTGGGTATGATCGCAAGAAAATATGCCCATAAGATACCATTGATCGTAAAAGTAAACCACAACGAATTTTTAACCTATCCCAATAAATTCGACCAGATCATGTTTGCATCCGTAAAATCCTGTTGGGATTTGGGTGCGGCTGCTATCGGTGCTACCATTTATTTTGGTTCCGATGAATCTGCAAGGCAAATTCAAGAAGTGAGTAAAGCTTTTGCATATGCTCATGAATTGGGAATGGGCACTATTTTATGGTGTTACCTTAGAAATCCCTCATTCAAAAAAGATGGTGTGGATTATCATTTGAGCGCGGATCTAACTGGTCAGGCTAATCACTTAGGTGTTACTATCGAAGCGGATATCATCAAACAAAAATTGCCTGAAAATAATGGTGGTTACCTTGCCTTAAACACAAAAGAATCTGCTTACGGTAAGAATGATAAACGCATTTACGAAGAACTAACTACAGATCACCCCATCGACCTTTGCCGTTACCAGGTTGCAAATTGTTATATGGGACGCGCGGGATTGATAAATTCAGGCGGAGCATCCACCGGGGAAGCAGATATTAATGAAGCTGTAATTACGGCAGTTATTAATAAAAGAGCTGGCGGAATGGGTCTTATTTCAGGGAGAAAAGCATTCCAGCGTCCAATGAAAGATGGCGTAGGTATTTTAAATGCCATTCAGGACGTATATTTATCCAAAGATGTAACGATTGCTTAATTTCCTTTAACCAAAAATTTAAATTGCTTTAGTTAAAATTATTTTTTTAACGAGCATAAAAAAGGGATTGCAGAATGTCTGAACAAAAACCCGAAAAAGTAAGCTGGTTTAAACGCAAAGGGCGAGGAATAGATACGCCCACGGAGGAAAAACTGGATACACCGGAAGGTGTGTGGTGGCGTTGTCCGGAGTGCAAAAAAACGACTACAACGGAAGAATACAAGGATAAACTTTGGTGTTGTCCCGCCTGTAATTACCACGGCCGGATAGGTTCCAACGAATATTTCTCCGTATTTTTTGATGGAGGGGAACATACCCTGCTTTTTGAAAATATCATGTCGAAAGATGCCTTAAATTTTAAGGATATCAAAGATTACGAATCCCGATTGCAGGATGCTCTCAAAAAATCCAATTACACCGATGCACTAAGCGTGGGTCTGGGTAAAATTGAAGGTCGTGAATCGGTAATTTGTTGTATGAATTTCGAATTTATCGGTGGTAGTATGGGTGTGGTTGTTGGTGAAAGAATTTCACGCGCTATTGATCATTGTGTTGAGCATCATTTACCATTAATGATCATCTCAAAATCAGGTGGTGCACGCATGATGGAAAGCGGATTTTCACTCATGCAAATGGCAAAAACTTCCGCTAAACTCACTTTATTATCTAAACATCAGCTTCCCTATATTTCTCTGTGCACCGACCCAACTACCGGCGGTGTAACAGCCAGTTATGCCATGCTTGGGGATATTAATATCGCTGAACCAAAAGCACTCATCGGTTTCGCCGGACCTCGTGTGGTAAAAGAAACCATCAAAAAAGATCTGCCTAAAGGTTTCCAGTCTGCTGAATTTGTGCTGGAAAGTGGGTTTTTGGATCTGATTGTGGAGAGGAAGGATCTTAAGCAGAAAGTTTCGGTATTGATTGAGCATTTGATGGGGGAGTGAGTGGGCAGTAAACAGTGGGCAGTTTGTAACATTGGTAATGATTCCTACGAATTAAATGGTTACTAAAATTTAATACTGGAACTATATCTCCCCTTTGGGGCTGGGGCCCGTGGGCAGTTTGTAACATTGGTGATTGTTGCTTCGGGAGATACTTTTTTTGTGAATTGCCATTACTGAGAGCCTTTAAAAATTTGCCATTACTGAGAGTTTTTAAAAATTTGCCATTACTGAGAGCCTTTCATAATTACCATTACTGAGAGCCTCGCTAAGAGCGAGACCCTCAGTTCCTTCGAATCAAAGTTTTCTTAATAAGTGTAAGCCCCCTTTTTAAACCTTACTCACCTTCCTTCCTTTTTCCCTCCTTAGACCCTTCCCCTTCTCCCTTCGAATCTTTTTCGAGGCCCTTACTGAGAGCCTCGCTAAGAGCGAGACCCTCAGTTCCTTCGAATCAAAGTTTTCTTAATAAGTGTAAGCCCCCTTTTTAAACCTTACTCACCTTCCTTCCTTTTTTCCTCCTTAGACCCTTCCCCTTCTCCCTTCGAATCTTCTCCCTTCGAATCTTACGAAACTGCTTTGTAATTCCAACAATAACCTCTATCTTTGCTCCTCAATTCAAAAAGCAATTATACAATGCCAGTAGTATCATCAGAAAAGAGGAAAGAAATTTTTAAGGAACACGGTGGTTCTGAAGCAAATACAGGTTCTGTAGAGGCACAGATAGCGCTGTTTACAGCTCGTATCAATCACCTAACAGAACATCTGAAGGAAAACAAAAAAGACTTCGCAACAAAACGCAGTTTATTGATGTTGGTTGGTAAACGCCGCAGGTTCTTAAACTATATGATGAAAAAAGATATCGTTGGATATCGTTCATTGATAGAGAAGTTAAATATCCGCAGATAATTATTGTATGAACATATTCTTGGGCTATGAGGAAATTTTATTACCCCATAGCCCATTTTTTATTTTACAGAATTTGGAGAAGTCACAGTCGCAGTCACAGTCGCAGTTGCAGTTTTCGAGTTCTATTTTTTAACCTGGGTGTGGAGTTTGATTAAAAATATTTTCCCTGATAAAACAACCCCAAAAATTACTTCAAACTCCTGCTCTCAAATTTTAATTAAACAATGAAACCAAATCCGATCACAAAAACCATCGACCTGGGCGGGGGAAAGATAATTTCCATCGAAACGGGAAAATTGGCAAAACAAGCCGACGGCTCCGTAGTAGTGCGTTGTGGCGAAACGATGTTACTGGCAACAGTAGTATCGGCAAAAGAGGCAAAAGCAGGAGTAGATTTTATGCCTCTTACAGTAGATTATCGCGAAAATTATGCATCTGCAGGTAGATTACCCGGCGGATTCTTAAAACGCGAAGCAAGACCTTCAGAATATGAAATTCTGATCAGCAGATTGATCGATCGCGCGATGCGCCCGATGTTTCCGAATAATTATCACGCGGAAACACAGGTGCTTGTTACCTTGATCTCCCTCGACAAAGAAATTCTTCCTGATGCATTGGCATGTTTTGCAGCAGCAGGTGCCATGGCGGTTTCTGATGTTCCTTTTAACGGACCTATCTCAGAAGTGAGAGTGGGTAGAGTAAATGGAAATTACATCATCAACCCAACTCGAAGCGAACTTGCATTATCAGATATTGATATGATAGTTGCGGGTAGCCATAAAGATGTAGTAATGGTGGAAGGTGAAATGAAAGAGATCACCGAAGATGATATGTTAGAAGCAATTCGTCTCGCCCATCAGGCTATTCAAATGCAATGTGAAGCATTATCTGAATTTTCCAAGATGGCGGGAAAAGAAACAAAACGCGAATACAATCACGAAACACATGATGAAGATCTTCGTGCAAGAATGTGGAGAGAATTGTATGATAAAGTTAGTATGGTTGCTCATATGCCTTCAAAAAAAGAAGAACGTCATGAGGCATTCAAAAAAGTGAAAGAAGAATTCACTGCATTATTTACTGAAGAGGAATTAGCAGAAAAAGGTGGATTTATTTCTACCTATTATCACGATATCGAAAAACATGCAATGCGCGAAATGATCTTAACGGATAAACAGCGTTTGGATGGAAGAAAAATGGATGAGATCAGAGATATCTGGTGTGAAGTGGACTATCTTCCATCAGCACATGGTTCTGCAGTTTTTACAAGAGGTGAAACTCAATCTCTTACAACTGTTACACTCGGTTCAAAAAGAGATGAACAATTAATTGATGGAGTAGTACACGAAGGAACAAGTAAATTTTTATTGCATTATAATTTCCCTCCATTCTCTACAGGTGAGGCAAAACCAATGCGTGGCCTTGGTCGAAGAGAAGTTGGTCATGGTAACCTTGCAATGCGCGCATTAAAATGGACCTTACCGGAAGATAATGTTTATACTGTACGTGTTGTTTCCGATATTTTAGAATCAAATGGTTCGTCGAGTATGGCAACTGTTTGCGCAGGAACTTTAGCATTAATGGATGCAGGTATCCAAATTAAAAAACCGGTTGCAGGTATTGCAATGGGATTAATATCTGAACCAAACATGACGCGTTACGCAATTTTAAGTGATATACTTGGAGATGAAGATCATCTTGGAGATATGGACTTTAAAGTTGCAGGTACTGTAAATGGTATCACGGCAACACAAATGGATATAAAAGTGGATGGATTGAGTTTTGGTGTTGTGAGAGAAGCATTATTACAAGCTAAAGCGGGAAGATTACACATTTTAAATGAAATGGGTAAAACAATGACTGCTCCGCGCGCTGATTATAAACCACATGCACCAAGAATTGTGATGATGCAAATTCCTAGAGAATTTATCGGAGCTGTTATCGGACCTGGTGGAAAAATTATTCAGGAAATGCAACGTGAAACAGGTGCTGAAATTTCTATTGAGGAAGTTGGTGAATTTGGTATTATAAATATATCATCTCCAAATAAAGAAAGTATTGAAGCTGCAGTTTCTAAAATAAAAGGAATTACCGCAGTTCCGGATATTGGAGATGTATATGATGCAAAAGTAAAATCCATCATGCCTTACGGAGCCTTTGTTGAATTTTTACCTGGTAAAGAAGGTTTATTACATATATCTGAAGTAAGCTGGGCTCGCCTTGAAACTTTAGAAGGTGTTTTAAAGGAAGGTGATAAAATAAAAGTGAAATTATTGGACATCGACCGCAAGACCGGTAAATATAAATTATCCAGAAAAGTATTAATGGATCGCCCGGAAAGAGAACCGAGCACGAATAATTAAGGATACTTTTTTATCAAATTTAAAACGCCGGTGTTTCATCGGCGTTTTTTTTTCGTGAATCGTGAATCGTGAGGCGTGAGTCCGTATTTCGAACATCCTGAAATGATGGTTTCATTTGAAATCAAAATTATGATGCGGACCTCTTAAATGAGTAATGAGTTATGAGTAATGAGATGCCTCGATGATAGCCGAAAGTTTTTCTTCTCAGGAAAGATAAATTTTCAGGGTGGAAATCCAATCACCAATGTTAGCAGGATCAAACTCATTTCTCATAACTCATTACTCATCATATGATCCGCTATGAAGGTTCCAATCAAAGCCCTCTTAAATGAGTAATGAGTTATGAGCAATGAGATGCCTCGATGATAGCCTAAAGTTTTTCGCCCCAGTCAAGATAAATTTTCCGGAAAGTAGTCCAATCACCAATGTTAGCAGTTGCAAACTCACTACTCACTACTCACTACTCACCATTTCCCATCTCATTTTTCGGTCATGTTAAGAAATATGTTTATCAAATGCGGAACCATTTATTTTAAAATCCGTAATTTGTGCTAAATATTCGGTATGAGGCAACTGAAAATCACATATTCCATTACATCAAGAGAAAACGATTCTCTCGAAAAGTATTTGACCGAGATCGGGAAAATTGATATGATCACTCCGGAAGAAGAAGCAGTGCTTGCAAAAAAAATCAGGGAGGGAGATGAAGATGCACTTGATAAACTCACCATGGCAAATTTGCGTTTTGTAGTTTCAGTTGCGAAACAATATCAGGGTCACGGATTAACATTAAGTGATCTGATCAATGAAGGAAATGTTGGATTAATTAAATCGGCGAAAAAATTTGATGAGACAAAAGGATTTAAATTTATATCTTACGCGGTGTGGTGGATACGTCAATCAATTATGTTGGCAATAGTGGAACATTCCAGATTAATTCGTTTACCATTAAATAAAGCCGGAAATGTTTCGAAGATGAATAGAATGTCGAATCAGTTTGAACAAATAAATGAGCGTGAACCTACCGCAGAAGAAATAGCAGAAGTTCTGCATTTAAAAGATGGAGATGTTAAAGAAATTATTTTAAGTAATATCAAACATATATCCATGGATGCGCCATTAAATGGTGAATTTGAAGATGGAAGTATGGCAGATATTCTTGAGGATAAAAATGAAGATACGCCTGATAAATCACTGATAAACGAATCGCTTAAAAATGAGATCGCTACAGCGCTTAAAGTATTGGCTCCTCGTGAAGCAGAGGTGATCGCAGCCTATTTCGGAATTAATGGATTTACACCCATGAGCATTGACGAAATAGCACAAAAATTCGATCTTTCCCGCGAGCGCGTTCGTCAAATTAAAGAAAGAGCTATTCGTCGTCTTCGCAAAGCAACTACCAGCGATTTTCTAAAACCATATTTAGGTTAAAAAAGAGTTTCCCGCAGAGTTCGCAGGGGTGCAGAGAGCGCAGAGACAAATAATGTGTTTATTATTTTACTTCGTAAAATAATGTTTTGTAAATAAATGTATTTTTTTTTCGAAGAAAAAAAAGTGATTTAATTAATTTGAATATATATAATAAAAATAAACTTGAAAATTGTAGTTAAAGAATCAATTTAAAATATACCCCAATAAAATTTTAATTTTATTAAAACACATCCTATAAACTCTGCTCTCTCTGCACCTCTGCAACCTCTGCGTGAAACAAACACACCCTGCAAGAAAAAACACACTCTGCGAGAAAAAAAATTACAACTTGAACGATTTTTTGATCGCGTCTTTGTAATCCAATTTCTCCCATGGAAATAATTCCACTTTCATTTTGATCTTTCTTCCGCTGCCGTCTTTGAAAGTTTTTTCAACGATCTTGGTATCGCGACCCATATGACCGTATGCTGCAGTTTCTGCATAAATTGGAGTGCGTAATTTAAAACGTTGTTCTATAGAATAAGGGCGCAGATCGAATATCTTTTCTATTTTTTTAGATATCTCCCCATCACTCATTTTTACTTTTGCAGTATTATAAGTATCAATATATAATCCAACAGGTTTAGCAACACCGATAGCATAAGCAACCTGCACTAATACTTCGTCGCATAAACCCGCTGCAACCATATTTTTTGCAATATGTCGAACAGCATATGCTGCTGAACGGTCAACTTTGGATGGATCTTTTCCACTGAAGGCACCACCACCGTGTGCACCTTTACCGCCATATGTATCAACAATGATCTTTCTTCCCGTTAATCCGGTATCACCATGTGGTCCGCCTATCACAAATTTTCCTGTTGGATTCACATGTAAGGTAAAATTGCCATCAAATAATTTCTGATTGCGTTTAGGCAATAATTTTTTTACACGGGGAATTAAGATCTCCTCCACATCTTTTTTAATTGCATCCAGCATTTTTTTCTCTTCTGCAAAATCATCGTGTTGTGTGGAAACTACAATAGTATCAATACGCAACGGAGTTTTATTATCATCATATTCTATCGTTACCTGACTTTTTGAATCTGGACGTAGGTATTTCATGATCTTGCCTTCTTTTCTGATAGCAGCCAGTTCACGCAACAATAAATTTGCGATCTCCAGTGAAAGTGGCATATAATTATCTGTTTCTCTGCTTGCATAACCGAACATCATCCCCTGATCACCTGCACCTTGTTCTGCTTTTTTCTTTCTAACAACTCCCTGATGAATATCTGGACTCTGTTCGTGAATAGCTGACAATATACCGCAAGAATTAGCCTCAAACATATATTCACTCTTTGTGTAACCAATTCGGGCTATCACATCTCTGGCAATTTGTTGCACATCCAAATACGTTTTCGAACGCACTTCTCCGGCAAGAAATACCTGACCAGTAGTTACCAAAGTTTCACAAGCTACCTTGCTGTCTGGGTCAAAAGCCAAAAAATGATCTATTAATGCATCCGATATCTGATCCGCAACCTTATCAGGATGCCCTTCGCTTACACTCTCTGAGGTGAATAAAAATGACATGTTTGGTTTAAAATTTAGGGTGCAAAGATAGGAAAGAATTGAGAATTGAGAGTTGAGAATTGAGAATGGAGGCTAAAGGTCGGGAGGATGGTTTTAGACCTGCGTGGAAATAGAGGTTTTTGAAGGAATTGAGAATTGACAATTGAGAATTGACAATTGGGTTAGAAGTTGGGAGGATAATCTATATCCTTGCTTAGAAGTAAATGTGAAATGTAAATAATAAGGAATTTATTGCAGGAGGAAAACTTGAAATTTTTGATGAAGTAAATTTAATTTACCATTTTACTTAATAAAAACTTGTGGCAAAGAAGTAAAATAAACAATTAAACTCTTTGCTCCAATTGTCAATTGTCAATTATCAATTGTCAATTAAAGTTGCGTTTTCGCAACCTCGATTTATTAAAAATATTCTGCCCTTTATCAATTCCTTTTCGTAAAAGTTTTTGTTCTTCTTCGGGAAGTTGGATGATGTTATAACATTCTTGTGAACAACATCCTCCGAATTTAATTGCACATTCGGTACATTGAATAAATAAGAGATGACAACCGGAATTTACACAATTGGTATGCGTGTCGGCGGGTTTATTGCACTGATGGCAGGTGGAAATAATTTCATCACCAATTCTTTCGCCTAGTCTGTCGTCGAAAACGAAATTTTTGCCTAAGAATTTATTTTCAAGATTTTCGGATTTAATTTTATTTGCATAATTAATAATTCCGCCTTCCAGGTGATATACATTTTTAAATCCATTGTGTAACATATAAGCACTGGCCTTCTCACAGCGAATTCCACCGGTGCAATACATTATGATGTTCGCATCCTTTTTATCTTTTAATAGATCTGCGGCCATGGGTAATTGTTCGCGAAATGTATCACTTGGAATTTCAATTGCATTTTCAAAATGACCAACTTCAAATTCATAGTGATTGCGCATATCAACAACAATCGTATTTTCATCATTGGTCATGGAATTAAATTTTTCGGCGTCCACATATTTGCCTTTTTCCGCCATGCTAAAGGTGGGGTCATCAATTCCATCGGCGACAATTTTATTGCGCACTTTTATTTTTAATACCCAAAAAGATTTTCCATCATCATCAACAGCAATATTTAATCGCAATTTTTTAATGCCTGTTTCGGGATCGATAAATTGTTCTGATTTAACAACAGAATTAATAAAAAAGGTAAAGGCATCCATGTTGTATTCGGGTACACTTATTTGTGCGTTAATTCCTTCGTTCGCAACATATATTCTTCCAAATACATTTAATATTGTTAATTGTGCAAACAACATATCGCGAAATTGTTGCGGATCATCTATTGGAAAATATTCGTAAAAGGAAAGGGTAATTCTTTTTTCGTTGGATTCCAGCATTTGCTGTTTCAACTCAATGTGAGAAATTCTGTTGTATAATAAAGCCATAAAAGAAATTTTGTATCCGGTTGCAGGCCGGGTGAAATCTCAATAAACGCTGCAAAGGTAAGCTCTTCCTTTCTTTTTCAATAATTTTCAGGAATGATAAATATTCTTTGAAATTTGCTTTGAATTTGTCATGCATAATACCTAATATTAACTTTTATTAACCAAAAATATTTAAAATGAAAAAAGGAATTTTACTCCCGATGTTACTGATAGCCTCCTCAGTAATGATCTCACAAACAATTATTGGGACCACCTCTTATGATGTGCAATCCAATAATGGAGCTAAACACAGAATCTCAGTATATGATGATGGGAAAATATCAGCCGCCTGGACAGGTTCAACTGATTATACAGTAGGAACCACTAACCCTGATCGTGGTATGTTCTTTAATCATTATAATGGTGCTACATGGGGTGCATTTCCTGCTGCTCGTGTGGAAACAACTAAAACCGGTTTTGGTGAAGTAATAACAGTAATGGATCATGAAGTTATGATAGCACACGATGGTGCTGTTGTTTCTCAGCAACTTTATGCAAATGCTTCCATAGGTGGAACAACATGGACCGAAATAGCGGGCTCTGATGATATTGTTGGATTCTGGCCTGCAGCAGTTTGTCCAGAAGGAACTGATGATATTTATGTATTAAATGCAAATGCAAATCCACCAACAGAATTGCGTTTTTCCCGTTCTGATGATGGTGGAATTACATGGACCGTTTTAAATACCACTGTTCCTTTCTTAACAGCTGCAGAAGGTATTCCAGGCATGTCTACCGGACTCATTGCTGCTGCAGAAACCTATCAGCTTGCAGTCTACGGAACTAATGTATATATTTTATATGGTGTTCCAAATTCTGATCTTGTATTGTTGCATTCCGCTTCAAATGGTGCAGTTGGCACATGGACCAGCAGTGTAATTCACGATTTTCCAATTGATAATTATGATGGATTGACACAAACTGATGTGAATGGTGATTTTGTTACAGATGTAGTGGAAACTACGGATGCGAATCACAATATGTTTATTGATGCATCTGGTGATGTTCATATTTATACAGGATATGTAAAAATTTACAACGACGGAATTGGTTCTTTTTGGTCTTATCAATATGAGGGTGCAATGGGTATCTGGCAATGGCATACAGGTATGGATGAAGCAGTAAAAATTGATCTTACATTAGATTGGGATAATGCTGATGGATTAAACGATCCTTTAGCAGGAATTGGTGCATTCAGGTCTCATTACCGTTATCCCGGTATTGTTTCTATGCCCGGTGGGGCAATTGATCCGGCAACAGGAAGATATTATCTAACTTATACAATGCCGATAGAATATACCGATCTTTTTGCAGATCCATTAAATTTATCCGCTCAATCTTTCAGAGATATTTTTGGAGTTTATAGCGATGATAATGGTTCCACTTGGTCAACTCCGGTTAATCTTACAAACACTGCAGAATCTGGAAAAGAAAATGTATATACTTCCGTTTATCCTGAATTTACCGGAGGAAAAGTGCATATGGTTTGGCAGGAAGATGTTTATCCCGGAACCACTGTTACAGATCTGGATCCAATTGGTGTAAATAATATAATGTATAATGGCTACTCAGCTGAAGACTTTGGTGTAACACCAATGACATGTAATTATGTTACAGGTCCCGGTGGATTATATGCTGATGCAATTACTTCCACATCTGCAGTTATGCATTGGGATGCTGTAGATATGGCTGAACAATATATAGTAGCATTCTGGATGGCTGATGATCTTGCAACAGTTGGTAAAAAAAGACCAAATACAAATCTTTTTGTAATTGCAGAAGGAAAGTTGGAACCTGAAACTACTTATGGTTTCCGTGTTAAAACTGTTTGTTATGCAGCGGGTGAAATTTCTCCCTATTCAGAAATTGCTTATTTCACTACACTTCCTTTAAGAGAAGGTGAAAGCCGTCAATCCATTGACCTTTTCCCAAATCCATCCGATGGTAATTTTAATCTTGAATTAAATGGTTTTGAGGATTCTGAAGCAAACACACTTATTTTGAATTCAACAGGTCAGGTGGTTTACGAAAGTAATGATACCCCTCGTGAATTTAATTATCAACTGCCTATCGATTTAAGTGATGCTCCGGCAGGAATTTATTATGTAATGGTTACCTATAACGGAAACGTAATTACAAAAACTGTTATGATCAACTGATATTAATTCAAACATAAAAACCTCCGGTCGATACTTCGGTCGGAGGTTTTTTTTTATAAAAATTTGCCGAATTGAATATTTGTTTAATATTTATTAATATTACTATCGGATTTATTTTTCTTAACTCGTCCGTCAACTGGCGGTCACAAAAAAACACATCAGTATGAGAAAACTTTCACTCCTTATTTCAACAGTATTTTTGAGTGCACTTTTGGCAGCACAAACAATAATTGGAACAACTACTTACGATGCACAGTCAAATAATGCATCGAAGAACCGTATCAAAGTTTATGATGATGGAACAATTTCTGCCATCTGGACCGGATCTACAGATTTTGGTGGAGCCTTCCTCGACCGCGGAATGTTTTATCAGCATTATGATGGTGTGGCCTGGGCTGCAGCACCTACCGTTCGCATTGAAACAGTGCGCACAGGTTTTGGCGAATTATTATTAGTGGAAGACCATGAGGTTATTGTAGCCCATGATGCGGGTGCTAACAGAATGCAATTATTTGCAAATGATGCAATAGGTTCGAATGTGTGGACAGAATTAGATGGCTCCGATGACATACGGGGAATTTGGCCTGTAGCTTGTTCACCCGAAGGTACTGATGATATTTATGTTGTAAACGCTGATACACAAGTTATTACAAATCTTAATTTTTCACGTTCAGATGATGGAGGATTAACATGGGCTATTTTAAATTATGCACTTCCATTTTTAACTGCTGCTGATGGTATGCCGGCCATTACAAATGGCGCAGATTCTTATCAGATATCTGTATATGGTTCTGATGTGTATGTTTTATTTGGGATGATAAATTCCGATCTGCTTTTATTGCACTCCGACGATTATGGAAATGATGGGTCATGGGAAAAAATTACAGTTATAGATTTCCCTTATGATAACTATACCGGTGCTGTGCAAACAGATGTCGATCTGGATGGAATTACCGATACCGTTGCAACAAACGACGGGTATCACGATATGATAATGGAGGATGATGGAACCCTACATATTTTTTCAGGATATTATAGGATTTACAGTGATGCCTTTGCGGGATTTTGGACAGTAAACTGGAGAACTTCAGGTATATGGCATTGGACAAACGGTATGGCTGGTGCCGAAGTAATTGATACCGAATTGGATTGGAATAATGATGATTGTTTATCTGATCCTTATGCAGGAATTGGTTTAAGTACTTTTAATTATAGAAGTGCAGGAATTTCAAGTTCACCCGGTGGAACCTGGGATGCTATTTCAGGAAGATTATATGTGATCTTCGCAATGAAAATTGAATACACCGATATTTTTGATGACCCATTAAATTTTAATGCACAATCTTTCCGCGATCTTTTTGGAATGTATTCTGATGACGGCGGAATTACCTGGTCGACACCTGTAAATTTAACAGAGTCTGCTGAAGATGGGGAAGAAAATTTTTATGTTTATGTAAACGACAGAGTGAATGGTGGAAAAGTGCAGGCCATCTGGCAACAAGATTATGAACCCGGAATTTTTATTGAAGGAGATCCTGTTGTAGAAAATAATATTCTATATGCAGCCTGGGATGCCGAAAGTTTTGTACCGACAATGCCAAATGCAAATTTCAGTTATGTTGCCGATATAGGTGAGGTTACATTCACTAATTTGTCTACTAATTCTTATGGATGTTATTTATGGGATTTCGGTGATGCAACCACTGCTACAGAAGAAAATCCTATTCACGAATATGCAACTGCAGGAACTTATAATGTTTGTTTAACAGCAAATAATCCTTACGGAACGGATACTTATTGCTCTGCCGTAACAGTAATTTTACCTCCCGATGCAGCATTTACTTATACAGGTGATCCGGTTGTAACATTTACTGATCTCACATTAAATTCTCCAACTTCCTGGAGCTGGAATTTTGGTGATGGTGGAACAAGTACTTTGCAAAATCCTGTGCATACTTATTTAACGGAATCAACTTTCACTGTTTGTTTAACTGCAACTAATGCATTGGGATTTGAAGTATATTGTTTACCGGTTGTAATCGATAGCACTGAGTATTTATTACCTGCTGCTGATTTTACTTTTTCCTTTAGCGGATTAAATGCATCTTTTACCGATATTTCTACAAACAGTCCTACAGAATGGTTCTGGGAATTTGGTGATGGTGGTAATTCAACTGTTCAAAATCCTGTTCACGCATATCCGGTGGATGGCGATTACAATGTATGTTTAACAGCATCCAATGCATATGGAGAAAATACTAATTGTAAAGTAATTTCTACGACAGAAATTAATACCATACAAGAAGCATTATTAAATGTATATCCAAATCCGGCCAATGAATTTGTAATAATTGAATTAATGGATTTTGATCCTCAAACAATTGAAATTTATGATCTGCTTGGACAAAGAATTAATATCGCTTATAAATATAATTCAAACAATATTGTTGAATTAAATACATCACAATTAATTTCAGGAAATTATATTGTAAAGATAAAAAATGAAAGCGGAGAGATAATTGTGAGGTTGATGAAAGACTAGGTTTGCTTGAATGGAATAAAATTAAATTATGCCACGAATGCATGAATGAAAAGCCAAATTGATGATTTGTTTGATTTTTTATTCGTGTATTGGTGGCATTTTTTTTCGAACATATTTAAAATTATTAAACTATGAGTCTACTCGACCAACAAGAGATCACGGATCAGGATCAAATTAGCGGTGTAACGCTTAATTATTTGCTTAAAGCAGCAAAGTGGATGCAGTTTGTTGCGATATGTGGGTTTATGTTTTTGGTTATGTTTGGAGTTTCACTGTTTGTAATTCCCGATCTGATGATGGGTGATGTAAGTGCTCTTGGTAATTCCTTTGCCAAAGGTATGATGGTTGTAATGGTTATATTTTTAGTAATAGGCCTGTTTCCCAATATTTTTTTATACCAGAGTGCTGTTAATTTTATAAGATATGCAAGAGATAATAATTCCTTTAATCTGGAAGTTGCATTTAAAAAATTGCATTCCCTATTCCTGTTTATGGGGATACTTGTAATAATGAACCTTGCAATTTTCGTATTAACAATGATGGGTATGGGGCTTTAATATATAATATTAAAATCCATAACTCACTGCAATTGATGGTAATATAGGTAGTTGATTTACGCGTTCATAACGAATACGATCAAAATAGAAAATATTTTCTCTGTTGTAAATATTTGTTACACTGGCGTTTATCTCCATTTTATTTTTATTGGGAAAATAGATATTGCGTTTTGCACCTATATCAAAACGGTGGTAATAGGGCAATCTTCCTCCATTCAATTTGTCGTCGTAAATAATGCCAAGTGAACCATTTGCGGTTGTATAATCGGTACTGATACCGTCGAGGAAATCAATCATTTCGTAAAATCCTGCAGTTTGAGTGAAAGGAAATCCGGAACCTAAATTCCAACGTGCACTGAATTCCCATTTTTTCTTGAGATCATAAGTACCTAAAAAGTTCAGGTTATGTCTTCTATCGTAATGTGGAGGATAAACCTGTTGCCCATCGTCGCGTTTTACATAACCAATGGAATAGGCTGTCCAGAAATACCATGCTTTACGCTCATATTTCATGGAAAAATCCACACCGTAAGCTCTGCCTGTTTCCGTTGCAAAATCGGGGTCCCTTAAGGTAACTTTTTGCCGATTAATTTCAATTAATTGTGTAAAATATTTAATATAAGGTTCAATATTTAATTCCATAAAATCAGAGGGGTCAATTTCAATACCACCAATTGCATGAATGCTACGCTGCAATTTTGATTTTGCATCTTCTCCATCAAAAGTATAAAGGTCATCATCAGGTCCTGATAAAAATCCAGTAAATAAATTCACCACATCGCGATCACTTTTGGTAGAAATTAAATTCTGACTGTATAAACCACCCGCAAATTTAATTCGGATCCTGTCGGTGATATTGTATTTCATACCTATACGAGGTTCCGGTGAAAATTCACTCAACGATGCATAATATTGAATACGAATACTTGGTTCAATTACAAACTTTTTACTGAAAGCGCGTCGATATTTCACGTAAGTTCCAAGTTCGGTGGTATATTGTTGTTGTTCGTATTTTATTCCCAAACGATTAAAAAATTCGTAATTGGTTTGAAATCCAATAACCTCCACACCGTATTGTACATCTCCATGAGGGCGATAATAAGTAAAATCCATTCCTCCGTTAAATCCACCCACAAGACTGTTGCGCGGTTTTTCATCGGCTTCATTTTGCACCATCTCGTAATTGGAATAGGCAAAAACACCTTCAATAAGCATATTTGATTCGGTGGGTACAATTACAAAGTTTGTTCCTGCACCAATTGAACTCCAATGGAAATTTGTAACATCAGAATAATTAACGCTGTCGCGGAAATTAAATCCGAATAAATTTATTTTATTTCCGGTTTCTGAATTGAGGGATAACTTTCCATAAACATCTGTAAAAGAATATGGTATACCATTATTTCCTAAAATGCCTTCCTGATTATTTACATAAGGATAAATAATTTTTGATGTTTTATCCAAATAGGAATGTTTTGCCGTGATCAAATAGGTAAGGCTTGATTTATCCGCACTTGGTTTTTTTATTGGTCCTTCCAATAGTAATCTCGCCATGAACGGACTAGCAGACACTTCCCCAACTGTTTCTTTTTTATTTCCATCGCGGGTGTTAATGTCGATCACTGCAGAAATTCTATCCCCATATTCGGCACTGAATCCGCCGGTATAAACGTCCACATTTCTGATAATATCGGTTTCGAAAACACTGAATAATCCAATGGAGTGGAAGGGATTATAGATCACCATGCCATCCAATAAAACTTTATTCTGAATAGGTGAACCGCCCCGAATGTAAAGTTGTCCACCCTGATCACCGGTAAAAATCACACCGGGTAAAATTTGTAAATATTGGGCAAGATCAGGCTCTCCACCTACTGAAGGTAATCGTTTGATCTGGGTTGGTGTTATAGTGGTTGTTGAAATGCTAACTTCTTCCAATTTTGAAGTTGTTTTGGAGGAAATGGTTACCCCATCTAAGGTAATTCCCGATTGTTTGAGTTCTAATTTTACACTTGTAATGCCGCCAGCTTCCACTTTTATTGGAAATAACAGAGTATCGTACCCAATATAGGTTAGTATGAGTGTTTGATTTCCGGCAGGAACCGTGGCAATGGAGAAAAATCCGTTTTCATCGGTTGGTGCACCAATATTGTCAGTTTTTAACACAATTACGTTTACATACGGCACGGGTTCTCCATTATCAATATCATAAACAAATCCTCGAACCGAGCCCGTTTGAGTAAAACCAGCCGTTATAACGACTAAGGTGCTAAAAAGGAGTGTAAATATTCGTTTCATATTATTGCGGCGAAGATAATCAGAATAATGTTATCTGATTGTCATAATGCCCAATTTTACAGAGTTCTGACGAAGATCATGGTTCCGTTCAAATTTGAAACTTGCCATTATTTTTTTGAATTTCACACCCGATTATGACGGATCAGCACAAAACAGAAATATATTTTCATGTAGGGTTGGGAAAAACCGCAAGTACTTATCTTCAAAATAAGGTATTTACCCAATATAAAGATCTGGTTTATATTCACCCTACTTCTTATAGAAAATACCCTAAAATACTAGAGGCAAATAAGGGCAAAAAAATTTTTATCTCCCGTGAAATGGACAGGCAATTGGAGCGGGAAGTAAAAAAGTTTTCAGAAAAATATCCCGATACCAAAACAATAATTGTATTTCGCAGCAACGAACAATGGATAGCCTCCCAATATCGGCGATTTTTAAAGAACGGATATCCCTACACCTTTAAAGAATTTTTTGATATAGAGAATGACCTCGGTTATTGGAAGATTCAGGATGCAACATTTTATCCTAAAATTGAGATACTCAGAAAATATTTTGCACATAAACCGCTCGTGTTATTTTATGAGGATATGCGTAAAGACACTTTTGCATTTATAGATAAAATTGCAGAATATATGGGTGTGGAGTACGATAAAACTTCCATTTCGCTGGAGCCACATCACACTTCTTATGAAGAAAAACAATTAAAGGTGATGCTTAAAGTAAGTCGCTTTATTTTCACCAAAGATCCCAAATACACAGGCTCCTATTTTAATACCTGGATAAGAAGAAGATCAAGAATGTTGATGTGTTATATTATTTTATATTCTGCGCTATTGATCCCAAATTTTTTAATCTCCAAAAAACCACTTATTGATAAGGAAGAATTGGAGAAAATAAAAAGGTTTTATTCTGACGACTGGCGGAAAATTGAAATGTACCAATGAACAGCCAAATGTACCAATGTACCGATGAACAGCCACCTCTACGTGAAAATTATCCTTAATAACTGCCACATGGTTGCTATAGTATATTTCGTGTCAAGGAGTTGAAATTGTTTAAGAAGTAAAATTCGGAGGAAATATCTCCAGTGATACAAACTGCCCACTGCCACTGGCCACTGCCACTACCCACTGCCACTACCCACTGCCCACTGTTGACTGCTACTCCTTCCCCGCCCTTATCATCTCCCCATAACCCATTTTTTGAGATAGCGCTTTTACGGCCATAACAATCCGTTTTGCTTGTGTATCAGCAGTTTTAGCGGAGTCTATCCATTTGGAAAAATATCTTTGGTGCGAACCCGGAAGTGAATTAAAATATTCAAATGCCCTTGGTTCGTCTTTGAGACAAACAATAAAATCTTTGTTAAAAACAAATGCAGATTTATCCTCTGTCAAATAAACATTTAATTCATACCCTGTTTTTTTGCCGATCTTTTTTCTGATATCAGCATTTAATGCCATTATAAAATCGCCACCTCCCATTGGTAACAGTGCAATTCCTTTAATTGTATGTTCATCTAATTTTCCTTTTACACGAAAGGATGTTTTTGCACCGGGTTTTATTTTATCAATTATTGTGGATGGAATATCAATATAAGTCCAACCGGTTTTTTCGCCTTGCGAACTGAATTTTTTAATGATGGTTTTAAAGTGGACCATTCTTTAATGAAATTGACATTCAAAAGTAATTAAAAGGTTCAAAATTCCAAGCCCGAAAACTATTGAAAGTCTACCAGGGTTTCTAATTTTTGGAGTTTTCCTGAATATTGATCATAAGCAGCTACCTCCACTACAATTTTATTTTCTAAATCGATTGTATAGGTGATATCCTGTGCGTCTTTTACATTGCTATCAGTAAAAACTGCTGTAAATGACTTGCATTTTTTTAGATTGTGACCATTTAAATTGTAAGTAAAGTGATCATTACTTATTAAAATGGTTAATGAATCATTGGTTGTTACATTATAAATTTTATAGTTTTTCACTGATTGGAATCTAAACTCTAAATTTCCATAGAATAATGATTTATTTTCGTAATACAATTTAATTGTGTCGCTGTCATACCCTAAACTGTCTGGTAAATACTGTTTCACATATTGCTTAGAATTTATTCTTGATAAGTGATATTGAATTGAATCGGATTTGGAATATCCTATATAGTTCAGTTCATTTGGCATTTTATAATCTTTACATGATATTAATAGGAGAGCTATAAGATATCCTGTTATCCAAAATTTAATTTTCATTGATCTGTTTTTTAATTATCATCTTCCTTTAACTGATCATTTTATGGACAACGATTCATAAATTCCTATTTAAGGATATCGAACTGTTAAGTACATTATCTCTACCCGGATTTAAAATACAGCCTAAATGAGCCATCATTCTATCTCGATATTATAAATGATCTCGAATAAAATTCTGAATTGCCCTTAAGGTAAATCAAATAGGTCCCTGAAGGAATATCCGAAATATCATAAAATAATTCCATCTCCGCAATTCCATTTACTTGCTCTGAAATTAATTTATTTCCCAACAAATCGAAAATTTCAATTCGTTCTACTTCTTCCGCATTTGAAATTGAAATGGTAATATCAGATATTGCAGGATTTGGAAAAATATTGATCGTTACGTTGTTAATTATATTATCAATTGCCTGACAAATTGTAACTTCAATTTCCTGAGATGAAACACTTGTGCAACCATTAACATCTGTGAATGTGTAAGTAATAATATGATTACCTAAACCTGCAGTAAGGGGATCAAAAATATTGTCGGAAATTCCATCTCCACTATAGGTTCCCCCTGAAGGAGTTGCTGTTAATTCGAAGGCTTCCACATCAGAACAAATTATTTCTGGTAAAATAAATTCTATCACAGGTGCTTCCAATAATTCAATAAAAATTTCATCTGTGTCGGTGCAACTAAATGAATTTGTAACTATTACAGAATAGGTACCGCTTTCGTCAACAATTATTGTTTCGGTATCTTCACCCGTACTCCAGGCATAGGTGCAAAGTGGCGTGGTTGCGTCAAGAATTACATCCACATTATCACAGGAAATAATATCCGGACCAAGATCAACAACTGGTGAAGTATAAATTCCAACTTCCACTTCGTCAGTTTCATTGCATCCTAAAATATTATTTACAATTACAGAATAAATTCCCGCATCGGTAACCGTGATTGTTGATGAAGTTTCACCGGTACTCCATAAATAGGTGCAGCCGGGGTTTGTTGCATCAAAAACAACCGAACCGCCATCGCAAAAAGAAACATCTTCACCGAGGTCTACAACAGGAATTGGAACTACATCTATATTTATAATGTCAGTAAAACTACATCCATAAATATTTGTAACTTCTACTGAATAAATTCCTGCTTCCGTTGTGGAAATTGTTGCAGAATTTTCTCCGGTACTCCAAAGATAAGTGCAATCAATTGTTGTTGCATTTAATAAAACTGTTTCTCCTTCACAAACTGCAATATCATCTCCAAGATCAACAAAAGGAGTTGGATTTAAATTAACATTAATGTCATCAGTTGCGGTACATCCTGCAATATTTGTAACAAGAACAGAATATGTTCCTGCATCACTTACCATTATTGTTGAAGAGATAGCACCTGTGCTCCATAAATAAGTACTCGCAGGATTTGTTGCATTTAAAATAAGAGTATCACCATTACATAAACCAATATCAGCACCAAGATCAACAACAGGTGAAGGATCAATGGTAACTTCCACTTCATCGGTTTCTGAACAACCGAAATTATTAGTTACTGTAACAGAATAAATGCCCTCCTCTGTAACAGTAATGGAGGCGCCTGTTGAGCCTGTGCTCCATAAATAGGTAGAAAGGGGATTTGTTGCATCAAAAATTACGGTGCCACCATCACAAAAATTTATATCATCTCCTAAATCAACAAAAGGAGCAGGATTTGCAATTATATTTACGTTATCTGAAGCAGAACAACCATAAATATTTGTAACTTCCACAGAATAAACAGCCGAACTATTTACAAAAATTGTTTGTGTAATTGCTCCTGTGCTCCATAGGTAATCCGAACCAACATTTTCTGCATCCAGAATTAATCCTTCATTCTCACATATCTGAATATTATTTCCAATATTTACAACCGGTGTTGGATTAATGGTAACATGTATTAAATCACTATCAGTACAACTAAATCCATTTGTTACCACAACACTGTAATTACCCGTTGCAATTACATTTATTGTTTGTGTGGTTGCACCGGTATTCCATAAATAAGTTGATCCGGGATTAGCTGCATTTAATATAACGGTTTCACCGGAACAAACAATTATATCAGCACCAAGATTTACATTCGGGGCGGGATTAACAGTAACATTTATAACATCAAATGCAGTGCATCCTGATGCATCTGTAATAGTTACGCTGTATGTTCCGGTGGCACTCACATTTATAGTTTGTGTAGTTGCGCCGGTACTCCATAAATAGGTGGCACCAATATTTTCGGCATCCAATGTCAAAATTTCTCCGGAACAAATTGTTGTATTCGGACCAAGGTTTACAACGGGAGAATTTATAGAGAGATGTGTGATCACGATAGAATCACATCCTTCAACAGGAGTATAATAATCGTAATATTCACCGGGTTCAGTTTGAAATGCACCACCTGCAAAATAACTATCACCATCACAAATTGCAATATCATTATTTATGGTATAGGTAGTACAGTATTTTGCTAGAAATCCATCCCATCCGGTAAAATCACTACTCATATTAAATACATCAGCACCCGGGTCAAAATCTACCGTAGCATCAAAATATCCACAAATAATATCTGCACCGGTATTATCTAAAATTAAACCATGACCCCAATCACCAAGTGTTCCTCCAATTTTTTCTACAGTGGAAAATGTTCCATCATTATTCCATTCCAGTTTAAAGATATCCGTATATCCATTGGAAGTTAAATTATAGGTTGCAACCGACGGATCAAAATCAGACGTTTGTTCAAAAACACCTGCCATATGAATTTTGCCTGATGCATTTATTTTTAGGGATCCAATTTGTTGATATCCTAATCCGCCAAAACCATTTCCCCAAATAAATGCACCAGTTGATGCATTTAATTTAACAACAAAAGCATCAACATATCCCGCAGAAACAACATTGTGTATTCCTCCGCCCGGATCTGTATCAATGGTGCCTTCAAAAAATCCACCCACTACTATAGAAGAGGTGGTTGCATCATAATCTAATGTGGTACCTTGTTCTGAATTATTCCCTGAAATTTTACCGGCCCATTGATAAATTCCGCTGTTATTTAATTTTAAAACAAAACAATCTGCATCAAATCCTGCTGCTGTTAAATTATTTACTCCAACACCGGGATTAAAATCAACGGTGCCCCAAAACAAACCTGTAAAATAAATATTATTATCGGGTGCGATGGTCATGTAATTTCCGTAAAAAGAACTCATTAATAATGCATAATTAAATGTGCCGTCGTTATTTAATTTCAATAAAAAATCTGAACCACTTACACCTGCAGTTAAATTAAAAGTCCCTGCTTCTGGATTAAAATCCACTGTGTTTTGAAAATACCCGAATAAAAATGGATCTCCATTGGAATCGAGATCGAACCCATAATTTTGCTCCGTGCCTGTTCCGCCGATCTTAACTGCCCAAACCAAAGCACCAGAGGCGTTATATTTTCCACAAAAAATATCATCACTGCCTGCAGAAACAAGATTATATACTCCCGCACCGGGGTCCATATCCATAGTGCCGTTGAAATACCCAAAAATGAAAACATTGCCTGCATCATCGGTTTTAACGACGGAGGAAGTTTGAAATCCCACCCCGCCTAATTGTATTCCCCAAACGAAATCTCCTGAACTATTCAATTTTACAATAGCCACATCCTGAGACCCGAAAGAGTTAAAATTGAGTGTTCCCGGTCCCGGATTTACATCAACATCGTCCCAAAAATTGACGTTTGAGAAGATATTATCATCATTATCCACCGCCAGAGAATTTACCATTTGGGCATCATTTCCATGAAATTGTTTGGCAAGAACAAGGCTTTGAGCGTTAATTAAGGGTGTAATGAGTAGAAATACAGCGCAGAGTAAAGTTTTATGCATAATACATTTTTTGAGTTAAAGGTTTTTTGAGGAGCCAAATAATGTGCCACTATGGATTGGAAATTTTTTCTTAATTTTACTGTTGCAAAGTTGTGCGTTTTGGCAAGTATAAAGATACGCATCGGCCGTTATATAGGAACTGAATTCAGATCAACGTATTTCATTTCCACAAAATTAACAGCGCAACTCTTTTAAAAACAGTAGTTATATTAAATATTAAAATACAAAATACAATGAAAAAATTAACTAATCTCCTTTCGTTTGCCCTTATTATCACCTTTACCACTGCTACGGTGGTTGCTAATGCTGCAACCTTACCAGAAGGAACAGAAACTTTTTGTAAGACCTGGAATATTTCCGGCGAAATAGTTGCAGGCGTTCAACAAGCACCTGATGCATTAATGGCTGCTGATCAACTTATTATTAATTTGGATAATACCATTAGTGTTACCTTCCAGGGGGTAACTCTTACCGGAACATATATTTTAGTTGCAGGAAACACATGGTTATCGATATCGCTTAGTGATGGTACTTCCATGCGTTTTAAAATATTGAGTATAACAGAAACTACCTTGCAGGTGGAACATATAAATGCCGAATCTGTACATCGTATTTTTACTTTTACAGCTTTATAAATAATAAATTTAAACTAAAAAGCCCGCTGCTGAATTAATTCAGAGCGGGCTTTTTAATAAACGTATTTTAATTTATAGTGAGCATTTTTACCTGCATAAATTTTCCTGCAGCATTTAAAGTTGTTAATTGATATGCATAATTTCCTGCAGGCAAAGAATCATATTTATTTCTATTTACGATACAATTATGATTCCCGGATCCAAGTTTTTCATGCATTAATTCCGCAACTTTTACTCCCATTAAATTATATAGATCTATTTTCACATCTGCTGGAAATAAAAGTGTAAATGGAATAGTTGTTTCACTGTGAAATGGATTTGGATAATTGGCTGAAAGTGTAAATTGTCCGCCTGTTTCCGGTGCCAGATCTATCAAACCTGTTGCCGGTTCATCAATTCCCACAGTTATAGTTCCATCGTATCCACCGGTACCTAAATTCGGAGTAAGAGTCAACAACTGATCTTCATATCCATCAGCAAATACACTATCATCAGCGGTTGTTTCTATCGTTGTATTTTGACCTTTTGTTATGTATAAAGGAGAATCATACACGAGGGTATTTATTGCATCAGGAAATGCCATTTGGGAAGTTGCACTCAAAACATTACTGAGAAAAACCTGAAAATGATTATGTGTGGTACGCCCTGGATACCAACCGGGATATATGGTTTTAAATTTTACCTGACCGTTAACATCTGTTATTTGAATTCCCCTGCAAAATGT
The DNA here is from genome assembly GCA_016706865.1 of Bacteroidota bacterium. Taxonomy (NCBI): domain Bacteria; kingdom Pseudomonadati; phylum Bacteroidota; species Bacteroidota bacterium. The sequence continues at coordinate 1,771,965 of JADJIS010000003.1, read as the reverse complement.
TTCTCCAACAGTATTTGCACCCGGCTGCACAAATCCTGAATAAACTCCGTCTTTATCTGTTTGCCAAAGATCAATTCGGGCATTTGCAATTGGTTTACAATCATCCTGTATACTTACGATAGTAATTGTAAGGTCTAATTGCATTCCGGGTTTTTCTTCTGTAATATCTGTCCGGAAATAACTCTCCTCATCACTAAGATCAAGAGGGTAAGGACCGGCAGTTTCATGCGGGATTAAAACACAATCCACACCTAATTTTTTGTAAAAAGTTTTATCGGGTTTAATAGCGGCATTCGATTTATTAATTGGAATTAAAGAACCCAAACCAGCCAATCCGAGGCCTTTGAGGAAAGATTTTCTTTGCATAATGTCTGATTATTTACAAATTTAATAAAAATGCAGGGGATGTTTCGTGGGGGAAATAATTTGATGGAAATGTGACAGAGGGGAGGTAGCAGTAAACAGTGGGCAGTGGGCAGAGGGCAGTGCGTATTATCGGAAGATTTTCCTCCGAATTGAAACAGGATGAATATCAAATAACAATCAAAAAATAAAAAATATTAATCGGATTGCAACCCAGAAACTTTTGTAAACCATGTAAAATAAGTCAACAGTCAACAGTGGGCAGTGGGCAGTTTGTATCATTGGAAAATTTTACTCCGAAATGAAGATGGAGGAAATAATAAATAACAATCAAAAAATAAAAAATAAAAATCGGAGCACAGACGGGAAACTTTTGCAAACAATGAAAGTTTTGAAATAATATCGAATAAAGAACAAGGAATAAAGAACCCGTCAGTGGCCGGGCAGGCATTAAACAGATTCTCGCCCGCAAGATTTTCCTCCGTAACAAACTCCTTCAACTCCTTCAACCATCTCACTCAAAGTTCCAGGCAGAGACAATTGTCTCCTCCGAAATAAACTCAGAACTGAAACATATAGTGATCGACGAAGGAGATCTACTACATGTCAGAACTCAGAACTCAGAACTCAGAACCCAGAACCCAGAACCCAGAACCCAGAACCCAGAACCCAGAACTCAGAACCCAGAACTCAGAAATTTAGAGATGAAACAATATTTAGCAATTAAATACGACTTACCAATTGATAATTAATTATTTAACCAAAAAATTGTATTATGTATTACAATGAGACATGCGCCGCAAAAAGGCGCTCACGGAAGCAGTTCGCGGCATCTGCTTTACCGTTCAATGGAAAGAGCCGCGGTTAACATCTACCGGACGGAAAACAGCTTCGAAATGCTTGTTTTTGCACCGGGTCGTATTCGCGAACATTTTGGGGTTGATCTCGCAGGAGGTGAACTTACCGTTTCGTACAAACCACCTGAAGGGTTTCCGAGACCGGAGTGGATTCGCAGAGAATATAGCCGGGGTGGATTTACCCGTAATTTCAGTTTAGGTGCTGCAATCGATGGCAGTGCTATTACTGCAAAATACGAGGATGGTGTATTGCATATTCATCTGCCCTTGCTTAAAGGTGAAGTCGCCGAAAAGCAAAAGATCAATGTGCAGTAATTAAGTAAAATTTAAAAAAGTGAGGCTGTCGGCATTTGTGCTGACAGCCTTTTTTATTTGTGATCTTTTTGTTTAAAGTTTAAATAAAATTTTGTTTAAGAAGATGTTATACTCATTAAACAAATAAACAGAATTTCTATAAATTGGAACAAAAGGTTCCCATTGTAATTATTCATAAATGATCAGTTACCCGCCTTTGATATGATATTTCACGATTTCACGAAAAATGTATATTTGTATTTTTAAACCTAAACCAAATACACATGAGAGGCTTTTATTTGATAATATTTTTTGTGATTAATGTATATCATATTACTGCTCAAAATATCCAGGTATGGCCGGAAAAATTTGAAGAAGTAACTTATTTTGACGTAATTGATATGACACTAAAATCCGGACAATTTTATAAAGAATCTCAAATTTCGGTAAAAGCAGGTGAGGGTGCGTTCTTTTTTACAGTTGCGGGTGCATTTTTTCCTCAAATATATATAACGGATACTTTGATGCAAAAATGGACCATGGGTTCGTCCGCAGAATTCGGGCCGGGACTTTTTATGTCTAAAATATCCATTGCTCCTAAAACGGACACCACCATTAAAATAATATATTCTACGGTAGATAAAGATGTTACAGGCGATTATATTTACGGATATAGAATACTTTCAGCCGAACAAATGGATTTTGAAAGTTCAGATTCTTATTGCGATAAACTTTCTTATTTTATATCCAATTGGCAGTGTATGTGGGGTTTGGTGTCGATTCCGGATTATACTCCCAGTGGTGTTTTAGGTGAATCCAGTGCAAAAAATTCGCTGGTAAAAGGTGGAATTGGAGCTTTGCAAATTACCGGAATTACTGATTATCACGAGATCCTTTATAAATTGGATAATGCTGCGCTCGCTAAAAATAAATATGATGAAGTGGTAACGGATACACGTAATTGTCTGCAATCGCAGGAGTGGGAAATATTGACGAATGATGTAATAAATTCCAGTGGTGTAGTGGAGAAATATGAAACAAATTTCATTATAAGAGGCGCAAGTGCTAAAGATCCATCTGGATCATTCGTGATATCTCAATCTTGTGATGGTGATATGGGTTGTAATGTTTATATTGACTTTTATTAATATCTCACCAGATTTAACCGATTATTATTTAGATGTCGTTTAATTAAAATGGTGGTTACGAATTCGGTAACCTTTATTTTGATGTACAGGCATGAAATAAAATATAAAATGATGATTGTAATCACCTATTTCGTCATTGTATTTTTTCTTCAAGTGATTAAATAAGAATTGTATAATCATTTTTCCCATTTGCAGATACCTGACTAAATATATTAGTTGTAAAAAGTCCATTATGTAATTTTTCTGGAATGATTTGTTGTTTTTATGTGTTATTATTTTAGATATTTCAGCTAAGAAAATATATTATAGCGGGAAGAATTTGAAGAGCGAAGGTCACTTGAAACGCCTGATGCTTCACCACGGCCCGGATTCATTCTTAGATTTGAAATTTATACTACCTAAACCTTTTTACGATGAACAGATATTATTTATTTTCAATTCTCTGCTTTTTATTTTATTTAAGCAGAACAATATCTTTGGAGGCACAAAATGTCCCACTTGGTACTGCGCAATTTGAGCAACAAGATGTATTAAATTATGAAGACGAAGTGTTAGATTCCACCCATTATTTTAAATATCTCCAGATGGATATAAAAGCAGGGGAGGGGATTTTTTTATATATGGTAGCTCGCGATTTTGTTCCACAGATTTATACGATGGATACGATGGCGCTTTATTGGAATTTGGGAATTACCGAGAAGTATGGTGATGATGCCTACGTTTCGTATTCAACTATCGTTGCACAAAGAGATACCGCCTTTATTATTCTTTATTCAACCATGTATAATTATAATACAGGTGCATTTGATTATGGAGTAAGGAAATTATCTGTAGAACAAATGCAATATAATATTGAAGTCGATTTTTGTCAACGGCTGACCTATTTGATCAATCACTGGCAATGTTTTTGGAAGTTGTTGCCGGTGTATACTCAATTGGAAGGTGTAAAAGTTCCCGAAAGCACTAATAATACATTAATGAAGGGTGGAACCGGCTTTTTAAATAAAGAGGAACTTTCTGACTATAAAGAGATAATTTACTCAGGTAATGACCCCCAATTGGCTAAAAATCAATATGAATATTTGGTAGCAAAAACTACACACTGTTTAGATGATCAATGGGATATTATAAGTGAGGTAATAAATGATGAAATAGGTGACGGAGTTCAATATATTACCAATTTTACTATAAAGGGCGGGGTTGTTAACCAACAAAGTTATTCGTTTAGGATCGAATATGATAGTAACCTTGGAAAAGATCAGACATTTATTCAGTTTTATTGAATTATTTTTTTACGTTTTTATTTTGTTTTGCTGATATTCCGAATCCAATATAAATAATTTATGTTGTTGAATACCATTTTTTCATTTTCGTTTTGAGCAAAGCTGATTAGTTTAATTTCCAGGTCAGTTTTCTTGGGTTTTTGTATTTTTTGAGCATATTGTTTTATGAAACGAATAATTGCACCATAGGTTTGATATTTCATTTTTTGGGCTGACAAATATCTCTGTAATGATATTATCTGCGACTCCACCAAAAAATAATCGCCTAATTCAAAATGACATAATAATTGCATTATCCGGCTATCGCGATATAGATCCGGGATCATTTCTGATTCTTTGATTTTGAATAAACGCAATAATTCACTGATACAATCCTCAAATTTCCCGTTGCAGAACATAACATATGCGGAGAGATAACGCAGAGTAATAATGTTAGGTTTTGGAATCTTTTCCCCATGTTTCTTCAAACCTTTTTTTACCTGTTCCACACATAATAATGCCTCCTTAAATAGCTCTTGCGATACGAAGTAATTTAGCTCCAACAAATAACTTAATCTGAACACATTAGCCTCCAAATGTTGAATGTGCTTGAATTCCGGGAGGCCTGGTAAAGTTCGCAAAACATCAATTCCCTTTAATAAAGCATCGAACTTTTGTAGAATCAAACTATCGATCAGGTAATTATTTAAAGCTGAAAAATAACGATCGGCAAATAGTGATTTGAGGTGAATATTTTTGTCGATTAACTGGAGAAAATTACTGTTCAGTTCGTAAGCGTTTTCTACATTTCCGTTTACAAATGCATGGAGCGCCTTTATTTGTAATCTGTCGAGTTTTGCTTTAAAAGTTGTTGCTTTGGATTCGTCAATAAATTGTTCATCTCCTATTAACCGATATAATTCTTTATTCTCCTTTCCCTTAGCGATCTCTTTTTCATAGTGTAATTTATAAATCGTGTTGCTTTGTAACCAATAAGTATTACTTGTTTTAAGTTGGTCCGCACAGAATATCAGCTCTGTACTAAGCACTCCTAATTGTTTAAAGGTTACAGAACTGAATTGTGTTTTGGTTATCCACCTTTTTTCTATTTCTATCAGGTCTATTACATTTTCAAATTTTTCATATTTATAAGCAAGCGTTTTGTATTTTTTTATTTGTTTTATACACTGATCATATAATCCCTTATTCAATAAAATATTGCAGTAATGAATGCCTTTACTGATCTTTTGTTCAGGATCAGCAAATTCGTCGTATCGGTGTAATGCTTCCAAAACATTTTCATACAATTGTTTTTTTAAAACTGCAAAATGAGCTGCTGAGATGGTGGGTTTAAATAGTTTTAACAGTTCTGCCTCATCATAAAACGCTCTGCTTTCAATTAATTGAAATAACTTCGCATATTGATTGTCGCCTGGAAAGTGGCGTTCAGCCTGTAAGGTGAAATACCGTTTTTCAGGTTTGCTCATCGAATGAATAAGTTGGAATAGTTCGCCGGAAGGACTTTTCATTGACTTTTAATTTATTAGGGTAAAAGTAATGAAAAATTGACTGTTTGTGGCAAAAAAATCCCATTAGACATGTAATTTATGACCATAATATGATTTGATTATTGATTTTTTTGACCTGAAATTTGCCTTTGAAAATAAAAAACTATGAAAAAATTAATCTACATTTTTGCATTTCTACTTCTTGGAAGTCAAACCGAAGTTTTCGGTCAAAGCTGGGAAAACTACAGCAACATTACGGCTATAACGGATGCAGAACCAATCGGTGACCATATCTGGACAAGTTGTAAGGGTGGTGTAATTGATATTAATACTACTACTGGTGTAAAAACCTATCATAAAATGAGTGTTGATGGATTGCCATCGGCCTCCATCGAACAGGTTGCGATCAGTTCTGTTACAAGTGTAATTTGGGTTGGAACCTATGATGCCGGTGTTGTGGAATGGGACGGTGAAAATTGGATCACTTACGATTTTCCGGCCTCTTTTCAGCTTTACAGAATGAAGTTCGACATGACCGGAAATTTATGGTTGCAAACAGATGGCGGTTTATATAAATTTGATTGCACATCACATGAATATACTTTCGTGAATTCCATAGAAGGAATAGGTTGGGATATGAATGCTTGGGATTTTGATATCACACCTGATAATAATGTGCTGATATTTACCGGAACAAATTGTTTGGTGATAGATGCAGTTACCAATACACCGATTGATTCCTTTCCTAATTCAGATAGTCCCACGGTGCTTGCATGTTCACCTACCACAGTAAGATTATATGGTGTGGATGAAGATACATATCTCATTAATAATTTCGGTTTTCTGGAATTTCAATTCAAGGATGGCACATACGCTCCCGCCGAAGATGGTTTGCCTGAATTTGCATTCGTAAATAATATTGTGAGAGGTTTCGATAATGCATTGTATTGTTTTGTTGATAATGTGGAGATTTATAAATTAGTAGGTTTTTCCTGGGAGCTTGTGAAAACGGTAGATACCTATTCGTTTGAAAAATTATTATTTGCAAACGGGACAGATTTTTATCTGAATGAATATGCTTATCTTAATGTGCCATCCCTTATTAAAGCGGATGCTTCCGGAATGGATGTTTTTGATACGAAAGAATTTAATTTCACCTCCAATAATATTCAGGGATTAACAATTAATGGTGAAGGAGATATACTTATGTTATCTGCTTCTAAAATATATTCCTATAATGCAGATATTAATAATTGGGAATTTTATGTTGATGCTCCTTCTGTGTATGGTGCATACGATCTGAAATATATAAATGATATGTTGTATGCAATAGACTACGGCAATTTAATTGAATATTATGATGGAGTGAGTTGGACACATATTCCTTATGCCGACGGTTACAGCTCTATTTATATTTTCGATTATGATGTTACTGCTGATGGAGTTGTTTATTTTGTGAATGAAGAGGGATTATTTAAATCGGAGGGAGGCGTTACCGAATTATTAATTGAAACCTATGCTGTATCTTCCTGGTTTATGAGTGTTGAGTATGATGAGGCCAGAGGATTATTATGGTTAGGTAGAATAAATGGAATTGTAAAATATGATTTTGTTACTGAAGATCTTATCAATAGCAGCGACGTAGCAGCAATGGCTGACGGCTCCAGCATTCAGGAAATTTCATGTGATGATGCAGGTAATGTGTGGTTCGGTGCTAACAATAATAAAGTGTATATGTATGATGGTACTGAATGGACCGATTTTACAGTGGGAAATGATGGAGATTTTATTATTGAGTTTGCTTTCCAGGGGACTAAAGTTTATTTCGGATTAACTGATGGAACGGAAGGTTTCCATAGTTATGATACCAATGATGGGACATGGGAATATTTTAATACCTCAGAAGATGCTTCACTTATCTCGAATGCACTTAATTTTTTAGTTGTAGATGAGGCATTCAATATTTGGATGGCAACGAGTGACGCAGGAATAAGTTTATTACGTGCTGAAGTTGATCCTGTAGATGTTATAACCATGGATAATGAATCTATAAAATTATTTCCTAACCCAGCGGCAGATCATATTAATATTGAAACAGCTGGCTTGGAAAATATGAATATTCAGATCGTAAACATTAATGGAAGTGTTGTTTTAAATACGATCAATAAAACGAATTCAATTGATATTAGTGGACTTGCTAATGGTATCTATTTACTTAAAGTGATATCTTCAGATAATTCTCAAAATTATACAACAAGGTTTTGTATCGCTAAATAAAGATTGCTCCTCAATCAGAAACCGGTCGCTAGTTTAGTTGACCGGTTTTTTGTTTTTTAAGGAGTTTGATTTTTATCCGCCCAATATTTTTTTCCGTAAGCACAAAAAATTTCTTCTCCGGCTGCTATTTTTTTCTTTGCCAATAAACAGATATTTTGTTCATCGTCCATTACTATTTCGGCATTATTTTTAAATGCTGACTTAATTGTTCCTTCGGCGTCGTTTGCAAATCCGGCTAAACATTTCGAATTATTGGTATCCAGAATATCGCCATTGGGAAGCTTTAAAAAATAGGCGTTTTCTCCCTTATCCGCTCTTTTTTTAGATTGTTTTGAATTTAGGGTTTCTCCTGTAAAAACTGCAATTATCTCTGAACGGTGAATGGTGATCGCTGTATATAATCCTAAACCCGCATTTGCAATTTGGGAAACTTGCGTATATAAATAATCAGATTCTTCGGCGTCAATTTTTATTGTAATATCCATTCTTCAGAATTAATTTCCGGTTATGATACAGAATCGTTTTGCTGCAATTTTTTACAATAAAATTTACTTTTTCCCTGTTGAAAATAACAACCTTTTACTTTGCTATTTTTTTTATACTCAAAAGTTAAGGTGGAACGATATTGAAAATTTTTAAAAGTATCATTGGCAATTGGTTCTGCTATTGCTTTTTCTGCTTCAAAATTTTTAAGTGCAGCAGTTACTAAAACACCATTCTCACTAGCTATTTTAATTTTTGTGATCGGAATAAAATGAAAAAGTTTTAGTCGGTAAATTCCTTCAAAAGGAATTAATTGTTCAGCACCCATCTGAATGGAACTTGCTTCGGGAAACTTATAATCTTTTTCAAAATAATAGGAGAGTACTCCCAATGCGATATCATTCATCGGATAATTTAATCCGTTTAGACATAATACTATACATAAACTATCTTCTTCAAAATAGGTAACCGCACTTCTGAATTCATCAATATGTCCTGTATGTCCATATCCAATATGTTTTTCAAATGGTGTATAAAAAATACCATGTCCATAAGTTGTATTCGTGAGTTTGCACATGGTGTCGAGATGCGTTTTGTTTATCAATTTTTGTTCAAACAATTGTTGTATAAAAATATTGAGGTCCTTTGGGGAGGAGATCATGGCACCTGCGGCAGCACTCACAGTAGCATTAGTTTCCACACCGGTATTAATCCATTCGGCACCGTTAAATTGATATCCCGAATTTCGTGTTTGTGGTACTGTTTCCGATTCCACATAAGTTTGAGTTAAAACAAGGGGTTTAACTATTCGCGTTTGAATATTAGCACTATAGGAAATTTTTGTAATATCCTCAATAATATATCCCAACAAAATATAATTGGAATTACTGTACTGGGTTTTTTCTCCCGGCTTAAATACAGATCCATGATCAACCATGAGTTGAATCAGATCTTCCTTGTTCATTGTTTTTGTCTGAATGGAGGAAAAATCATCATTATTGATAAGATCGAAAATGCCACTTTGGTGTCCCAACATTTGTTGGATGGTTATTTTTTCAGAATTTGGAATTTGAGGATAATAAGTATGTAATTTCTCCGAAAGCGAAAGTTTTTTTTCTTCTACCAATTGATAAATGAGCACGGCAGTAAACATTTTTGTAATAGATGCAATTCGATACTGCTCCGTAACATTTGTTTCGCCATTGGCAGGAAATGTTTTATTAAAAAGGATATTATTCCCTTTGGAAATTAATACGCTTCCGCAAAAACGATTGTTTTGATGCAGATAATTAAGTAAGCTATCCGTTTTTTTTACGAATTGATCATTTTGGCCAATTGCATAGGTGTATGCAGATAAACAAAAAATGAATCCGATGAGTATTTTTTTAATCATAGAGTTTTCAAATATAGATAATAATTGATGGTTTATAATAATTGGACTTTTTTGGAAAAACCTTCTATTCTTGTGGATTTCGGGCTTAAGTTTTAATATATTAACTTTGCAATAATGCAATTTACAGATTTTAATTTTGAAAACGAGCTTACCGACGGTTTATTATCGATGGGATTTAAGTCACCTACACCTATTCAGGAACAAGCAATTCCTATAATTCTGAGTAAAAAAGACATTATTGCCTGTGCTCAGACAGGTACGGGTAAAACTGCGGCATACCTGCTTCCGGTGCTCAATAATATCATAAAAAAAGGTCACGGTTCTATAAATACACTCATAATTGTACCTACAAGAGAACTTGCAGTTCAGATTGATGAGGCTATTCGCGGATTTGCTTACTTCACCAATATAAGTGCAATGGCGGTTTATGGGGGCAACGATGGTGTGATGTTCGAACAGGAGAAAAAATCTTTTAAAGAAGGGGTGGATATTATCGTTGGCACACCCGGCAGATTGTTATCGCATATCAATCAGGGATATTTAAAATTCGACACACTGCAACATTTAATATTAGATGAGGCCGACAGAATGTTGGACATGGGGTTTAGTGATGATATCAATCGCATTATTTCTTTTTTACCGGAGAACCGACAAACGCTCATGTTTTCTGCAACCATGCCTCCGAAGATCAGAACCATCGCAAAAAAATTATTAAAAGATCCGGAGCAAATAAATATTTCTCTTTCCAAACCTGCTGAAGGAGTTTCGCAGGGAGTTTATATTTTAAATGAAACCCAAAAAATCCCTTTATTAAAAATGATTTTAAAGGGAAAGGATGCTAAAAGTATTCTCATTTTTTCCTCCACCAAAGAAAAGGTAAAAAGATTGGAACAGGAATTAAAACAGTTGCGATTTAATGCATCTGCAATTCACTCCGATCTCGAACAACCACAACGCAAAGCGGTTTTGCGCAGTTTTAGCACACGCGAATTAAGAATTTTAGTAGCAACGGATATTTTATCACGTGGAATAGATGTAGATTCCATCGGAATTGTAATTAATTACGATGTGCCGGGTGATGCAGAGGATTACATTCACCGTGTAGGAAGAACGGCCCGCGCTGAATCAAAAGGGGAGGCAATTACATTTGTTAATACTGCAGATCAACATAAATTAAAACGGATAGAAGAACTCATTGGCAGCGAGATAAACAGACTGGAAGTGCCAAAAGAATTAGGACCTGTTCCGGAATATAATCCCTCCGCCCATCGTGAACGACCAAGAGGTGGAGGTGGATTTCAGAAGAAAAGGAATTTTAGAAGGTAATTATCAATTATCAATTGGCAATTGTAATTACCTTTGCCGAAAATTTAATTATGCCCAACGATCTTTTTGAAGGAGTGGATTATTATCAGCTTGATGACCTATTAACTACGGAGCACAAGCTTATAAGAGATACGGTTCGACAATTTGTGAAACAGGAGATATCTCCGATTATTGAAGAATACGCCCAAAAATCAGAAACACCCAAACATTTGATCAAAGGTTTGGCGGAGATCGGCGCCTTTGGTCCTACAATTCCGGTGCAATATGGAGGTGGTGGACTTGATAATATTTCCTACGGATTAATAATGCAGGAAATTGAGCGCGGCGACAGTGGAATTCGCTCTTTGGTGAGTGTTCAGGGGAGTTTGGTAATGTATCCTATCTATACTTTCGGGAGTGAGGAACAGCGGATGAAATACCTGCCAAAACTTGGTTCCGGAGAAATTATCGGTTGTTTCGGTTTAACGGAACCCGATCATGGTTCAAATCCAAGTGGTATGGTTACCACAATTAAAGATAAGGGAGATCATTTTTTGTTGAACGGCGCTAAAATGTGGATCAGTAATTCACCTTTTGCAGATATCGCTGTTGTTTGGGCAAGGGATGAGGAAGCTAAAATTCGCGGATTGATCGTGGAACGCGGAATGGAAGGATTTACTACCCCCGAAACGCACGGAAAGTGGAGTCTAAGAGCTAGTGCTACCGGTGAATTGGTATTCGACAATGTAAAAATTCCAAAGGAAAATGTATTTCCCGAAATCAGAGGACTTAAAGGACCTTTGATGTGTTTGTCCACAGCACGTTATGGTATTGCCTGGGGTGCCATGGGAGCTGCAATGGATTGTTATGATACCGCATTGCGTTATGCAAAACAAAGAATTCAGTTTGGAAAACCAATCGCCGGATTTCAGTTACAACAAAAAAAATTGGCAGAAATGGTTACGGAGATCACAAAAGCGCAATTATTGGCCTGGAGACTAGGTGTTTTGAAAGATGAAGGAAAAGCAACTGCAGCACAAATTTCCATGGCGAAAAGAAATAATGTGAACATGGCAATAGAAATTGCCCGTGAAGCCCGTCAGATTCTCGGTGGAATGGGAATTACCGGCGAATATTCCATTATGCGCCACATGATGAATCTTGAAAGCGTAATTACGTATGAGGGAACGCATGATATTCACTTATTGATAACCGGTGCCGATATAACCGGAATTGATGCGTTTAAATAAAAAATAAATTATAAAAAATTATATATATAAGCAGTATCATTTTTTTTGATACTGCTTTTTTAATTTTATCATTTTATGGTTAAGTCGGAATATCACTCTATCACAGTATTGTAATTATTAGTTCCAGAAATATATATTATTTTCTAAAAAAGAATCTAATATCTTCTATATAATAATTTATTCCATTATTGTAATAACAAGATCTTTTTCTTATTTTTGAAATAATCGAAAAAAAAAATGAGTTAGGTTTTTATGAATAATTTTTGGAAAAGGATCATTGTTAATAGTATTTATCGCCAAAAACGAAATTTAGGTGGTATAGTTAAAGAATATTCTGAGTATGAAATTGCCAAAGGTTTCAGGCAATTAAAAACTACGGTAAAAAGAGGTTCTGTAAATGCTTTTTTAATTGCTATCGGAGTAATAATTGCAGGCTTCGGACTTAAAAGTTTTTTATTGCCGAATCATTTTATCGACGGCGGTGCTGTAGGTATTTCATTACTGATAGATCAGAAATCTGAAATACCCTTGTCAATCTTATTGGTCTTGGTAAATATTCCATTTATTATCTTAGGATTTACCACCATTGGTAAAAAATTCGGGTTTAAAACAATAGTCTCCATAGTTGCACTTGCACTAGCTGTGGAATTAATTGAATATCCTCAATTAACAGATGATAAATTATTGGTTGCCGTTTTCGGCGGATTTTTTTTAGGTGCCGGCATTGGACTTGCAATGAGAGGTGGAAGTGTCATTGATGGTACGGAAATACTCGCAATTAATATCAGTAAAAAAACAGGTTTATCTGTTGGGGATACAATTCTCATATTTAATATTATTATATTTTCTATCGCTGCATATTTATTGTCGATGGAGATCGCTTTATATTCCATTCTCACCTATTTATCAGCAGCAAAAACCGTGGATTTTATTTTGGAAGGTATTGAAGAATATACAGGAGTAACAATAATTTCTCCAAGATCTGAACGGATCAGGCAAATGATAATAGAAGAATTAGGAAGAGGAGTAACTATTTATAAAGGTGAAAGAGGTTTCGGAAAACATGGACACAATGAAGGTAAAATAGATATTGTTTACACTGTAATAACACGTCTCGAGGTTGCAAACCTTAAAGCAGAAGTGGAAAAAATTGATAGTGATGCATTTATAATCATGACGAGCATAAAGGATACAACTGGAGGGATGATTAAGAAGAGGGCGCATAAACATTAAGGGGGACACGGGACACGGGACACGGGACACGGGACAAGGGACAAGGGATGCGGGACACGGGATGCGGGACAAGGGACTTGATATAGGACATGGAAAAGGGACATAGGACACTGGACATAGAACAATGACAGACATAGGACATGGGCAAAGGGACACAGGACTTACTTTGATTTTGGATGGGAAATTAATTTTTTGATGTAAGCTTTGGTAAGATTTATTTTTAGTGGGAAATTAAAATTCCACAGGAAAATAGGGATGGAAATAGGAAATAAGAAATAGGATTTAAGAGATAGGGCTTTTTCTTGAAAATTATAAAAAATTTAAAATTCCACGAAAATTATGATTCGTAGCGATTCCCACCAATGTTACAGGCTGCCCACTGCCACCGTTAACTGCCACAACCACTCTTTTCACACGATCCCTATATAAAACAACTAATCCAATTCGTTATACAATTCTGCACATTTATTTCCCAACTGCCAGTGCACATTGTTGGAGTTGTTGTTGATAACAGGTGCGAAAATTTATTTTATAACTAGTATATTGTAAGAAAATCAGGGCATATAACAAATGGTAAATTGTGTAAATTTTTTTATGGGAAATTATGCTGTAAATCGGAAATGTCGCAATACTTTTGGCATCCCGCTTCAAACAAAATATTCCATTGTTATCCTTGATAAAAATTATGCGAATTCGCAAGGGGAATTTATTGTTCAGAATGAGGGAAACTGTCGTAGAACAACCTAAACAACACAAAAAATGTCAGAATTAGAAAACAATCGTACCAACTCCAATTTTAAAAACATCGACAGAAAACGTCAGCAGGCAGATCTGTCATCTATAGTTTATGGAAAAGTACCACCTCAGGCAATAGATTTGGAGGAAGCAGTGCTCGGGGCATTTATGATAGATAGAGATGCCGTTACCAACGCAATTGAAATTTTGCGCCCGGAGAGTTTTTATGACGACAGACATCGCATCATTTTTACAGCGATAAGGCGATTATTTGAAAAAACGCAACCTATCGATCTGTTAACCGTAACGGAAGAGTTGCGCAAAATGGGGCAACTGGAAGAAGCAGGCGGGCCATTTTATGTAACAACCTTAACAAATCGTGTTGCCAGTGCTGCACATATCGAACATCATGCGCGTATTGTTACACAAAAATTTATTCAGCGCGAGTTAATTCGAATATCTACAGAGATCGTTCACGATTCATTTGAAGATACTACCGATGTATTTGAGTTGCTCGACAAAGCAGAACAGAATTTATTTAATATTGCCGATAAAAATTTACGCACAAGTTACAGCGATATCAATAATTTATTAAGCGCCACTATTAAAGAAATTGATGAGGCAAGAAAACATGAAGATTCATTAACTGGTTGTCCCTCAGGTTTTAGTGCGCTCGACAGATTAACAGGTGGTTGGCAAAAATCGGATCTTATCATTGTTGCGGCGCGACCTTCCATGGGTAAAACAGCCTTTACCTTATCACTTGCGCGAAATGCTGCGGTGGACTTTAAAAAGGCAGTTGCGGTATTTTCATTGGAGATGAGCGCGCAACAAATTGTTAAACGTTTAATAAGCGCTGAAACAGAAATTCCCGCCGAAAAAATTATCAAAGGTCATCTTGTGGAACATGAGATGATACAACTCGTGAAATTATCCGGACGTTTGAGTGAAGCTCCGATTTTTATTGATGATACTCCTGCAATTAATATTTTCGAATTGCGCGCAAAATGCCGCCGATTAAAAATGCAACACGATATTCAATTGATCGTTATCGATTATTTACAATTGATGACAACCAGTGAAGTGGGCAAAGGTGGAAATCGCGAACAGGAGATTAGTCAGATATCCCGATCATTAAAATCGATCGCGAAGGAATTAAATATCCCAATTATTGCATTATCTCAGTTAAGTCGTAAGGTGGAAGATCGCGGCGGTACAAAACGTCCGATGTTATCCGATTTACGTGAATCAGGAGCCATAGAGCAGGATGCCGATTTAGTATGCTTCTTATATCGTCCCGAATATTATGGATTGGATGTAGATGAAAACGGAAATCCCACCAAGGGAATTGCAGAAGTAATTATTGCAAAACACAGAAATGGTGCTCTCGAAAATGTTCGTGTTCGTTTCATCGATAAATTCATCAAATTTGTCGATCTGGATGAAATGTATGTTCCGCAAAATTTAACTCCACTGGCAAATGTTCTTAAAGACAACAAAGCCACCATCACCCGTAAATCGAAAATGGATGATATGGATGGAGTGGATTTGAACGAAGAACCACCTTTCTGAGGGGACACGGGATTTAGGACACGGGACACGGGACTGACATAGGACATGGGAAATTTGACATAGGACTTGAATTGATAGATTGGAAAATTAATTTCTAGTTGGTGCTAAACAACTAGAAATTAATTTTATACAAATATGAAATAGCCTTTTTCCTAAGTGTCTTTCTTCTTACTGCGAATCTTACTTTGTCGACAGAAAGGATCAATATTCTAGA
The DNA here is from genome assembly GCA_016706865.1 of Bacteroidota bacterium. Taxonomy (NCBI): domain Bacteria; kingdom Pseudomonadati; phylum Bacteroidota; species Bacteroidota bacterium. The sequence continues at coordinate 1,756,071 of JADJIS010000003.1, read as the reverse complement.
CTTTTCAAAAGGTTTTGAATCAGTTTTTATATTTATTTTATATAAATTGTCGCAACTTATGGATGTTAATGCAGAATTAAATGAGATCTTGGCTGATTGGGATCCGGTTGGTATGAAATTAGCAGGACCTCTATGGCCTAAAAGTGAATATCTGATACATTTAGAACGGCTAATAAATTTTTACAAGGAACAAGGCTCTGTTGAGAGTTACCTTTTAAAATATTTTCCTCCATCCTCCGTGCCAGAGCATGAAGCATTTAATATTGCTTTAATTCAAATAAATAGTTTGTTAGAAAAAAATGTATAGGAATTATACTCAAAATCGCATTCGAATTTACTTGAACTCAACAAAAATCACAATCCTTCAAAATCCAAGAAATATTATTTACCGAATGCTTAAGACTTGATCTGATTTAGGTTTGGGAATTTTATTTCGAAATTAAAGTTTGTGCTTAATTGTAAAATTATCAATCTAAAACGATCGCCCCTTTTTAAACCTTTACCCAACCTTCCTTCCTTAGATCCTTCTTTCCTTACCCTTCGAATCTTCTCCCTTCTCCCTTCGATTCTTCTCCCTTCTCCCTTCGATTCTTCAAATGTCTCCCTTCGAATCTTACTTACTCGCATATCTCACTAAAAAAATCGCTATAACCGCAAAAAGCATATTCGGAATATTAGTACCAATAATCGGATGCAGATCGCTGTTGATAGAGAAGCTGGTGGAGAATTGTAAGAAGAAAACATACAGTGCGCTGAGAGCAACTCCTGCTATGATATTAAACCAATTTCCGCCCCGTATTTTTTTTGATCCAAGTGCTGCTCCCATTACTACAAGAATTAAAACCGAGACAGCAGAAGATGCGCGACGATATTGTTCCACACGATAATATTCGAGTTCGCCGGTGCCTTCATTTTCTTTTTCTTTAATGTATTCTTCGAGTTCCTGATAAGTTAAAACATCTTTTATTCTGATATCCTGTTCAAAATCATCGGGGACTAAATTTAAAACCGTATCCATCGTTTTACCTTCCACATATTTTTCGCGAATATCATAAACATCCCAACGTTTATAATCTACAAAGTGCCAGCTTTTTTTATCGGTTTCGTAGGTCATTTTATTTGCATTGATCTTTGTGATCAACTTTCTGGATTTACCGTTGCCTTCGTATCTTTCCAATGAAACATTAAATCCTTCATTAGTTTTAAATTTAAATCGCTCTAAAGAAATAAACGTGTTTTTATCAAGTTTTAAATGCAGATTATTTCCAAAATTTTTAGGCGTATGAATATATTTATCTTCAAAGTCAAGTTTCCTTTTATTTGTTTCGGGAACAAGCTGATAATTGCCATATAATAAAAGTCCTAAAGCTGCAAAACCGCAAATTAAATAAGGCCGAAGAAATCTTTTAAAATTCATACCACTATTCATCATCGCAATTATTTCGCTGTTATAAGCCATGCGTGATGTGAGAAATATTACCGCAAGAAAGATAAGTAAAGGCGCAAGTATGGAGCCTATAAATGGAATAAAATCGAGGTAATATTGAAATACTTCTCCGGAGGGTGCATTTCTTTCCACAAAATTTTCAGACTTATCTGAAAAATCAATAACGATCGCAATGGAAATAATAAGTACATGTGCGAAAATGGTAGTAACAACAAACTTACTGATCACATATCTGTCGATAATGCTCAGCCATCTGTTGAACGGTGATAATAGTATATCAATAATTTTTTTCACAATCTCGTACTCACCTTTTTAACCATCAAATTTTTCCAACCATTAAAATTTCCTTCCAAAATTTTTGTTCTGGCTTCCTTTACCAACCACAAATAAAAACTCAAATTGTGTACACTCGCAATTTGTGGTCCTAAACGTTCGCCAGATGCAAATAAATGTCGCAAAAAGGCTTTTGAATGATTTCGACTTGCAAAAGAATCGGAAGTTTCATCAATTGCACTAAAATCGCTTTCCCATTTTTTATTTCTGATATTGATGATGCCTTCTGCTGTAAATAACATTCCATTTCTACCATTTCTGGTTGGCATCACACAATCAAACATATCTATTCCCAAAGCAATACATTCCAGAATATTTGCAGGTGTTCCAACACCCATAAGATAACGCGGTTTATTTTCCGGTAGTATATTGCATACAACTTCTGTCATTGCATACATGTCATCATGCGGTTCGCCAACACTTAATCCTCCAATGGCATTTCCTTCCAATTCCATCGATGCAATTACCTCGGCCGAGCGTTTTCTCAGTTCGGGGAAAACACTTCCCTGTACTATAGGAAAAAGAAATTGCCGGTAATTATACAAGGAATTTGTTTTATCCATTTGTTCGATACATCGTTTCAACCATCTATGTGTCATTTCCATACTTTTTTCAGCATAGGAATATTCGCAGGGATATGAAGTGCATTCATCAAAAGCCATAATAATATCCGCCCCTATCTTTCTTTGAATATCTATAACATTTTCCGGAGTAAATGTATGTTTGCTTCCGTCAATATGTGATTGGAAGGTAACTCCTTCCTCTTTTATCTTGCGGATCTTTGCTAATGAATGTACCTGAAACCCTCCGCTGTCCGTCAAAATTGGTCCTTCCCAACTGTTGAATTTGTGCAAACCACCTGCTTGTTGAATAATATCTGTTCCGGGTCTCAGATACAAATGATAGGTATTTCCTAAAATTATTTCCGCCTTAATATCATTTTTTAATTCCTGAAAATGTACGCCCTTTACGGTACCAATGGTTCCTACGGGCATAAATATGGGGGTATTGATGATACCGTGATCGGTATTTATTACCCCTGCCCGGGCTTTTGAATGAATATCCTTTCCTGTTAGTTTGAAAAACACGGCGCAAAAATAGGCAATTGTGGACAGGGTGTGAATATGTTATGATACAATAGTAATTATAAAAGAAGCGCAAATACCAAACTTCTAACTTTGCGACAGCACATCTATGGACATACATTTGATTTACACCGCCATTTTTTATTTATTTTGCGCAGCCGCTTTTTTTCAGATATTTTATATGCTGTTCTTTTATTTGCGTCTTGCAAATTTTAAGGGCAAACAAATAAGGCAAGAAAATTATCCTCCTGTCTCCATTATTATTTGTGCGAAAAATGAAGATGCAAATCTTAAACAAAATCTTCCAAAAATTCTGGCACAGGATTATCCCAATTTTGAAGTGATTGTTGTTGACGATAATTCCGAAGATGGAACAACAGAATATTTATTTTTTCTAGCACAAAAGGAACCCCGTTTAAAAAGAACAAAAACAGGAACCGGAAATCCGATGATGGCAGGGAAAAAATTTCCGCTTACCCTTGGTTTAAAAGCTGCAGCAAATGAAATAGTGGTTTTAACAGACGCTGATTGTTATCCGGCTACCGATCAATGGCTTAAGGGCGTAATGCATGGATACGGAACGGAAAAAGAAATTGTGTTGGGTTACGGAGCATATGAAAAACAACCGGGTTATTTAAACAAAAGAATAAGGTACGAAACTGTTCTCTCTGCAATAAATTATTTCTCCTTTGCACTTGCAAATTTGCCTTATATGGGTGTGGGAAGAAATTTATCTTATAAAAAACAATTGTTTTTCGACAATAATGGTTTTTTCGAACATAGGCATATTCCCAGTGGTGACGATGATCTGTTTATTAATAAAGTAGCCACTAAAAGAAATACATCCATTGTGATAGATCCCGATGTATTTACTTTCTCCAGCCCAAAAGAAACCTGGGATGATTGGAGAGAACAAAAAAAACGCCATCTTTCCACTGCAAAATATTATAAGTTCAAACACAAGTTCTTTTTAGCATTGCAACCGGTTACACACATTCTGTTTTGGTTATGTGCCATTTTCTTATTGGGCATTATGTTTGAATATTGGTACGTAATTGTTGCTGCACTTGTTGTCAGGTGGGCTTTATTACGTTATACATTTTCGCAGGCAATGAATAAATTAGAGGAAAGAGATCTAAAAAAATCCATCGAATTATTCGATATGCTGCAAATTTTTTATTACTTCAGATTTGCGAAATCTGTTTTATTTAAATCAAAATACCGATGGGATTGAACGATAATCTGTCGGAAAGGGCAAAGGAGGATATGGCACTTGTAATTAAGGCTCGTGCAGGTGACCAGCATGCATTTAGTATTTTGATGGGGCGATATAAGGATTCCATAAATTATATGCTTCTTAAAATGGTGCACAATCGGGATGATGCTGATGATCTCACTATTGAAGCATTTGGGAAAGCATTTGCCCATCTTGATAAATATACTCCCGAGTTTGCCTTCAGCACCTGGTTATTTAAAATTGCAGTAAATAATGCTATTGATTTCATCAGAAAAAGAAAATTGCATACTTTAAGTCTCGATGATGAAAATGATGAAGCTTCTAAATTTGCGTATTCGCGTATTAAAACCAATACCCCTGATCCGGAGGAAAAATTTATAAGAGAGCAACGTGCAGTTTTAATGCGCACTATTTTAGAAGAATTAAATCCAAAATATAAAGTTCTTGTGGAACTTCGATATTTCGATGAGTTGAGCTATGAGGAAATTGCTGTTAAACTGAATATGCCACTCGGCACAGTTAAAGCACAATTATTCAGAGCGCGAAATGTTTTATTCGAATTATTGCATGAACGCAGAGAACGTTATTGATCAGGTAATTTCAGCATAATCACTCAAATATAAAAAGGGTTCATTTAATTTTCCGTTTTTACAAATAGTTGCACCGTTAATCATGGGTGATTCATCTTTAAATAATTCTTCCCACACTGAATTTATTAATAGATTTCCGAATTCCTCACTGGCACTTCGCGGTAATTCATTGGGTAAATTATCAATTGCCATTATATCAATGGATTCCGGAATATAAGGTGCAATTTCACTTTCTGTATTCACATCATACCCAAAAACAGGTTCATTGATGGTGGTGGAACGTATGGTGGCCGGCACTCCGCCGTTAATATCGCAACTTACATCTGCAATTACTTTAATTCTCCAGTTTGGATTACGCATGTCTTCCTTGGAAAATAATTGTGGTGCCTTTGGATTCCAAAAAATGCAATTTATTAATACATCACATTTATTCATGTATCGCGTGAAAGTACATTTATAAAGCTCCGGATTATGATGAAATTCTGATCTGTCAAATCCACCATCATTTATTCTATCGTAAAGATCATCGCTGTCTAAAACACAAAAAACTGCCTCATTAAATTCATAATTCATAAATTCATCCTTCGATATTTCCTTGATCTTTATCTCCCGAAAAAATTCAACAGCACCCTTTCCAACACGACCTGTACCTGTAACAATTATTTTAACCTTAGGCATGGTCAACCCCTTATATTGAAATTTTAATTCATAGTAATCACGGCATTCTTTTGCTCTTTTGAGATGCCCTTCGTCCAACCGCTGTCCTAGTGTCCATAAACCATTGTGCGCACCAATAATTCCAGCCCATCTTCCAAAGGCAATTACACGATCACCTTTATCATTTTTTAAACATTCGTAATCAACCATTGTGATGTTTTTTTGTAACAACATCTGCAACAATTTTTTATTTTGAGCCTGTTTTTTAATAGTGTGTGAGAAAAATAAATACGTTTTATTATTTATCAGCAGATCATACGGCACTTCCTTAACGCCGAGTAAAATATCACACATCGAAAGGTCCTCCTGTAGTTTTATTCCGCGTTCTTCAAATTCATAATTCGCATAACATCTTCCTTTGCCCGGTTGAACAAGAATTTCAATTTCCGGATAGTTTTTTTTTAACTGTTCAATTTGAGCAGGAACTAACGGAACTCTTGCATCAGGTGGGAATTTAGCTTCCCTTAAAATACCTATTTTTTTTGAATACATATCAGGTGTAAAGATAAGGGCTGGATTTAAAAAATTTGTTCCGGTTTTATCTTGGAAAAATTTGCATGTTCAGAATAGAATTTCCATCGAATATAGTATGCTTATCCTCCAAAATCCTTTGTAAATCTTATTTTTGCACTCAAGATGGAAATTTCGAAAACATATAGCCCTGCCGAGATTGAGGACAAATGGTATAAACACTGGATGGATAAAAAATACTTCCATTCCGAACCTGATGGACGTGAACCTTACACAATTGTGATTCCGCCACCAAATGTTACCGGCGTGCTCCATATGGGCCATATGCTCAACAATACTATTCAGGATGTATTGATACGCCGTGCGAGAATGATGGGTAAAAATGCATGTTGGGTTCCGGGAACCGACCACGCAAGTATTTCCACTGAGGCAAAAGTTGTGGGTATGCTTCGCGAAATGGGGATCAAAAAAAGCAGTCTCTCCAGAGAAGAATTTTTAACCTATGCATGGCAATGGAAAGAAAAATACGGTGGTATTATTCTACAACAATTAAAAAAACTTGGCGCATCATGCGATTGGGATCGAACAAGTTTTACTATGGATCCGGGGTATTATGAAGATGTTGTAAATGTATTTATTGAATTATATAACCGTGGATATATCTATCGTGGATTGCGCATGATCAACTGGGATCCTGAAGCAAAAACAGCATTGAGCAATGAGGAAGTTTTTTATAAGGATGTAGTTTCAAAATTATATTTTGTAAAATATAAAATAAAAGGTTCCGATGATTTTATTACGGTTGCAACTACAAGGCCGGAAACCATATTAGGGGATACTGCAATTTGTGTTCATCCTGATGATGAACGTTATAAAAATTTTGTCGGCAAAACTGCTTTGGTTCCTATGATTGATAGAGAAATACCAATCATAGCGGATGAATATGTGGAAAAAGATTTCGGGACAGGTGCATTAAAAGTTACTCCGGCGCATGATGAAAATGATTATGAACTCGGAAAAAAACATGGGTTAGAAGTAATTGATACTTTTAATGATGATGGCACCTTAAATGAAAATGCAAAATTATTTATTGGTCTCGACAGATTTGTTGCAAGAAAAAAAGTAGTTGCACTTTTAGAGGAATTAACTCAGCTTATTAAAATAGAAGACCTTAAAAATAATGTTGGGTATTCTGAACGCACAGATGCTGTTGTAGAAAAAAAATTAAGTATGCAATGGTTTCTTTCCATGAAAGAAATATCTGCACCTGCGTTGGAAAATGTAATTAATGGTAATATAAAAATTCATCCGAATAAATATATCAATACCTATAAACATTGGATGGAAAATGTGCGCGATTGGTGCATATCGCGTCAACTTTGGTGGGGACATAGAATTCCGGCATGGTATACCGAGACCGGAGAATATGTTGTTGCTAAAACGAGGCCGGAAGCGGAGGAAATATTAAACAAAAAAAATATTGTATTCACCACCTTAAATCAGGATGAAGATGTGCTTGACACCTGGGCCAGCAGTTGGTTGTGGCCTATAAGTGTATTCAACGGAATGCAGGATGATAAAGGGGAGATCAATTATTATTATCCAACAAATACTTTAGTAACCGCCCCCGAAATTTTATTTTTCTGGGTTGCGCGGATGATAATTGCCGGTTATACTTTTAGAAACAATAAACCATTCAGCGACGTTTATCTCACAGGAATCGTACGCGATAAACAACGCAGAAAAATGAGTAAATCCCTCGGCAATTCACCCGACCCTTTGGATCTTATTGAACAATACGGAGCTGATGCAGTGCGTTTGGGGATGTTATTGTGTTCTCCGGCGGGAAATGATATTATTTATGATGAAAAATTAATTGAACAAGGAAGAAATTTCAATAATAAAATATGGAATGCACTTCGACTTATTGTTGGTTGGGAAATTGTTGAAGGAGAAAATAAAAATAATATTGCAGCGATCGATTGGTTTGAGGCTAAATTAAATAATACAGTTACCACCGTTAATACTCATTTTGATGATTTCAGAATTAGTGATGCATTAATGGAAATGTATTCCTGTATTTGGGACGATTTCTGCAGCTGGTATCTTGAATTTATCAAACCCGAATTTGGAAAACCGATCGACGAAATTACCTATCAGAAAACTGTTGCATTTTTTGAGAGGATATTAAAATTATTGCATCCGGTAATGCCATTTATTACGGAAGAGATCTATCATATTTTAAAGGACAGAAAAGATGATATAATTGTTGCAGATTATCCGGTGTCCATTAAATCAAATGAATCGCATTTGAAGCAAGGTGAAATGGCAAAGGATATTATTGTAAAAATAAGAGATGTGAGGGCAAAGAATAATATTAGCCCTAAGGAAACCTTATCACTTTTTATTGCAGGTGATATCAAACACTTTGAAAAAGTAAATTACCTGATAACCAAACTTGGAAATATTAGCAATTTCGAATCCACTTCGGCGGATATTGAAAATTCTGTTTCTTTTATTTCCGATGGACAAACTTTTTATATACCATTTGATAAAAAAATTGACGTTGAACAAGAGCGTTCTAAATTGCTTGAGCAGATCAATTATCAAAAGGGATTTTTAAGCAGCGTGGAAAAAAAGCTCAGCAACCAGCAATTTGTTTCCGGGGCACCCGCAGCAGTAGTAGAATCCGAAAAAAAGAAAAAATCCGACGCAGAGGAGAAGATCAAAATGTTGGAGGAGACGTTGAGGAAGTTGGGATGAGGAGTGGGCAGTAGGCAGTAGCAGTTGGCAGTTTGTAACATTGATGAATTTTGCTTCGAATTGAAACTGTTTTCGCAGTCGCAGTCACAGTCACAGTCGCGGGTTATAGGATTGGTGATTTTCCTTCGGGTGGAGGTTGGTAGAGTAAACAGTTAACAGTGGGCAGTTGGCAGCTTGTAAAATTGATGAATTTTGCTTCGAATTGAAACTGTTTTCGCAGTCGCAGTCGCAGTCACAGTCACAGTCACAGTCGCAGTTTTTAGGATTGGAGATTATCCTTCGGGTGATTTTGGGGGAGTTAACAGTCAACAGTGGGCAGTTGGCAGCCTGTAGCACTGGGGCGACTCGCTTCGAATTATAATTTTCGAAAAATTTTAAAGTTTCTATACTTTATATCTAAAAAACAATTTCTGATCCAAAATCAAATCGATCCCGTGTCCAGTGTCTCGATTCCCGTGTCCCCTGAGTTGGCAGTTTGTAACATTGATGAATTGTCCTTTCCTACCAAGCATAGTTTTTAATAAGAAATTAATTTCTAATCCTACTCAAACCTATCCTACTTCCTATTTCCTGCTTCCTAAGTCTTTTTATGGCAAATTGAGTCATCACCAAACAATAATCTCAAGCCATTGGATGTTGCCATACGTCTATTTTCCGGTCTACGTGCCTGTTCCCGTCGCAAGACGGACAGGCATCGGTACATTGGTACATCTTTTTGGCTGTTCATTGGTACATTTTCCCAGACGTTCCCGTCAGAAAAGGAGCTGCCAAGCCTGGGTAAAATTTTGCGGCTGTTTAATTCTCCATTCTCAATTATCCATTCTCAATTAGTTTCACTACCTTTGCACCCTCAAAATTAACTTCTAACAAAAATAACCAAAAACCAATTTATTATGAAAAAGGGAATTATTGCCGTTTTGGCATTATCTACTACTTTGTTTATGACCTCTTGCGGCAAAAAAGGCGGCTTAAGCGAAGAAACAAAAACTGCTATGACTACATTTGAAACCAGCTGGACAGCTGCTGAAACTCAAATGACTGCATTTGGAACAACATTTACCACTACTACAGGCGAAATGAACAAAATGATGGATGAGAGTATGGCAATGGACATGAGCAAAATGAAACCTGCTGATAAAGCAAGTTGTGACTCGATGATCGCTATGTGCGGAACTATCAAAGCGGGTACTGAAGGAATGAAAACTGCTTACGCTGCAGCAATGGAACAGTGGAAAGCTGACACTCAGGCTTATGCTGACTGGAAGAAAAAAGGACATGATGAGAAAATGGATGATGCTACTGCAATGGCAGGTTTAACTGAATGGAATGCTAAATTAACAACCTGGAATGAAACTATGACCGGTTGGAATGAGCAACTTATCAGCATGCAAGGTGCTTGCAAAGCAACTTGCGATAAAATGATGCACTTAGGAATGCCTATGTAAATCAAGATATAAAATAAGAAAAGGCAGCCTCGTGCTGTCTTTTTTTATGCCCTGTTCATAAGCAAACTCCCGGAATTTCAGTTTATCGAACTCATTCCATTTCGATTTACTTACATTTGGCTGAAATTTACACACATGAAAATAAGTTATTTTCTCCTCCTTGTTTTGATCCCGGTTATTTCCTTTTCTCAGGATATTACACAAACCATACGAGGTAATATCACTGATAAAGAATCTAAAGCACCACTTATCGGCGCAACTGCAGTTTTATTTAAGGATTCTGTTTTGTTGCAAGGAAATTATTCAGATGAAAATGGTAATTATCGTTTTGAGGAAGCTCCTGTTGGTCGTGTTTCCATAAGATTTTCTTTTGTAGGATTTAATGATGTATTTATTAATAATGTGGTAGTTACAACCGGTAAGGAAGTGATACTCAATATTGAAATGGAAGAAAATGCAGAAAAATTAGAGGCAGTAACTATTTCTGCGGATAAAAATAATGGAGAAGTAAATAATGAAATGGCTGTTGTGAGTGTGCGCACTTTCAGTGTGGAAGAAACTGATCGGTATGCGGGTAGTCGGGGTGATCCTGCGAGAATGGCAAGTAATTTTGCCGGTGTTCAGGGAGCCGATGATTCGAGAAATGATATTGTGGTAAGGGGAAATTCACCTATTGGTGTTTTATGGAGATTGGAAGGAGTGGATATTCCGAATCCAAATCATTTTGCAATTGCTGGAACAACCGGAGGACCTGTTTCCATAATTAATAATAAATATCTCAGCAACTCCGATTTTTTTACAGGCGCATTTCCGGCAGAATATGGAAATTCCATTGCCGGAGTTTTTGATCTTAATATGCGCAAAGGAAATGATGAAAAATCGGAATTCAGTGGACAGTTAGGTTTTTTGGGAACGGAATTATTTGCTGAAGGTCCAATCAATAAAGAAAATCATTCTTCTTATTTGGCTAGTTTCAGATATTCTACTTTGAAGATATTTCAATTCATGAATTTGGAGATAGGAACAAGCGCTGTACCGAATTATTTCGATGGGGCATTTAAATTAACTTTCCCGAATAAAAAAGGTGCAATTAATCTGTTTGGTGTAGGTGGAAAAAGCGATATTGATATTGTGGTGAGTGATTATACGAAAGCAGAAACGGAATTATATGGCGATAGCGACCGGGATCAATATTTTGGCACAAGTATGGCCACTGCCGGTATTTCCTTTGCACACCAAATAAATGCAACTACTTATGGAAAAGCAGTTGTTGCATATTCCTGGCAGGAAAATCATGCAGATCATGCTTTGGTTTATCGCGACCCGGAATTTAACATTGATAGTATTGTTTCCAATATGGGTTATTATTTTAATGACCAGAAAATTTCGGCAATTTATAATCTCAACAAAAAAATAAATAATAAAAATAGTTTTAAAACCGGTATCAGTGCAGAAAATTATTTATACGATCATCTCGACTCCAATTTGAATTTATTTACCTGGCAATTTGATAACAGGTACAATTTTAAAGAAAATGCCTTTTTTGTTCAGGCTTATTTCCAATGGAAATATAAAGTGAATGAAAAAATGGTTTTAAACGGCGGTTTGCATGGTCAGGTATTTACATTAAATGCAAATTCTAAATCTATTGAACCGAGGGTTGGATTAAAATATGATCTGAACAAAAGATCCTCTGTTAGTTTAGGAACGGGTTTGCATAGTCAGATGCTTCCGAGTTATCAATATAGTTATCAGCAGAAACAAACAGATGGAAGTTTTTTAACTATCAATAAGGATGTGGGTTTTATTCGAAGTTTTCATTCAGTGTTGGGTTACGACAAAGCATTAACAGAAAATTTCAGACTTAAAGCAGAGGTTTATTACCAATATTTATTTGATGTTCCGGTGGAAATAGAACCTTCTGCATTTTCTCTTGCTAATGAGGGAAGTGGATTTTCAAGATTTTTCCCAGACTCACTTCAAAATATCGGCACAGGTAAAAACTATGGTTTGGAATTGACACTGGAAAAATTTTACTCTAACAATTTTTTCTTTTTAATAACTGGATCGGTATATAATTCTTTATATACCGGAAGTGATGGAGTGGAACGCAAAACTGATTTTAATGGTGGATATGCGGGTAATTTATTGGGAGGATATGAACTTACCATAAATAAAAAAGATGTACTCACCACAGGAATAAAACTAACTTATGCAGGAGGTAAACTTACAACGCCGGTGGATGAAAGCGCTACCGTTGCTGCAAAAGAATTGATATTTATCGATTCACTAACTAATACGGTTAAACTCAAAGATTATTTCAGGGTTGATCTGAAACTGGCATACCGGATGAATGGAAAGAAAAACCATATTACACATGAACTGGCAATTGATCTTGTGAATGTTTTTGGCATTCAGAATGTGTTGGGATTAACCTATGCGCCTAATCCCGCCGATCCAACTGCAAGTCCTGTGAAAGAAGAATATCAACTGGGTTTTTTACCTTTGTTTTATTATAAGATCGATTTCTGAATTTTTAATATAAATAATATTCATGTACGAAACTATCCTGTATTCTTCTGACTCAAAAATTTGCACTATACGTCTCAACAGACCTGATAAACGCAATGCATTTAATGCACAGTTGGTAAATGAATTAAAATCAGGGATATCTGCTGCTGATAATGATGAGGAGATTAAAATAATAATTTTGAAAGGGGAGGGGGAAGTTTTTAGTGCCGGAGCCGACCTTGCATATTTACAATCCATGCAAAATAATTCCTATGAAGAGAATTTAGCTGATTCGAAAAATTTGATGGAATTATATCATTTGATCTACACACTTTCAAAACCTGTTATTGCTCAAATTGAAGGCCATGCTATTGCGGGTGGATGTGGACTCGTTACTGTGTGTGATTTTGCATTTGCTATCCCTGAGGCACAATTCGGATATACAGAAGTTAAGATCGGATTTGTTCCTGCAATTGTGATGGTATTTTTATTGCGAAAAATAAACGAACGTTCGGCCAAGGAATTATTGTTGAGTGGTAAACTTATCAGCGCAGGACAAGCTATGGTTGCAGGATTGATAAATGGTGTAGTTGGAAAAGAGAATATCAACCAACATGTTTTGGAATTTGCAAATAATCTTATCACAAACTGCAGTCGCGAATCCCTAAAAGCAACAAAACAAATGATAGCAGCTGTGCAGGAAATGAAATTGGAGGATGCATTAAATTATGCTGCAGAGGTAAATGCAAAAGCACGGAGCACTGAGGATTGTAAACACGGCATCGAAACTTTCCTCGCTAAAAAAAGACCACAGTGGAAATAGATCACGGATTATAGAATTGGAGCACGGATTATAAGGATTAAGGGATTTCACGGATTATGTGTATTCTTTAATCCTGATACTTTAATTAAATTTTTGGATCACAGATTTTATGGATTTCGCGGAATTTATATGTTTTATAATTGTAATTCTGGGTCAGTATTAAAAGTTGTGGAGTTAGATATTTCATATTAGATGTCTCATATTAATTAATTTGGTTTGATTTTGGTCATAACTTAAGACTCCATCTACAAAAAGGGATTTTTGATCCTCCATAAAAATTTAGGGAGCTGACAGTGGGCTAGCGTGGTGTGGTTAGCCCATTTTGAAAAAATAATTTGATTTTAGATTTAATTCAAAAAGCAATAACATGGTGTGGGCGCCTTTTGGTCGTTTAGGACATACCCCCTTGTGGATCCCGCCAATGAATTCGTGGGAGGGTTTTGGCGCTACCTTTTTAACAAGAAAAAGGTAGCAGAAATTGATGTAACTGTAATTAATAATATGAGGCTTGATTTTGATTTTTAGAGAGTATAAATAAGCTTTTAAATTGATTCAAAATAATGCTATGATGGATGTTTCCCAGAAAATGAAAGGTGTCCCGGATCTCATGACTTATATATATTCTGTAATTGTATAACTTTATTTATAATCCAATATGGAAGTATAAACATAATTCAATTGTTCCTCACTGATACAATATGGAGGCATAATATATAAAGTATTTCCCAGCGGCCTTAGTAATATTCCCTTCTCTAAAAAGTAATTATATAATGAATCGCGTTCAGAGTTAAAATAACTGGTTTGTGTTTTTGTTTTGACATCGAAGGCTAAAATTGTTCCTTGTTGACGTATATTTTCAAATCGAGGGTGTTGTAATAATTTAGCAGTAAATTCGGTATGTTGTTTTTGAATGGCATTAATTGAATCAATAAAACTTCCTTTTTCTACCAGATCCAAACTCGCCAAGGCTGCTGTGCATGCCAGGGGATTTGCAGTGTAGGAATGCCCGTGGTAAAATGTTTTCATTTTATCCTCAGCGTAAAATGCATTATAAATAAATTGGGCGCAAGCAGTAACTCCTAATGCCATTGTTCCACCTGTAAGGCCTTTGCTAAGGCACATAATATCGGGCGGAATTTCGCAATATTCAGATGCAAACATTATTCCTGATCTGAAAAATCCTGTCATCACTTCATCTGCTATGCAAATAATATTTTTTTCTTTGGCTTTTTGGATCAAGGTATTTAAGATTTCCGGTTCATACATCAACATTCCACCGGCACCTAATATCAAAGGTTCATAAATAAATGCGGCAATATCATTTTCGGTAATTGCGTTTTCAAATGCCTTTAAACATTTTTTCTCTTCCCCTTTTAGAGGCAGAGGAATAAAGATCACATCAAATAATTTATCGTGAAAAGCTTTGGTAAATGCTCCGCGATCACTAATACTCATACTTCCAAAAGTATCGCCGTGATAGGCATTTTCGAATGCGATTATTTTAGTTTTTGGTTCTCCAAGATTATACCAATATTGTAAAGCCATCTTAATAGCAACTTCCACACTTGTTGATCCATTATCTGAATAAAATATTTTGGAAATATTTTCCGGCAAATGATCTTCCACTAATCTTTTAGCCAGATTTAATGCAGGATCATGCGTAAATCCTGCAAAAATTACATGTTCTAAGATCTGGTGTTGTTCAAAAACCTTTTGTGCAATATAGGGATGCGCATGTCCGTGTATATTGGTCCACCAACTGGAAATTGCATCAATATAACTTTTATTTTTATCGTCGAAGATCAGGGCTCCTTCGCCGCGAACAATTTTAATGGGCTCTGCGGCAAGTTTCATTTGGGTGAAGGGATACCAGATATATTCAGTATGTTTCAATACTTCACTTTTAGTAAGAGTTAGAACTGGATTTTAATTTCTCCGCATTCCTTTTAATAAATCCTTTGTCAATTACGTCCTCATATTCCACTCTTCCGTATATCTTAAGATTTGTATAATTTTTTATAAAACTTTCTGATTCCTTATTTTCAATACCATTAAAAATAATTCCGGCGATAGGAATGTTGTGTAATTTTAATACCTCCGTAGTTAATAATGTATGATTAATACTTCCCAAATAATTTTTAGAAACTAATATAACGGTAAGCTCGAATTTTTTAATTAGGTCGATCATTAAAAAATTGCTATTCAACGGAACCATTAATCCTCCCGCACCTTCTACAATAAGGTTATTTGGTGTTTGAGGTAAAATAATATTATTGATATCTATTTCTGTATTTTCCAATTTCGCAGCGGCGTGGGGTGATAAGGGATTTTTGAAACAATAACTCTCGTCAAAAAAACGTGTTTTGGAATTTGAAATAAGGTTTTTTACCCGTTGTGTATCTGTATATTCTAATCCTCCACATTGAATTGGTTTCCAGTAGTCGGCTTGAATTGCTTCAGCCAATACTGCAGAAACTATTGTTTTGCCTACATCGGTACCTATACCTGTTACAAAGTAATTCATTATTTTCTGGGATTTTATTTCTATTTATATCAATACACCATCATTTTCATACAAAATACACTGCCGCCGCTTTTCATAAATTCTCCCGTTTCCACTTCCATTACACTATGCGCACTTTGTTGAACAATATTTAGAGATACTGGATTATTTCTTTGAATTATAGCCGCAGAACCCATTTTATTTGTGCCATAAATAATATGTGCATTACATGCAAATCCATCAATTGCTTCCTGTTCCGGAATTTCATAAACACCCTCAAACATTTTTCTTATGATCGCAATAGATTCAGGAGAAAAAGCATCCGGAGCAATTAAAACCTCAGCATGATTTAAAGGAAGAAAACAGGTGTCAAGGTGATAATAATTTTCATTAATAAGTTCTAACGTAATAATAGGTGCATCCAAAGTGCGTGCAATTTCTTCATACACCAGTTTGTCGCTCCTAAACCCATAACCCCCATACAATAATCTTTTTCCCGGATGCGCTATCATATCGCCCATTCCTTCAAAGTGATATTTACTTTGCAGATCTACAATTTTATATCCGTGGTCTTTATAAAAATCTTCTATATAGGGAATTTCATTCTGACGATTCTCATGGCGCATTCTGCTCATTAAGGCAATTTTTTCGCCATTCCACATTACCCATGGAAAACTCTGATTGGCACAAAATACCATATCTTCCAATCCTTCCACACCATCAATTACATGTACCTCATCAAGATATTTTTGGGTCTTAAATCCTAAATAAGTATTTCGCAAGTTATCCCATTGAATATTTGCTTTTTCAGGATTTACATTTCCTTTTTGATTTTGCATGTGCACATTTTTTACATCTACTATGGTATAGTAGTTTGGCGTACACATCAACACTTTTCTCGGTTCCACTCTTGCGTCACAATCTTCCAATTGGAAATGTACTTCGTTTGTGCCATATGCTTTTGCAAATACTGGAGTCATTTTATTTTTAGTTTGATAATTTGTTAATTTAATAATTTAGGTATACGTATAAATTGAATAATTTTATACGTATTGTTTATTTTGTGAACCTGTTGGATAATATTAATTCTTTATTTCCAGCTTCGTATTTATAAAAACCTTCGCCTGATTTTACACCGAGGTATCCGGCTGTAACCATATTCACTAACAAAGGACATGGAGCGTATTTAGGATTTCCAAAACCGGTATGCAATACATTAAGTATACTTAAACAAACATCCAATCCAATAAAATCGGCAAGTTGAAGTGGACCCATTGGATGCGCCATTCCTAATTTCATTACGGTATCAATTTCATATACACCGGCCACACCTTCATACAATGAATAAATAGCCTCATTTATCATGGGCATTAATATTCTGTTGGCAATAAAACCGGGATAATCATTTACTTCAACTGGAGTTTTTTCGAGTTGTTTGCTCAGGTTCATGATCAATTCGGTAGTTGCATCACTTGTTGCATATCCTCTTATTACTTCCACTAATTTCATTAATGGAACAGGATTCATAAAGTGCATGCCAATTATTTTATCCGGACGATTAGTTACCGATGCAATTTTGGTAATGGAAATAGAAGAAGTATTGGATGCCAAAATGGTATTCTCGTTACAAATAAGATCCAGTTCTGAAAATATTTTTAATTTAAGGTCCACACGTTCTGTTGCAGCCTCCACAACAAGATCAGAATTTGCCGAATGGTCAAGAGAAGTGTAAGTGGAAAGATTTGCTAAGGTGTTTTCCTTATCGGCTGCTGTTATTTTCTCCTTGGCCACCATGCGGTCGAGATTGTTACTGATGGTTTGCACGGCTTTTTCGAGAGCGGTCTCTGAAACGTCGACAAGATTAACGGTAAAACCTTTCATCGCAAATACATGTGCTATCCCGTTTCCCATGGTACCGGCACCTATCACGGTAATATTATTCATCGCAAAATTAATTTGCGCAATATTAATGAATAATCATAAGCATTTGTGACGCAATTCTTTCAAAACCGCTGTTTTCAACATAGAGTTGATAAGTTCCTGAAGGGAGGTCTTTTACCGAAACACTTTGTGTGAGGTAATTTATTGGAATTGTTTTAACGGTATCGCCGGTGGAATTAATTATTTTAATAAGCAGATCACTGTTGCGTTCATTTAATTGTATGGAGATAATATTATCGGCAGGATTGGGAAATATTTTCATCAAATTATTATCCGTGATTTTTATTTCCAGAAAATCAGGGCAATTCATTGTTATGTCTAAAGGCTCATCTGGTAATGAGGAATTATAAATACCAAAGGTATATTCACCGGTTTGTAATTTACTCAATTCAAATGCTCCGCGTTTATCGTTGTTGTTGCCCCAATCATTTAATGTATAATTTGGATAAATTTCCCAGTCGCTTTCAGAATTACTTCTGTAAAATAATAAAAGACTATCCTCTACATTCGTAATTAAATTATTGTCGAGATAACCTCCGCCCAAATTTAACTGACCATTGTATAAAATTTTTGCAGTTGCATCAAAATCGGGTGGTATAGTTCCATTTATTTTCCAATATCTGTCGGGACTTAAATGTATACCATGATGTGTTGTTTTAAAGTTGTCGGCAGGTAACCAATATTGTTGCGCATAGATATAAACCGAATCTGTGATCGAATTTACCGTGATATCAATAAAAGCATTTTCCAATTCGTAAGTATCAGGAGCTTTAATTGTTATTTCATCTTCGGTAACTGCGTCGTTTATTTTTTCATCATAATCTATCACAGCATAAAATGCTTCAATATCCGGAAGATCAATTTGTGTATGTTCACCACTCACATATGCAGAATAGGTATTTACTTTTTGCCAATCAGCATCAAAAAATGTTATTGTTATTGGAACGTTATTACAATAATTTGTTGCGTGATGTAGTTTTTGTTCGATACAAATACTCATAAAAGTTCCGTAATCGGTATAACCGAAATCTTCAATTTCAAAACCGGGAAATCCGGCCTGGTATACCCATCCATCAAAAAAATCGTTCATGTCGATTCCGCTGCAGGTACTTAAATGGTCCCGCAAATCAGCTGCCGTTACAGATTGGAATTTATGAGTTTCCAAAAAAGAAGTGATACACTCAAAAAACAGATCATCACCTAAATATCCTCTTAAAGAATGTACAACATCAGCACCTTTTTTGTAGGTAGTTGATCCATAAGTATAAGTTTGAGGAACATTGGATATCGGGAAATAATTATTGCCATCCTGAGCGGCAGCATAATGTAAAACTTCCGTATGATTTAATTGCACCATATCTTTATAAGCCGCATCACCATATCGCAATTCATTAAATAAATGTTCGGAATAAACTGCCCATCCTTCATTGATCCACATTTCCTCTGCTTTGGAAGTAGTAATAAGATCACCCCACCAATGATGCGATAATTCGTGAACATATAAATTTTCCCATGTAGTGGTTCCATTTACTGCAAATAAAGGATAAGCAATATTCATTGCATGTTCCATAGCACCTCCGCTGAATGGAACAACGGAATATCCAACCCGATCCCAGGAATATGCACCATAATGTGTTTCAAAAGTATTTAATGCATTTTCCAGATTAATAAATGAATTATTCAGATCGGTACTATCTTCTGGTTTAACCGCAATTTCAATTGGAATATCTGCTTCAATTCCTTCGTATAATTTATGAACGGAAGTATAGGTGGAAACTGCAACACTTGCGAGATAACTTGGTATTGTTTGATTACAATTCCAGATCCATGTTATAGTGCCATCGCCATTATTTGTTTCACTTTCTAATAAACCTCCGCAATACGCTTTTTTATCATCTTCTGTAATTATTTCATATCGGTAAGTGGAACGTTCCACAAAATTATCAAAACATGGAAACCAGATTCTACCGAAATTATGTGGAATTGCATCAAATCCCACTCCTAATTGATAAGAATAATCTCCACTCCAATACCATCCTCCCCAACTGCCGTCGGCATCGGGAACTCCATGATAATAAATTATGATATCCGTGGAATCATTCGTATTTAAAACGGAAATAAAATCAATTAATAATAATTCAGCACTGTGATCATATATCAAATGTTCGTCACTTAAATTTTTAACGGAATCAACAGTTAATCCTGTAAAATCCAATGGTATTTGTGTGATATTATCCACCAGCGCTTTCAAACGAATTTGTGTGTTGCCTGAAATGGTATGTCCTGCATAATCTGTTATATCAAGACGGATAGTGTAATTCTTAATATCGATGGAATCGCTTATAGTAGGAGTAGCTGATCTTGCGTTCAAAAAACCGCAAATTATTACTAAAAATAAAAAATTCCTCAAAATTGATGCATGCATAGTTTTGTTATTTTTACACCTTAATGGTTGGTAAAATTAGGCAAATATTTGTTACGGCTTTGTTAATGTTATGGACGACAAACGTTTTTTCTCAGAATGAGGACAGTTTGTATCTTCCCGGCATCATTACCCTGGATTCTTTTATCCTTATAGAGGTTCGCGACGGATTTAATGTGGAAGATTTTATTGCCTTTACCCAAAGGGATAGTTCGTTTTATGAAGCTTTCCGCAATTTGCGACGGATCAATTATAATTCCGCCACCACTGTCAGAATGTTTGATGAGGAACATTTGAATGTGGCATCTTACAGCAACCGAACCTATCAGTATCTGGATAAAAATTGCAGGTGGATGGAATTTCCCTTTGAAGTAAGTAACGGCGATTTTTTCGATAAAAAAAAGGAAATGGAGTATTATACAGCTAGGGTTTTTTCCTATATCTTTTTATACAAGGATACCATTTGCAATAATATTGTTGACACAGATAATAATGCCGGAACCGATTCGAAACTGGAATTGCGCAAAGAGCAATTAAAGACCATGATCTTTAATCCGGGCGAACCTGTGGATGATATTCCATTAATTAAAAATAAAATGGAAATATTCAGTGAAGAAATGATCCCCTATTACGATTATTCCATTTCATCGCAGCGTTATGCAACGGGAGTTGATTGTTATGTATTCAGCATAAAGAAAAAACAGGAAGTACAAAAAGGGGAAGATGTAGTAATTAACGAATTAACCACCTGGTTCGATAAAAAGACCATGCAAATTGTCTCGCGGAAATATAGTCTGAGTTATTTTACATCTCTGTTTGATTTTGATGTCTCTATGGAGGTTAAATTATCGGTGGTAAATGGATATCAGGTGCCAACCTTTGTTCTGTATAATGGGTATTGGGATATTCCGGCAAGAAAACCGGAAATAGGTAGTGTTCAGATATATATTTGGTGAAGGGAAATAATTTTGTTCTTGATCTTTTTATTTATTTTTGATATTAATATAAATAGTATGAAAAAAATTATTGTTATTATTTTATTGGGTATAATAATTCATCCAAACGCAAAAACACAAATTGTAGCTTGTGGTGAAATACCATTACATTATACTACCGATTCGATGAGATTTTCTGTTGCCGACCCAATAAGTTTCGGCGATTCCATGATCACTTTTCATATCACAAATCTTCATGCTACGCAAGGTTTTGCATATCCCTTGGCAAAACTTGTTCCTGTAACTCCTCTTCCTGATGGTATGAGTTTATCTGTAAATAACTTACCATGGAGTGTTTTCGCATCCTCCTGGAATCCGGGTGAAACGAGACCCGTTTATATTTTTTATGAAGTGGAAGAATCTATTCCTCTGGATTATGAAGTCACCTTTGAAGTATGGGTGAGTAATTTAAGTCCTTTAATTATTGATTCCTGTTATTTTGAAGAAACATTTACCATTAATTTAAATCCATCCACAACAGCTATCAATACAGCAGAATTAAATAATAATTTAAGTTTATTTCCCAACCCTGCAGATAATTTTTTCCAATTGAATTGGGAAAATCAATTAACGGAAGATAATCAAATTAAAATTTTTAATTCACTTGGAACAACAATTTTGGAAACCACTGCAATTTCAGGCATAAATTCATTCGGAATGGATATTAAAAATTTACCATCAGGTATTTATTTTATTTCAATTTCGGAACTCAATAAGAAGAGGCAATTACTAAAATTATTAGTCGAATAGGGGATGGGACACTGGATAAAGGACACGGGACACGGGACTTGATATAGGACAAGGTAAAAGGACACAGGACAGCCTCGTCATAAAATATTAATTTAATTTCATTTTGGTACTTTAATGTTTCGTTAAACATTTTGACGTGCAAGTCATTGCGAGAAATTACGCAGTAATTTCGAAGCAATTTTCTTTCAACCTCTTCCTTCCTTAATCCTTCGAATCCTCTCCCCCTTCCCGACGCGGTCAGCAGGCGGGTTCGAATCTTCAATACTCTTCCATATCGTTGGGGAAATCGCCGGTTTTTACATCATCAATATAGGCGCCAACTCCTTTTTTAATTTCATCGTATAAATTTAGATATCGGCGTAAAAATCTTGGTTTAAATTCTTTGGTAATTCCCATCATGTCGTGCATTACTAATACTTGACCGTCCACTTTTCCGCCTGCCCCAATTCCTATTACGGGAATATTTAGGGAGGAGGCTACTTTTTCTCCTAAAGAGGCAGGAATTTTTTCCAAAACAAGTGCGAAACATCCTAATTGTTGTAGTAATTGTGCGTCTTCCGCTAATTTATTTGCTTCTTCCTCTTCCGTTGCACGAACGGTATATGTTCCGAATTTGTATATGGACTGAGGTGTTAATCCCAAATGTCCCATAACCGGAATTCCTGCGGATAATATCCTTTCCACCGATTCTTTAACCTCTCTTCCCCCTTCCAATTTAACAGCATGTGCACCCGATTCTTTCATAATTCTAATGGTTGATTCCAATGCAACTTTCGAATTACCCTGATAGGAACCAAAGGGCAGATCAACTACGACCAAACATCTTTCAATTGCCCGCACAACGCTGGAAGCATGATATATCATTTGTTCCAGAGTGATTGGCAATGTTGTTTCGTGGCCTGCCATAACATTACTGGCACTGTCACCAACCAGTATAACATCAATCCCTGCGTCATCAAGAATAGTCGCCATGGAATAATCATATGCTGTTAACATAGAGATCTTAACGCCATTTTCCTTCATTTCCTGCAGTGTATGCACTGTAACTCGTTTTACCTTGCTAAAATCTGGTTTTGCTGACGACATAGTTGTTAGTTTAACGGGCGAAAGATAGTGGAAAATGTACCAATGAACAGCCAAAATGTACCGATGTACCGATGAACAGCCGAAAATGTACCAATTAACAGCCGACTTCGCCTCGACCTTCCAAGTAAAGAAGAATTAGCAAATGAGCCAGAATGCTGCGCATTCTGCGTGGATTAGCAAATTAGCAAATGGAACAGCCTGCTTCGATTGGGAGTTTAAAGTACCACTGATTCTCAAGGCACTCAATTATCAACTTACCCAATTAACAAACTATTAAATGTTCTACCTCTGTAAAACTTTTTATAATCCTCTTTATTGCTGTTAAATCGCAGTACCTTTGCACCGCGTTAGGAAACTGCACATTATTATGAAAAAAACTATCCTTTATTCCCTCTTACCTGTTTTTTTTCTTCTGGTAATTTCGGGTTGTAAAAAAGAAAAAAAAGAACGCATTTTCGCTCAAAATACCATTGTTTATGATGCATCACTTCCGGGTAATCAGGCAATGGCGAAATATCTCGCTGATTGTAATGCGAATTATTTCAAACATCCTAAAAACAGATTTGCAAGTACAACACGTGCAGAAGATATGCTTGCAAAACCTGCCCCCAAAGAATCGAAAAAATTTGTGGAATGGAAAAAAGCTATTGGCGACGAATGGTTATTTGCAGGTGCAACTGAAAAAGCTATAGCAAGTTATGATGAGGCATTAAAAAAGGCTTCTGATGAAAATATAAAAGGTGATATAATTAAAGAAACCACCTTCATGAAAGCAGTTGCTTACATGCGTTTAGGGGAACAAAAAAATTGTATCGCAAATCATACGGCAGAATCTTGTATACTTCCAATTCAGGAAAGTGCTTGGTATGTTGTAAAAGATCCAACTATTGAAGCAGTAAAACTTTGGAAAGAAATTTTGGCCGAAAATCCTGAAGATCTTACATCCATGTTCTTATTAAATGTTGCATATATGAATTTAGGACAATATCCTCATGGTGTTCCTGCTGAATATGTAATTAAACCGGAAGTATTTAAATCGGATTATGAGATAGGAAGATTTCCAAATATTGCCGCTAATATCGGAGTTGATTTTATAACAAAATCAGGGGGAGTTTGTGTGGAGGATTTTAATAATGATGGTAATCTCGATATTGTTGCATCAGGTTGGTTTCTCGATGAACAATTAAAAATAATGATCAACAATGGTGATGGAACTTTTACTGATAAAACAGCAGAATCAACACTTACAGGCATTACAGGCGGCCTTGATCTGAAAGCTGCTGATTATAATAACGATGGATGGATGGATATTTTAATTCCGCGCGGTGCATGGTGGAACGATTTTGGAAAATTACCTGCAAGTTTATTGCGCAATAATGGTGATGGAACATTTACCGATGTAACGTATGAATCGGGATTATTTGAACATTTATATCCTACCCAATCCGCAGTGTTTGCCGATTTTAATAATGATGGTTGGTTAGATATATTTTTCGGAAATGAAACAAGAAGAGATACGGAAAAATATCCATGCGAATTATTTATCAGTGATGGAAAAGGAAAATTCACTAACATGGCAAAGGAAGCCGGAATTGATGTTTTGTGTTTTGCAAAAGGGGTAACTGCCGGCGATTATAATAATGATGGTTGGATGGATATTGCAATTTCTTCACAGGGAACAGCGAATTATTTATTTAAGAACGAAACCGGAAATAACAGCGGTAAAATAAAATTCGCCGATGTATCAAAAGCTGCTGGAATTGTAGGCCCTATCAAAAGTTTCCCGGTCGGATTTTTAGATTATAATAATGATGGTTGGGAAGATCTAATGATACTTACTTACGATGCAGATAATTGTGATTATGATAATGCATCTGAATATTTTGGAAAAACACCTAAAGGTGAATATTCCATTTTATATAAAAATAATGGAGATGGAACATTTACCGACATCACAAAAGAATTAAATCTCCAAAAAGCAATGACCGTTATGGGTTTTAATTACGGTGATCTGGATAACGATGGTTGGTTAGATATTTATTGTGGTACCGGAACTCCAAATTATACATCCCTGGTTCCTAAAATAATGTTCAGAAATAATGGGGGAAAATCATTTCAGGATGTAACAACTTCCGGTGGGTTCGGACACTTACAAAAAGGTCACGGAATTGGTTTTGGTGATGTAGATAATGATGGCGATCAGGATGTTTATGAAGATATGGGTGGCGGTTATGAAGGCGACGGTTTTCAGGGCGCATTTTATGAGAACCCTGGTCATTCTGAAAATAACTGGATCACGCTTAAACTGGTGGGCAATTTGGCAAATAAGGCCGCTTTGGGCTCTAAGGTTAAATTAACCCTCCAAAATCCCGATAATAGCACCCGCGAAATATATCTAGTTGTAAGCAATGGGGGAAGTTTTGGAGTTAACAGCGTGCAATTGGAGACAGGTTTAGGCAAAGCGGTGGCAATAAAACAAATTGAGGTTACCTGGCAAGGACCAAATGCAAAACAAGTATTTACTGATGTTCCCATGAACGGATTTGTAAAACTTACGGAAGGTCAGCCCGATTTTGAGATAATGACAACGCACACTTATAAATTTCAAACAATGCCTGCGGATTCCATGATGATGCATCATCACATGTAATTTGAACCAAAATCGTTTACAAAACATTTAGACAGCAGATAAGAAAAATTTAATCTTGTAGGAGCTGCTTTTTATAATAAAATCAATTAATACAAGAATTTTGCAAAACTAAAACCATTAAAATGTCAAAGAAAGGAAAACGTATACTGATCATCGCCGGAATTTTATTAGTTGTAGTAGGAGTTACTTCCTACGCAATGAAAAGCAAGATCATGAAACTTGTTAAAGGTGGTGATAATAAAAGAGTTGCCGCACAACAATCCGCAAAAATTGAACCCATAGCATGGGATCCATCTCAAAGCGGAAATGATGCGATGACGGCGTATTTACATAAAGTTTATGACCGGGTAAACAAACCGGGTCTTCGTTTTATGAATACTGCAATTGTAGAAAGTTTGTTGGACCAACCAATTCCTACAGACATTGACGGCAAGTTTACCTGGTATTTTGATGTTTGTGCTCAAATGTTGAATTGTGGTAAAGTTTCTGAATCAATAGAAAAGGTAAAAGCATTTGAAGCAGATCCTGATTTTAAAAAATTATCTCCTGAACAATATGGTAAATGGTACTACGGAAAAGGTTTAGTTTATCTGCGTCACGGTGAGGTGGAAAATTGTATTGGTATGCACAATGCAGAATCTTGTATCTGGCCTTTGTCAAAAGCTGCACAAAGTCAAATGAAAGATGGTCCTAATGGTGCAATTGAAGCATATACACAATGTTTAAAATACGATCCGAATAATCTTTCTGCAATGTGGTTATTAAATATTGCCTACATGCAAACAGGTGGATATCCAAATGAAGTTCCTTCACAATGGTTGGTGCCGGAAGCATCTTTCCAATCGGAATACGATGTTCCAAAATTTAAAAATATAGCCATCGATCTTGGAGTTGATAATCCGAATATGTGCGGAGGAGTTATACTTGATGATTTTAACAAAGATGGTTTGATAGATATATTTACTTGTGGTTGGGGATTAAAAGAAAGAAGCTTTTTATTGTTGAATAAAGGCGACGGATCATTTGATGATATTTCTGCAAAAGCAGGTATTGATAAATTCCCTGGTGGATTAATGATTCAGCAAACAGATTATAATAATGATGGTAATTTAGATGTTTGGATTTCACGTGGAGCTTGGTACAGCGAATTTGGAATTTTACCGAGTTCGATGTTGAGAAATAATGGCGACAGTACTTTTACAGACGTAACTTATGAAATTGGTTTGTGGAGCACACATCCATCTCAGGCATCAACCTGGGCTGATTTTAATAACGATGGTTGGTTAGATCTTTATATTGGTAATGAAGCTTCGCGGAAAGGTGATAAAAAGAACGATTGTATTTTATTCTTAAATGATAAGGGTAAATTCAAAGATGTAGCAAAAGAATCTAAAACCAATTTAAATGGTTTTGTGAAAGGTGTAACTTCAGGAGATTATGATAATGATGGAGATGCCGATATTTATGTTTCTGTTAACAGCGCAGCAAATCATTTATTCCGCAACGATACCAAAAAAGGAAGTATGAAATTGAAATTCACCGATGTTTCGGAAGAAGCAGGAATTTCTGGTCCTATTCAAAGTTTCCCTTGTTGGTTCTTCGATTATAATAATGATGGTTGGTTAGATATCATGAACTTTAGTTACAGTGCCAACGTGAGCGATGATGATATTCCTGCAGAATATTTAAACAAACCTAAAAAAGGTGATAAATCTGCAATTTATATCAATAATAAAAATGGAACATTTACCGATAAAGCGGATGAACTTGGTTTGGGAAATCGTTCATTCCTTGTAATGGGTAGCAGTTACGGCGATTTTGATATGGATGGTTATATCGATTTTTATGTAGGAACAGGTAAACCCGATATGAGAAGTTTAACTCCTAACAGAATGTTCAGAAATAATGCTGGTAAAGGATGGCAGGATGTTTCAACTTCTGCAGGTGTTGGAGTTTTACAAAAAGGCCATGAAATTTCTTTTGCCGATCTAAATAATGATGGATATCCTGAAATTTTTGCTCAAATGGGTGGAGCTTATGAAGCATCCGGATTTTACGATTGTTTATTTGCGAATCCGGCATCTTTTGGCAACAATTGGATCTCTATTGATCTGGTAGGAACTAAATCAAATAAAATTGCAAGAGGAGCGCGTTTAAGAGTAACAGTAACAGAAAACGGTGCTGATCACGATATTTATGAGTGGGTTACCAGTGGTTCCAGTTTTGGTGCAAATAGTTTGAGACAAGAAATTGGTCTTGGAAAAGCAACTGCCATTAAACAAGTGGAAATTACATGGCCAACCACAGGCGAAAAACAAGTGTTTAAAGACCTTGCAATGAATCAGCATATTAAAGTAACAGAAGGAAATAATCAATTTGAAACTTTAACATTAAATGTATTCGAATTCCAGTCAACACCTGAAAAATCATTTACACATAAAATGATGATGACTATGGATATGGGTGATGATAGATATATGGATATGCAACACGGTCATTAATCCAACTTATGCGATGGAACGAAGTGAACTATCGCATTAGTTGGATTTACCCCGAATAGAAAATCTACGATAACTTTTTTTTTAGACCCAGGTATCATAGATTTTCTTATTCGGGGTTATTTTTTGAATAGATCGATGGAACGAAGTGAACTATCGCATTAGTTGGATTTACCCCGAATAGAAAATCTACGATAACTTTTTTTTTAGACCCAGGTATCATAGATTTTCTTATTCGGGGTAATTTTTTAGAGATATTTAAGGTGTCGCAAATGCGGCATCTTTTTTTTGCGCAAGCCTCTGATTCACGTAAATTCCCTGTCATATCTGTTAAAATTTGATTTTGAATGCATTAAATCGATAATTTTAGCCTCAGGATGTTGAATTCAGAATTCCGATTAGGTCTATTTATCATTTTTATTGCTGTGGTTTTGAGCTGCAATAACGACTTTGATATCAATGGTGAATATATCGAAAAAACGGTTGTAGTCGGAATTCTTGATTATGGTGAGGATACAAATTTTCTTCGGATCGAAAAAACTTTTCTGGATGTAAATACAAGTGCCTTCCTGCTCGCAACCGACCCCGCAAATTATTATTATGAGGAAGATGATCTGTTCGTATACATGGAACAATGGACCAATGGCAATTTTATACATGTTATTCCGGTTCAGTATGTAGATGGTGATACACTTGGAATTATAAAGGAGGAAGGATTATTTTCCGGTTCACCCAATATTTTATTTCGCATCACAGAAAAACTTGATTCATTATCTACCTATAAATTATTTGTTGTGAATAATTCTAGCGGCGATACCATTACTTCTCAAACCAATATTGTAGGAAATTTTTACGTTTATTATCCCACCTTGCCTGAAACATATATCAATTATACCGATACATCAAAAATAACATATACCTGCAAACAAGCCCTTAATGGAAAAATTTACGAATTATGGATGCGATTTAACTATTATGAAAAAAATATCAGTAATGGCGATTCTATTCTTAAACATGTAGACTGGCAGATATTTAATAATAAATTCGGAGATAATATTCTTGGTTATGGAAATGTTTCTTACAGTTTGGAGCGCAATCTTTTATACAGTTTTTTATCCGGTGCTTTGGAAGAAGATGAAAATGTAATTCGTTATTATTCGTCAATTAATTTTTATTGGTATGCCGGTGGAGTAGAAGTATATGATCAATATCTGAATGTATTGGCAAACCTGGGCATCAACGAGGATTATATTTCTCCAGAATTCACAAATATCAGCGGTGGTCTTGGTATGTTCTCTTCCCGGCACAAGATCGAAATAAACGATGTACATTTATACGACGACTCCATCGATTCACTCGCCTGTGGCAAAATAACGAAACAATTAAATTTTGTTTCCAGCTTCACAAATCCGGCTTATCCGGGTTGCGGGTTTTGAGCGGGGAGTGTGAAGGAGTTGAAGTGGTTGAAATAGTCTGGTTCGGAGGTAAATCTTGCAATGTTACGAACTGCCCACTGCCCACTGCTCACTGCCCACTGTTGACTAGTTTCAATTCGAAGTAAAAATTATCAATGTTACAAACTGCGACTGCGACTGCGACTGTGACTGCGACTGTGACTGTGACTGGCCCCCAGCCCCATAGGGGAGTTTGTTTTTCGAGAATTTGAAAGTTTAATTAAAAAGAAAATTAACAATGTTACAAACTGTGACTGTGACTGCGACTCCACCCACCCCTTTCACTCCTGCAACGAAGTATAAATAAACACTCCTCTATGATTAACCTCATATTTCTTTTTTGAAAAAACGGCGCCTAGACCACCTGAATTCTGCTTTCTGTAAAACAATACTTGTGTATTAGGCATCAGGCGTTTTAACCTTATAATTAGATCATAGGATAATGTAGTGCTCAATTCCGACCCAAAACTTCCTACATGTCTATAAGAAACCGCAATATAAATTGTATCAAAATTTGAATACTTATAACTGAACTCTGTAATAAGATCCGAGTTTGTTTTATTATCAATAAAAAAAGATGTATTTGGATCATATTCCATAATATATTCATCTACATCGCCTTTTATCAAGGCAATACTAAAAAGATAAAATAATAGTAAATTCATACACAGGTTTTACTTGTTTTTATTGGATATAGTTGTCTGAATATTAAATTTTCCTTCTTCTAATTTAAAAGTTGCCTTCCACAATCATTTAATTGATTTTCTTTCTCTTTTAATTACATAATAAAAATGTAAGATCATGCAATAAGTTATAAAAAATGAAACAAACTCTATTAAACAAATCAGATAGAATGCATCATCACCTGAAAAATAGGCAAACATCAATGCTATACTTGCAGGATATCCCAATATCTCAAGTATTATATAACCTGATTTATTATTTATATTTATTGAAATGAATGAAATTACAATTGTTAAAACACTAAATAAAATGCTATATAAAATTATTTTATTTTTTGAGTTAGGAAATTCATTTGTCATCTTATTTCTATCATTATTATCTTCGGTAAATTTAACTGTTTTGACTGTAAATGTCCAGACATGCTACTTACTTAAATAAATCCGACTCTGGCGGGGCAGACGCCGGGCATAGCATGGAAGATGCCCCCACATAGTCTTCTCACACCTCTAAAAATCAATTATGCCCGTGAGGGACTGTGTGGATTCGGATGACGGACTTTGTATTCAATTTGTCCTTTAAGTATTGAGTTTGTAATTTTTGTATTTTTATGATATGAATCCTAGATCATAATTACACAAAAAAATGAAATTATGCAAAATGTTAAATTCAGATTAGTAGCCATTTCTCTTCTTTCAATTTTTATGGGAA
Source organism: Bacteroidota bacterium (assembly GCA_016706865.1). NCBI lineage: Bacteria > Pseudomonadati > Bacteroidota > Bacteroidota bacterium. The sequence goes on along the minus strand of JADJIS010000003.1, from coordinate 1,724,958 downwards.
CTAGTTGTAAAAATGATTGCGACAAATCAATATATTTTCAAGTTTCTGCAATTGAAAAGATGGAAGAACTTGTTGTTATTCTTGATGATGGTAAATTTAAATATACCGAATTGTTTGAGGATGGATTTATAATGTCTGAGCGAAAAAGATGGGTTATAAATAAAGGTTATTGTTCCGGATTAGAAATAGTTAAAGTATACGTTTCAATTGGTAATCTATGCGACACAACAATTTATATTAACAAATCATTAGTCGCAGGGTGTTATATTGGCTCAAAAATAAATGGATGCCCATCATTTCTTTTTGATTCAATACCTCCTGGAAAACCTTTTTCATTTGGTGAAAGGTAAAACAAGTATGGAGCTCCTATTTATTTCTTTTTTGGAAAGTTGCGACCAGTGCATTTAAGCCGAAAATGAAATTATTGTTCGTGGTTTGATTATAGAAGAGAAATTACACCATCAGATTTGAAAATGCAAAATGTGTTAAATCTTTTTATCTTTGATTAAAAACCAATGAACATTCACAAAAAGTTAACTCTAATATTGATGATCAGTTTTAGCCTGAATTTGCAGGCACAAAAAATGGATCCTGATTTTGACATAACTTCCGACGATCTTACAAAAATTAACGCGGCAAAAACACTCTTTGTTGTTTTGCAGGAGGTTGATCCGGCGATAATCAAAAAACTTGATAATAAAAATATGAATTATGAAAAGGAATTCTATTATCAATTCGTAAAAGATTTTAATAACAAATTGAAAAAAACAATTCCAACTAATTGGCCTCATCAGGTAGATATCCAATTTAAAACATTGGAGGAAATTTCTCAGTTAAAAAAGGAAACTGATCCAAATTCTCTTGTAATGTATTTGGGATTTTCTGTATTTTCTTCAGGAGAGCCCCCAGGAACAACAGAATACTATACATATCCAACTTCAATCCACGGACTGACAACAATGCTGCAATTTTATTCATCCAATAATTACCATTCGCCCGGACATGCAAGTGTGCATCGTTTTGAAACCTTTGTAGGCATTACTACAATTGATAAAATGAATTTTAAACGACCACCAAACACTGTAATATTTGAAAAATTACTTCATTCAGTTAATCCAACAGAAGCCGATTTGACAATGACCTTGAATTATATTTCGTGGTTAATTTCTGAAAGAGCAAAAAATCCTGCAACTAAAATTTCAGTGTTATGGGTTAAGAATGTAAATCAATTAAAAGATAAAATACTTGTAATCCCGCAGAGCTTACTTATTACAGATTACCCATATACGCTCTACAACGGTTATAAAGAATTCGTAGATTCAGCAAACATTGAGCAGTTATATCCATTTCAATTTGAAATTGTTTCAGATTCAATTTATGAACAAATTATTGTCAATCAAAAAAAGGGATATGCGTATTTGCATGTTGATGTTTACCCCGATGATATAATATACATGGCTGCTTCAATTACAAATGCTGAAAATGGCGACCTTCTCTTGCTAGCAAAACCAACAAGTAAAAAAGCTGACGATATTTATTTCATGTATTTTTTACATAAAAATCATTTTGAATCCATATCATTTTACATTAAAGGTGGAAAATAACTGAAGGGCATGACCCAATCACCGACTCTTAAAATAAAAATCTCAGCCCTGTATCCCACATGCATATTCCATCAATAGTATAATAATTTCGGATTCAAATCCGAAATTATCATGTTTATTTTGGATTCAAATCCCAAAATATTATGTTTTTTCCAAATTCACCCTTTGCTGGAAACATTTAGCAATGTTAATTAAACGCATCCATCCACCCATCCCCCCCCAAACCCATTCTACCCCCTCCCTTCCCACTCACCTCCTCTCCGAGCTTCAGCGAGGACTACTCACTACTCCCCACTCCCCACTCACTATTTTACATTTACTTTACAATCCCCTCTCAAAAACCCTTATCTTTGCGATCTATGAATAAATGGATTGTGGCAGCAGGACTTATTATCGCTGCATTTACGAATAGTTGCTCCACCGATTTTGATCTCAATGCCGATTTTAAGGAAACGCCTGTTGTTTACGCATTATTTGATGCCTCTGTAGATACACAGTTTATCCGTATTAACAGGGCATTTTTGAGCGATGAGATCGATGCATTAACACTTTCATCAGATCCAAATTCCATTTATTATGGAGAAGAATTGAAGGTGACCGTGGAGGAATACGATGGCGGAACCCTTGTAAACACTTATCCTATCCCACGCATAAATGGTGAAGATTATGGAATTGAAAAACTTCCGGGAGCATTTGCCGACGCTCCGAATATTCTTTATTTATTTGTAGCAGACCTGGATTATACACACTCTTACAAAATAACTGCTATTGATACGTTAACCGGGAAAACTGTGTTCGCGCAAGCAGCTGTGGTTGATAGTTTTGCAATTATCCGACCTGATGATGAAGGTATCTTTCCGCAATCCTTTGCAATCTCCCCTGCAAATACTTACCAATTGAGATGGAAATCGGCTCAGGATGCAAAAATTTACGATCTTACCTTGCGTTTTCATTACAGAGAGGGCATTTATTACCCTGAAGGAGACAGTATACATTATATTAATTCAGGATATAAGGACTGGATAATGGAAACTAATTATGTTGCTGAAAGCACAACCGGTGGATTAACCTTGGATTACGATGTGGAAGGGGAAACTTTTTATCAATTTATTGAAGATCAATTTCCGCCAGTTGATGATTTTAGTTTTATCCGTATAGCCGATTCAATACAATTTATTATTGATGCAGGAGGAGAGGAGCTTTTCAGTTATTTTGAATATAATAACGCCTCACTCGGTATCACTGAAGGACAAATTACTCCTGCATATACCAATGTTCAGGGAGGATTAGGCGTATTATCCAGCCGTTACCATAAGGTGGGACTCATCTACCCTGTATCTACCCAAACCCGCGATAGCATCGCATGCAGCTCAGTTACTTCCGGCCATAATTTTGCACCAAATGTTGCAACTTTTGGGTTTCCGTATTGCGAGTGAAGGGGGAAGTGCGCAGTCAAGAGTGGGCAGTGGGCAGTTTGTAACATTGGAGTTTTAGGCTTCGAATTGAAAGCAGTCAACAGTTAACAGTGGGCAGTGCGCAGTTTGACGCAATGTATGATTTTCCTCCGTATTGCACAATTTCAACTCCTTCAACAATTTCAACCAGTCAGTCGCAGTGGGCAGTTTTTAACATTGGAGGTTTAGGCTTCGAATTGAAAGTAGTCAAGAGTCAACAGTGGGCAGTGGGCAGTTCGACGCAATGTATGATTTTCCTCCGCCCTGAACCTTGCCAAGCCTTTAAAAGTGGGCAGTCGCAGTGGGCAGTTTGTAACATTGAATATTTAGGCTTCGAATTGAAAGTAGTCAATAGTCAACAGTCAACAGTGGGCAGTAGGCAGTATTGACGCATTGGTAAATTTTCCTCCGTATTGAACAATTTCAGCTCCTTCAACAATTTCAACCTCTTTCTCCGCCTTTTACTCTTTTTTAAATCCGACCGTAAACATTTTGCGTATATGCACGAAACATCAAGCAAAATGAAAAAATATCTATTTATTCTTATTCTGATAGCCGGTATCGTTACCGTGCAGTCATGTTCCAACATTAACGGGGAAAATTCTAAAACCAATAGCGAAAGTGCTATTCCCGAATTGCTTTCCATAAATACTAATGTAGGATTGGAAACGGAGCGGGAAGATCTTTTGACCGCTTATGACAAAGCCATACTCACCCTTAAAACAAATCCACAAAATCTCAAAGCCTATTTAACGCTTGCGCAGATATTTATAACTGAAGCTCGTTTAAGTGGAAATACAGGTTATTATAATAATGCAGCAACTAAAATGCTGGATCATGTTATAGCACAAAAATCAACGGATAATGACATAAATTTTGAAGCACTCACTTTAAAGGCAGGCGTATTATTATCCATGCATCAATTTAAAGATGCGTTGGATGTTGCAAATGCTGCATATAAAATAAGCGAACATAACGCACAATTATTAGGAGCTTTGGTGGATGCAAATGTGGAATTGGGAAATTATGATCTTGCAGTGCAATATTGTGATAAAATGATTCAATTACGTCCGGATATTCGCTCATATTCCAGGGTATCTTATTTACGACAAATTCATGGAGATAATGCAGGTGCTATTGAAGCAATGAAAATGGCAGTGGAAGCAGGTTTACCCGGTGCGGAATCAACCGAGTGGGCAAGAATTGTTTTAGGTGATCTTTTATTAATGACGGGGGATATAAAAAATGCGCAGATATGTTATGAAACTGCACTTGGGTTAAGAAAAAATTATCCATATGCAGAAGCTGGTTTAGGGCGACTTGAAAAATCTAAAAAGAATTATGATGAAGCAATTAAACATACGGAAAATGCAATTAATACTTTGTCGGATGTTGCCTTTGTAAATCAGCTTGCCGAAATCTATGCCCTTAAAGGAGACAAAGAAAAATCTGAAGAAATTTATGATGATGTTACCGATCTTTTAGAAAAAGGGGAGAAGGAACAGAATAAAGACAATGCAGTGGTAAAACATAATAGCGCCAGAGAATTGGCTACTGCTTACATGCATACAAATGAAATGGGAAAGGCATTAAAAAATGCTAAAACAGACCTTGAAATTCGTCCTTCCAATAACGATGCAAACGAACTTGTTGCATGGATATATTATTTGGAAGGCGACTATTCCAATGCAAAAATGCATGCAGATAAAATGCTTTCTACCAATACTAAAAATCCTGCAACCTTATATAAAGCGGGATTAATTTACACAAAATCAGGAGATACTGAAAAAGGTAAAATGCTGATGGCGGAAGCAAAAACAATTAACGATTCCATTTCGGAAACACTTTTTCTTAGTTCTAAATAATAATATTTTCCAATCTTAAACCCTCCCATGGCTGACGGGAAGGTTTTTTTTAAAATTATTTTCTATGAAAAAGAAATTACTTATTTCAGGAATATTATTTTTTGGAATATTACAATTACAAGCCCATACCATTAATTACACCTTAAATAAAATGGATGACGGGCAGGTATTCTGGCAATATTTACAACAAGGGTTTTTGCATATATTACCATTAGGTCTCGATCATATTTTATTTATACTCTGTGTATTTTTTTTAAATACCAATTTAAAGAAAATTATTTTACAGGCAAGTATGTTCACACTTGCTCATACCATAACCTTAGGGTTGAGCATGTATGGAATCATTAATCCACCCGGTAATATAATTGAACCACTTATTGCATTATCCATTGTTTTTTTGGCAGTAGAAAATATTTATTCCGACAAGGTAAAACCCTGGCGTATGATAATGGTTTTTTTATTCGGAATGGTACACGGTATGGGATTTGCCGGCGCATTGATCGAACTTGGAATGCCCGAATACGCCTTTGCTACAGCTCTGATAAGTTTTAATATTGGAGTGGAAATTGGTCAGTTAGCAATAATTTTATTTATGTATTTTGTTGTGAGCAGAAAATTTTCAACTACGAGCTGGTATAGGCCAAAATTGGTTGTTCCGGCATCGGTGGTTATTGCTGTAATTGCCGGGTACTGGACATTTGAGAGGATATTTATGAGTTGAATTAGGTGATTAAGGTTTAATTTGGGTTGTTGATTGGAGATAGGACTGGCGGTTGCTTCCACATTTAGAATGTCCACAGTGAAATTTTATGTGTGTGGTTTTTTGGATTCTTAGTTTACTTAGTTATAAGAACCTCGCCGCGCCATTTTGAACGGGTTTTGGACGAGGTGGAACCTCTGTCCTCCTGCACCGAAGAAAATATTGTGGTTAACTTGTTGCTTTTTGACTTGAGTGCCGATTTTTCTACCCAACCGTTTCCCGCGGCCACCCGGTTCTACCTGCAAATTTGAAATTGGGACCTATCAGTAATATTACGATTGATTTAATGTTGTTTTAAGGATTTGTGGATATTCCATTAAATAATTTCCCCTTTTTTTCTTGTATTCCACTTTACTATTTCAAACCAGAGTACGCATACGGCGCCTAAACAAATACTTATTGTTAATTGTAATAAGGTTAGAGGTGCAAAAAGGAAAAAATTTGAAAATTGCGGAATAATTAGCAGTGAAGTTGTTAGGGCAATGGTGGAAAATATAATTATCGGTATTAATTTATTTTTATATTTCAGCGTAGAAAAAATGGAAAAATAAAATGATCTGTTCACCAGTGTAAGGACAATATTAGAGGTTATTAAAGTTAAAAATACCATTGTTCTGGTAGCATCTTCCTCTAAACCCATATTTATTGCTATTTGATAGGAACATAAAGTGCCTATGGTGATCACTAAACCTTGCCAGATACTCGTAGTTAATTCTCGCCAATTAAAAAATGTTTTTGCCATCTGACGAGGTTTTTGTTGCATGAGATTTTTCTCAATGGGTTCATTTTCATAAATAATGGAACAGGTGGGGCCCATTATTAATTCAAAAAATATAATGTGAACGGGTGTAAATATCGCAGGATAAATCCAGCCCAATGCAAGTGGAACAAAAACGGTTAAAATGATCGGAATGTGAATGGAAATTATATATTGTATAGCTTTTTTTAAATTGTTGTAAATTTTTCTGCCCATTGCAATGGCGTCCACCATATTTGCAAGGTCATCGTTTACTAAGATCAGCGTAGATGCTTGTTTAGCGATCTCAGAACCCTTTTTGCCCATAGCTATGCCTATGTGTGCGGCTTTTAATGCAGGTCCGTCGTTTACACCATCACCCGTCATTGCAACTATTTGTCCTTTTGATTTAAGTGCATTTATTATTCTCAATTTCGCTTCGGGAAACATGCGTGTAAAAATATTTGTATCGAGCACTCGTTCCTGTAGTTCTTCCTCATTCATTTCCATCAGCTCATCCCCACTCAAAGTTTTTTCCAATCCTTGAAACTCCACCTGTTTAGCAATGGTTGCAGTGGTAAGTGCATTATCACCGGTGAGAATTTTCACGGCTATTCCCGCATCATAAAATGACCTTAATACATTTTTAATATTGTGTTTTGGAGGATCATAAAATGCTACCAAACCTAAAAATTGCAGGTTAAATTCCTGTTGGGTTTTTGGAAAACTGCCTTCATGTGATTCAACATTTCCAACACCTAATACACGATATCCTTCTTTAGAAAGTTCAGCAATTATATTAATTATTTTACTTTTTTCACCTTCATTTAAAGTAGAGTTTTGGAGTATGGATTCTGCGGCACCTTTTGCAGCGATTACTCTTTCTCCTGCCTCAGATTCGAAAATATGTGTCATCATTGGCGGTTTTCCGCTTAAAGGATATTCATGTATCATTTTAAACTGAACACGTTCATCTTGCGGAAATAAATTACCATAATTATTGTGCAATGCAACTTCCATTGGATCAAAGGGAATTGGTTCACTGGCAAACATGGCATATCTGATCAACTCTTTTTCTTTTGCATCCTCAATTTTATCGGTAGCTATAATATTTCCTGTTTTGAATGAAAATATTTTAGCGAGGGTCATTTTATTTTCTGTGATGGTACCTGTTTTATCAGTACAAATTACGGTAGCGCTACCAAGTGTTTCCACTGTTTTTGTTTGTTTAACTATTATACCCATTTTCATTAATCGCCATGCACCTAAAGCCATAAATGTTGTAAATGCAACAGGTATTTCTTCCGGTAATATGCTCATCGCCAATGTGAGCGATTTTATTAAACTTTCAGATATATTTTTTGATTCCCAATAATTGATCGCCAATACAATACAGAAAATAATTATCCCTGCTATTGCCATTTTTTTTACAAAGTCGCTTATCTGAATTTGAAGTGGAGTTTTTTCTTCCTTAATCGCCTCCAGACTTTTACCAATTTTTCCCAGAGAAGTATTATTTCCTATTGCAGTAACTATACAAATTGCGAGTCCTCCGGTTATGTTTGTCCCTTGAAAAATATTATTATTTTCGGTTTCATTTTTTGCTACCGTAAAAGATTCACCCGTTAGAATGGATTCATTAACAAAAAAATCGTTGCTTTGTAGTATAGTAGCATCAGCCGGAACCAGTGTTCCTTCTTCAACAATAATGTGATCTCCAATAACAATTTCTTCACTTTTAATTTCAAGAACAACACTGTTTCTAATCACCTTCGATTTTGGTTGGGTGAGTTCCTTTAATTGAGAAATTGCATTTCTGCTTCTGGCATCCTGATAAAATGAAATAGCTCCAACCAGCACTATAGCAAACACCATAAAAAAACCATTCTCCCTTTCGCCACTTATAAAATAAATAAAGGAGGTTGCCATTAATAAAATAAACATGGGTTCTTTTACCAAACTAATTAATGCAGTTAATACTCCATTTTCTTTTTTTCCGGTAAAAGAATTACGTCCGTATTTTGCCCGCGAATCGAGTACTTGCTGATCAGATAAACCTTTGAATGTAATTTTAGACGAGGTCAAAATATTCGTTTAATCCAAAGTTAGTGAGCATTTATTATAAATGACTGCAATTGCCCGCAATCCTTTAAAAAAATGATAAAGATCACCCGAAGCAACTTGTGTTTTGAATAAAATTGGCTCAAAAAAAAAGCAACTAACCCTTTGGGATAATTGCTTTTGTTCAAAATTGTTGAGACCTAATTTTAATTTGTCAATTGCACGGGCACATCTACAATAGTTACGTTGGAATGTTTATCACTCGCCTCAAAACGAATGATCGCATTTTCATTTACCCCAAGGGTATTGATAGACCAATCGTTAAGCTCATATTCTGTTAAATTACCTAAAATCCCGGGTACTTCAGGCCATAATAAAAGAGTATCAGAATAGATCAAATTGACTGTAAAATCCTGCATTTGCGAAATGTCTTCCACATGAGCCGATAAATAAATAGTATCGCCTGTTGCGTATATATCGGCAGCATCGGGTTTATACACTGTTAATACCGGTCCATCTACATCGCCGGCTGTTTTTGCTTTATCTTCTTTACACGAAGAAATTAATGTTATGGCAAAAAACAAAATTAAAATTGTGATAATTTCTGTGTGATTTTTTTTCATATTTTAGTTTTTAATATTAGTATGTGTTTAATTGCGGTCAATAAAAAAGATATGCTAAGGAAATGGTTACAACATCAGCATACATTTTATTGTCCGATTCCGTATATTCTGAATTGGCAAGATTCGTGAACATTAAATTATATTTTAAATGTAATTTTAAAGATTCCGTACCGCCACCTGCAACAACGTAAGCAGAGCCGAAAAAACCAAACATATCCGATGAAAGATCGTTGACACTGTACTCATAAAGTTCCGAAGTAACATAATAGCCGTTAGCCACGGATCCGGAATTGAATGCACCACCGGTGGGAACAACCAAACTTCCGGACAAACCTGCTCCGCCATAAAATTTCCCTTCATCATATGCAAAAGTGGGTCCCAGGGAATACTGAGCAGAAAACCAGGTTAATTTTTCATCCGGATGTGCAATAACTACTGGATTGCTAAAAAAATCCTCGTCAAATTCAAACAAGGCAGCATTCATTCCTAAAGTATTTACCGTAAAATCCTGATAGATATAAAATTCATTGACAACAGGTATAAAATTTATAAAACCGAGGTTTAAGCCTAGAGTCCCGGATGGGTCAGTAAGAAATTGACTGCGAATAGCTGTTTTGGATATTCCTGCACAAACGCCGAAACTTTGAGCGGTAACAGAGATACTGATGCTGATCAACAATGTGCAAAAAAGGAGTAGTTTTCTCATGGTTTTGCGTCAAATATAAGGTATTATTTAATTTTAACAGGTTGTACACTCACAAAAAAAAGTAAGTTTTTGCCTTAATGGGAAGAGCTAAAACGAAAATTCTTGTTCAGCATCATTACCCGACGAAGCACTTAATTATCGACTTCTTTCTCCTTTTCTTTCTTCTTAAAAAAGCCTCTCAACAAGAAATTATGTTGTAAAGCATCCATACTTTCATTCAGTTTTTTGGTACTGCTTTCAAGTGCAATAATACTTGCCCTTAAACTGGCAGCTGCTTCTTCATCGTGCAGAAGAACACCGGCAGGTGAGTTTTTATTTGTATTGATATCTGAAGTGGTAGTTTGTAAATTATCTGCCACCTGTTGCGCAGTTCCCGCAATTGCATTTAATTGAGCTACTGTTTTCTGAATATTGTTAAATACTGTAGTGTCAGTTGCCAGATCATTTGCAAGTCCACCTTCTGCATTGAGTTTGGTGGTAAAATCATTAATGGCATCAGTGAGTTGAACTGTATTTTGTGAGGCAGTTTTCAAAGTGTTTATGGTTGAATTCAAATTTTCATAAATGGCATCATCTGTCATAAATTTTCCTAAAGTGCCTTCGCCGTCAGCTATTCTTTTACTTATCACTTTAAAATCATTGGTTATGGCGAGAACATTTTTGTTATTTTCCTGCAGCATGTTCATCATGTCTTCTGTGCTGGTTGTTTCCTCAATCGAAAACGTGCTGCCATCCACAATATGCCCGGAAGTTGGATTCCCACCATAAATAACAATTATCTTGTTTCCAATCAAACCATCTGAACTGATTTTTGCTTTAGAATCTTTAGGAATGAATTCCTGTGATTTGGATTCTATTTTCATGGTAACTTCCACACCGGCATTAGGTAAAAAACGCATTTCCTTTACCGTACCAACTTTTACTCCCGAAAACCAAACATTGTCACCGGGTTGCAATCCATTTACTTCTGTAAATACTGTTTTTACAGTGGCTGTTTTGGTAAAAGTTTTATTTATATTTCCAATTGCAAGTACACCTACAATAAAAAATGTCAAACCTATAAATATAAATATTCCGAGTTTGACTCCGTGTTTATTTTGTTGTTCCATAATTCAGGTGATAAAATTGTAATCAAAAAATATCTTTATTGTTTCATCTTCCGTGTCAAAAACTTCGTCAAAAGTTCCCTGGGTTAAAAAATTGCCATCTATTAGCAATGCTACTCTATTAGCAGTTGTTTTTGCACAAGTAAGATCATGGGTAATAATAATTGCACTTGTATTATATCTTTCCTGCACTTCTTTTATTAAGTTATTTATTTCAATACAGGTTATCGGATCAAGTCCTGATGTTGGTTCATCATATAACATCAGTTCCGGTTTCAAAATTAAAGTGCGTGCTATTCCTATTCTTTTTCTTTGTCCCCCTGAAAGTTCCGATGGCATCTGATTCATGGTTTGAATTAATCCAACGGCATCCAATACTTCTTCCACTTTTATTTTTATTTCCTTTGGCGTTAATTTTTCGGTATTTCCACGTAATGGAAAAGCAATATTTTCATAAACGGTCATACTATCGTACAATGCACTATTCTGAAACGAAAAACCTATTTTTAATCGCAATGTTCTCAGATCTTTTTCAGTGATCTTTGCAACTTCTTTTCCCAAAACCATAACGGTTCCTGAGTCGGGTTTTAACAAACCTGCAATTATTTTAATTAATACTGATTTCCCCGTACCTGACCGCCCTAATACAGCAACGTTCTCGCCTTTATAAACTTCCAGGTTAACACTGTTCAAAACATTAAGGTCGCCAAACGATTTATGGAGATCCTTAATTATGATCACCTTTTCCTCTGTAATAATATGGTTATACTTTGTAGTCATTCTATTGCGCCAATCTTATCCATCCACTTAATTGAACAATTATTATTTCCTCCACAAAAATGAGGAACATGGAAACTACCACTGCCATGTTTGCTGCTTTACCTACACCTTCGGTACCACGTGTAGCATTATATCCCTTATAACTACCAACTAGTCCAATAGTTAAACCATACATGATCGATTTAAATAATCCTGTAAGTACATCTAAAAATGATATTGGTGAAAGTGCTTCCTGAAAGTAGGAAATAAAACTTGTGTTTTCTCCGATACTCACATTTAAATACGATCCTATTAAACCCACAAATGCAAAATACATCATTAAAATGGGTATCATAAATGTAGTAGCTGTTACTCTTGTTACAACCAGATATTTAAATGCATTTACCCCCGATACATCAATTGCATCTATCTGCTCAGTAACCCGCATGGATCCAAGCTGTGCACCAATGTTTGACCCGATCTTGCCAGCGGAAATTAATGATGTAATTAAAGGAGCCAAGGCTCTGACAAGTGCTATCGCAATTAAGGATGGCAACCATGAAACCGCACCAAGATCTTGTAGTGAAGGGCGGGATTGTTTTGTGAATACTACACCGGTAACAAATCCGGTTAAAGTAATAAGTGGTAATGATTTAACACCAATTGCGTAACACTGCTTTTTTAATTCAGTAAATTCGAACGGGCGTTTAAAGGCTTCCCTGAAAAATCTGCCTGCAAATTGAAATGCAGAATAAATACCCAGAAAAAAAGGATCCAGATTTTTTGAAATAACAAAGGCTTTTCGGTTTGCTTTCATACGCACCGGATGTTATAAAATTTCTGGATCAATAGTTCAGGGTATTTATTAATAACTAACATAAACCGACGAATCAGCTTTCAAATTTTCAGATTAAATTACAATAAGATTATCAATAAAATTACAATAATGATAAGTGCAGCACCACTGGAAATATAAATACCGGCACCATCCTTAGAGTTCATCGTAGTTGAATCATTTGATTTTGTAATTGATTCGGAGCCTTTGAGATCTTTTTCGCTGCTGTCTTTAACTTTATTCACATTTGTTGATTCGGTTTCACCCGCTCTTTTTTCATTTGGAATTGATGTTTCTGCAACTGTAGTTGGAGAAGTTGCGTTAGCCGCATTAATAGCATTAGTATTTAAGGCTAAAAGGGCAAAGAATGCTACTGGAATTAACTTTTTCATTTTTTTTTAGTTTAGTTTGATTTAATAAATATTTAACTAGTTGACTTTTCAGTCTTATATCATTCTATTATTGTGATTAGTACTATATATGCCAAATTTTAGTCCAAATAAAATATGTAAACAGATTATTTGTCTTTATCGCACTGTATATATTTATGTATTGCCATTTTTAGGACATGTTGTGGTTGATTTGCAATCATTTATAATTTGTAAGGATTTGTTAAAATGCTAACCTAAAGTTAAAATGGGGAATTATATACACAATTTAACGTGTAATTCGGGTAATATATTACTCATTTTGAAATATTTTAGATAATTGAGTTTCTGCTCAAAACCTCTTGACTAAATCTATCATTTATCCTTTTTGCGGAATAGAACAGGACTAACCTTTAATTTTCCATTTTCTTTAGTGGCCTTTAAATTAATACTGATACCGACTTTTGCATCATCATTTTTAAAATCTGTGACAAGATCCGCTTCCTTAGCATTTAAACTTTTAAGAGGCACTTTTATAAATAATTCTGTATTTTCTTTAAAACTATATACTCCATTTACATAAAGAGTCATCAGATTACTTTTTATTTCCATTTCAGAGATCGTCAAATCATTTCCTTTTTGCGAAATTGCCGCATTAAGTTGTGCAAACTGAATGTCTGAGAAATCTTTTTTCTTAAATACATTTTTTGATATTTGATTTAATGCATCCATATTTATTAATTCGCCACCCTTTAAGGTAAGATTGTAGTCGCCACTAATTGATGATGGAATAGGTTTTAAGTCTTTCGACAAATTGGAATTAAATGCTATATCTGCATCCAACAAACCTTTGATATTTTTTGATGTAATGGCAGTTTGTTGTAAATTTTCCAATTGATAAAAAAGCGTACTGATGTCAGCACCTTTTATATTGGATCTTAAATTAACTGTAGGTTTGGCTGTCCCAATGCCTTGTAAACTACCATTGAGCAAGAATCTTCCATTTGCTATTGTTGTTGAAAGATCTTCACAGGTTATATAGGTGTTTCCAATAATTACCTTGCCATTTACATTTTGAGCATTTAATTTATGGTAAGTAACCTTTTGTGCATTTACCGAAATATTGCCCTTTAAATTTTCTAAAAGCGAATTTACCGTTTTGGAAATGCGTTTAGTGGGGGTATTTTGTTTTTGTTGTTTAACGCCTGGTTTTTTAAAATTATCCAGATTAAAATGTTTGGCTTCTAACGTTAGGTCGGCTTGCAACTTTGCATTGGGAAAAAAGAAAAGGTAAATGAAATCTGAGATAGTACCGGTTAGATCAATCGGGTTGCTATTTATATTCATGGAAAGAGCAGTAATATACATCGTTTTTTCATTAAAAGAGATGTTGCTATTAATACTATTCAGGTCAAATTGTTTATTAACAAATCTGCAGGAGGCATTACTTATTTGGGCACTTCCTGTAATGACCGCATCCATGGAATCCTTATCTTTTTCTAAATACCCATATGCTTTACCTTTAAGATTTACGTCAAAATTTAATTTTCCTCCTGTCATCACCACCACAGATGTATCAATTGCACTATTTGCTTCACGAAGCGAAAAATTGCTGCTAACATGCACTGCCATATACGGGTCGCTAAAGTCGGTAACACGCATGTCCATTAAAAATGGGATGCCCTCGTATTTACCTTTAAAATCAGTAAAACTAAGGCCGCTGTTAATTTCATTATTAACTAAAGTATCAATTAAATGATTGAAGTAATGACCGGTAAGTGAATCAACTACAAAACTTTTTGAAGGAGTTATAAATACGTTGTCTTTAACATTGAAAAATATATCAATATCCAATGGTAATGCAGGATTAATTGCACCTTCCATATGTAAAGTGGCAGGTATGGTTTTCTCAAAATTAAAACCCTTTAATTTATCGCTGGTATATTTACTTACCAGGGTAGTTGCGTAATCAAGTTTAATTTTTTCTGTTTTAACTTGAAGATCCAGATATGGAGTAATACCCGGACTTATGGAACCGGATAGACTAAATTTATATTTATCCATATCCAATGGGGAGGGTTTAATTTCCACACTTCTTTTTAACCTGTTCCACTCAAGCGATAATTTAGAATTAACTGTTTTATTTGTTAAACAGCTTCCCCGTTCGGGTTTAAATACCAACCCTTCTACGTAAATTTTATCTTTAGTGGATATTTCAGTTATACTGTCGTTGTGACTTAATTTTCCAAAACTATCCTTTATCGTCAAATTAAAATCTTTACCCCTTACCGTATCTCTGAATTGAATATGTATATTCTCCAGATATAATCTGCTTATGAGAATTGCATCCAGATCTTTTTCCTCGGGCAATGAAGTTTCAGATTTAGGTTTAGGTTTAATTAGATTTTTTGTATTTAAAAGTCCATCTTGCATACGGATGAGATTAAGCTCCGCATCCCTTAATGTAATAGCCCTTAATTCAATGTTTTTTCTAAGTAAAGCAAATACCCGGATCTGTAAATAGATGCGGTCAGCAGTGAAAATTTGCAGATGATGTTCATTAAATCTATTGTCTTTTACAACAACATCTTTAACCGACAAAGAAAAATGTGGAAAGTGATTAAAAATAGTAATATCAATATCACCAATAGTTACCTCACCATTTATTTGTTCGTTTAACGATTCGGTGAGCTGGGTCTCTATTCTTCCCATATTGGCCTTAAGTATAAAATAACCCGCTACAAGCAGAACAATACCTATGGATAAAATGATGGCGGCTATGCGAATAGCGCGTTTCCGGTTGGGCTGTGAGATCTTATATTTTGGTATTTTCAAGGCTGTGGTTGAATTGATTAATGTAACTGTTAACGTTTAAGATATAAAATAAGTTTATTTAATCTTTTTTCGCACGAACATATAAATTCCTACTAAAATTACACCAATTGCCAAAATAAACCATCCGTAATACATATTTTATTATTTTAATTTTAGAATAAATAGATTTTTGTTGCGATTTTGGTAAATATTTTTTAAAACTATAATAAAAGAACGGTTCTCCATAAAAATTGGAGAACCGTTCCTGATATTATTTCTTAAACTCTCATTCAAAAATCACATTCATTTCAACTCTTCTGTTTAATTGTCTGCCTTCAG